>DATHAE010000097.1:0-6239 GCA_035296805.1 Gaiellaceae bacterium | reverse complement strand
GAGCGCGACGGCCAGACGCGTACGCCGACCAGCATCGCGAGCGCCACGAGCCAGGGGAACAGAAAATGCATACCCGTCGATTACGACCTACCGCGGCTCCAGCTGCGCGCGACAACGCGAGAAGCCCGCTGACGCGGGCTTCGACGCCGCAGAGAGAGATTGCCGTCAGTCCCCGCAACCGCTGCGCTGCCGAGCAGCGCCTCCATTTGATCGGGCGCCGCTTCGCGCGTCTCGATCCCTCGAACGAGGGAGATGCTCGTCAGACGATCCGGGGCCGCAGGACGTTGCGCGCGAGCAGGAAGCCGCGCTTCACGAGCTCCTCGTCACCCTCGAAGCGGCGGTCCTCGTGCTCGATCGAGACGGCGCCGTCGTACCCGATCGCGTACAGCGCCGCGAGGAAGCGCGACCAGTCGACCTCGCCCAGGCCGGGCAGGCGCGGCACCTGCCAGCCGATCCCGCCGCTCAACGTCCCGTGCCGGTAGAGCCGGTCGCGCCGCACCTCGAGGTCCTTCGCGTGCACGTGGAAGATCCGGTCGGCGAAGTCGTAGACGGCGCGCTCGTAGTCGATCATCAGCCAGACGAGGTGCGACGGGTCGAGGTTGAGGCCGAAGCCCTCGTCCGGGATCGCCGAGAACATCTCGTCCCAGATCGCGGGCGACCACGCGAGATTGTTGCCGCCTGGCCACTCGTCGTACGAGAAGATCATGGGGCAGTTCTCGATCGCGATCCGGACGCCCTGACCGGATGCGTGCGCGACGAGCTCCGGCCACACGGCGCGGAAGCGCTCGAGGTTCTCCGGCAGCGGACGGTCCTTGTCGTTCCCGACGAACGTGCCGACCGTCGGCACACCGAGGCGCGCCGCCGCGTCGACCACCTTCCGCAGATGACCGTTCACCTCGGCGCGGTGGTCGTCGTCCGGGTGGAGGTTGTTCGGGTAGTAGGCGAGCGCCGAGATCTGGAGTCGGTGCCGGTCGAGCACGTCGCGCACCTCGCCTGGGTCGAACGCGTCGACGTCGATGTGCGTGACGCCTGAGTAGCGTCGGCGTTCGCCGCCGCCGGACGGCCAGCACGCGACCTCGAGCGTCTCGAAGCCGTTCTCCGCGCTCCAACGCGCGATCTCCTCCAGCGACAGCTCCGGGAAGGCCGCCGTCAGCAAGCCGAGCTTCACGTCTCCACCTCCACCCATCGTTGCTCGCGATTGGACGCCTCCACCGCCTCGGCCAGCACGTTCTCGACGTGGCCGGCGCGGAAGGTCGGGTAGTCGTCACCGGGCTCGCCCGCCTCCACCGCGCGGTAGACGGCCCGGTACAGCTCCCTGAACGTGTCGGCAAAGCCTTCGGCGTGGCCCGAGGGCAGCAGCGTCGTGCCCCGCGCGCGCCGGTCGAGGAGCGCCGGGTTGCGGAGCAGCATTTCGTTCGGCGCGTCGCGGCGGCCGATCCAGAGCGTCTCGTTCGCCTCCGCGTCCCAGGAGAGGGACGCGCGCGAGCCGTCGACCTCGAAGCGGAGCGAGTTCTTGCGCCCCGCACTCACCTGCGAGACGACGCAGGCCCCGCGCGCGCCGCCGCGGAACCGCACCAGCACGTGCGCGAGGTCCTCCGTCGAGATCGGCGCGTGCTCGCGCTCGACGCCGTCGGCGGACGCGAACGTCTCCACGTCGCCGACCGGCCGCTGCCGCACGGGGATCGTCGTCGCCAGGTCGGCGAAGACGGCCTCCACCTCGAGCCCCGTCACGAACTGGACGAGGTCGAGCCAGTGCGAGCCGATGTCCCCGACCGCGCGGAGGCCGCCGCCGCGCACGGGGTCGAGGCGCCAGTTCCAGTCGGTCGCATGGAGCAGCCAGTCCTGCAGGTAGCCGCCGTGGACGTTCCAGATCTCGCCCAGCTCGCCGCCCTGCGCGCGCGCCCGCGCCTCCTGCACCATCGGGTAGAAGCGGATGTTGAAGTTCGTGCAGTGCACGAGCCCGGAGCGCTCCGCGAGCTCGAGCAGCTCGGCGCTTTCGGCGGCGGTCCTCGCAAGCGGCTTCTCGCACACGACGTGCTTCCCCGCTGCGAGCGCCTGCTTCGCCTGCGGATAGTGGAGGTGGTTCGGGGTCGTGAGATGCACGACGTCGGCCGAGTCGTCGGCGAGCAGCGCCTCGTAGCTCTCGTAGACCGGCCCGAGCCGCTTCGCCTCCGCGCGCTCCGGCGACGACCCGACGACGCCCGCCACCTCCACGCCGAGCCGCCGGAGCGCGTCGACGTGGACGGCGCCGATGAACCCCGTCCCGACGACTCCCGCTCTCAACTCGCCTCCACGCGGATGTCCAGCTCCGTGAGCCGCTGCTCTCCCGGCGCGAGCACCGGCAGGCGGCCAACCTCCGCTTCGACGACGCGCGCCCGCGCCACGGACCCCGCGACCGCGACGTCGCGGGCGGGGAGCGAGCTGGACCAGCCGTGTTGCGGCTGGCGCTCCGGGAGCACGTGGACGCGCAGGTCTCGCGCAGACAGCTCGATCGTCTCCGTCAGCATCAGCGCGGGAGCTCCACGTCGAAGTCGAGGTCGAGCCCGTAGCGCGGGCCGACGTACCGGCTCTCGGTCATCTCGAGCGGCTCGCCGTCCTGGTCGCGGATCAGCCGGCGCTCGACGAGCAGCGGGTCGCCCTTCTTGATCTCGAGCAGCTTCGCGTCCTCCGCCGTCGCAGCCTCGGCGGCGAGCACGGCGCGCCCGGCGGTCGGGACGGTTCCCGCCTTCGCGAGCACGTCGAAGAGCGACGACCGAGTGAGGTCCGCGCCGAGGACGCCGGCGACGCGCGCGGGGAAGACGGCCGTCTCCAGCGCGATCGGCTCACCGTCGGCGAGCCGGACGCGCCGGAGGACGACGACCTCGTCGACACCGAGCCGCTCGTGCTCCGTCCCGGTGGCCGCCCGCCGCCCGCTCTCGACGACCCGCGAGCTCGGCTCCTTGCCCTTCCGCCGCATCTCGTCGCTGAACGACAGGATGTGCGTCGCCGATCGATGCGCGCGCCGGTCGGCGACGAAGGTCCCGCGCCCCGGCACGCGGTAGACCAGCCCCTCGTGGACGAGCCGCTGCACCGCACCGCGCGCGGTCATCCGCGAGACGCCGAACTCCTCGACGAGCGCCGCGTCGGACGGCAAGGGCGAGTGCGGGTCGAGCGTGTCGATGCGCGCGCGCAGCGCCTGCTCGATCTCGTAATAGCGCGGCACGAAGCTGCTCACGCGCGTCCCTCGCCCGAGGAACGCGCGGGCGCGTCCGCCGCCCACACCTCGGGATAGTGAAGCGGCGCGCCGCGGAGCCCCGTCTCGGAGATCAGCGTCAGGTGCCAGCGGCCGAGGTTCGCCGACACGAGGCGGTCGCGCGCCGGGCCGACGAAGACGATGTTCGTCGGCGCGGCGAGAACGGTTCCCTGCGGATCCTCGGCGACGATCTCGAGGCGGCCGTCGCGGTCGATGTGCACGATCCTGTCGGGCCGGTAGCACGAGACGACGACGCCGCCGTCGTCGGTGAGCGCGACCCCGTCGGGGACCGTCCCGTCGAGCCGCGTCACCTCCTCGAGCTCGCCCGTCTCGAGATCGACCCGATTCACGGTCGGCGCGAACGACTCCACGATCCAGAGGTAGCGCCCGTCGGCCGTGACCGCGCAGCCGTTCGGAAAGTGCGGGAGCGCCTCCGACAAGAGCTCGATCCCGCCGTCGCGCGAGAGGCGGAACACGCGGCCGTCGTCGCGCCCCCAGTCGCCGGAGTCCGAGAAGTAGAGCGTCCCGTCGGGGCCGAACGCGCCGTAGTTCGGCCTCCGCAGCCCCTCGCGCAGGGTTCGCACGGCGCCGTCTTCGAGCACGCACAGCGAGCCTGCGCCTTCGCAGCAGACGGCAACGCGCCCGCGCCCGTCGACGGCGAGGCCGAGCACGAAGCCGGGCGCCCGCCCCGCCTCCTCGTAGGTGCGCGCGCCGATGTCGACGCGGTAGAGCTGCCCGGCCTCGCCGCCGGCCCACACCGCGCCGTCGCGCGCGTCGTACGCGACGCCCTCCGGATGGTCGAGCCCGTCCACGAGCGTCTCAAGCCGCGGCATGGCCGACCGCGCCGTTGATCGTGAGCCCGCCGTCGACGACCAGCTCCTGCCCCGTCACGTACCGCGCCGCGTCCGAGGCGAGGAAGAGGACGACACCGGCCACCTCGTCCGCCGTTCCGATCCGCTGCATCGGGATCCGCTCGTGGTAGGTGCGCCGGACCTCGGCCGTGTATGCCATCGCGTTCATCGGCGTGTCGATCGCCCCCGGCGCGACGGCGTTGACCGTGATCCCGTGCGGCGCGAGCTCCAGCGCGAGCGTCTTCGTCAGCGCCTCGATCGCGCCCTTCGCGGCGGTGTAGGCGGTGAAGCCCGGGACGGCGAGGATCCGGGCGGCCGAGCTGACGTTCACGATCCGTCCGCGCGGCTGCGCGAGCATGGCGCGCGCGGCGGCGCGGCAGCCGTAGAAGTAGCCGTGGAGGTTCGCGCGCAGGAGCTCGTGCCACTCCTCGTCCGAGGTGTCGACGAGCGGCTTGAGGAAGAGGCGCGCAGCGTTGTTGACCCAGACGTCGATCCCGCCCCAGGTCTCCTCGACGCGCCGCGCGAGGCCCTCGACCGCGTCCACGTCGCCCGTGTCGCCGGCGACGAAGATGCCGTCGACGGGCGCGCCGCCGTCGAGTGAGATCCCAGCGACGCGCGCGCCCGAGGCGGCGAACGCGGAGGCGATCGAGGCGCCGATGCCGCTGGAGGCGCCCGTGACGACGACGCGGCGCCCGCTGAGGTCGAACGGCCCCGCCACGCCTCGACTGTATAGCTGTCTAGACGGGGCTGCAACAGCCGTAGACTGGCCGCGTGCCGCACGACCCGATCCGGACGACGGTCGTCGGCAGCCACCCGTCCCCCGGCTGGCTCGAGCTCGCCGCCGCGCACCTCGACGAGCTCGGCCCGGACGACCGCGAGGAGGCGACGCGCGACGCCGTCACGGTCGCGATCGTCGACCAGCGGCGGGCCGGCCTCGACGTGATCACCGACGGTGAGCAGACACGTTTCGACTTCAACCTCTCGTTCTACGCCTTCCTCTCTGGGCTCGAGCTCGAGCGCGAGTCGCCGCGCCGCTTCGGGCCGCCCGCGCACGACCAGCGCGGCCGCCACCGGATCGCCGGCGAGCTCGGCGCACCGCGCGGCCTGGGAGTGGTGGAGGAGTACCGGCGGCTGGTCGAGCTCGCGCCGCCCGGGGGGCCGCTCCTGAAGGCGTCGATCCCCGGCCCGTACACGCTCGCCGGGAGGATCGACCCGGGCGGCGCCTACCCCGACCGGTGGGCGGTCGCCGACGCGCTCCTCCCGCCCGTGCGGGACGAGCTCGTGCGGGTGGTCGACGGCGGCTGCCGCATCGTGACCGTCGACGAGCCGTCGATGAGCTGCTACGCGTGGCGCGAGGACGTCGACCGGCTCGTCGACCTCTTCAACCGCACGGTCGAGCCGGTCGTCGGCCGCGCCTATGTCGGCACGCACCTCTGCTTCGGCAACTTCAAGGCGCGCGCCGTCGCACCGCGTCGGTACGCGCCGATGTTTCCGGCGTTCTTGCGCCTCACGGTCGACGAGCTGCACCTGGAGATGGCGAGCCGCGAGTTCGCGGAGCTGGAGGTGATCGGCGCCATCGCCGAGGCGGGAAAGGATGTCGGTGTCGGCGTGATCGACGTCAAGAGCTCCTACGTCGAGTCGCCGGAGGACGTCGAGGAGCGGATCCGCCGCTGCCTCGCGCTCGTCCCGCCGGAGCGCCTGTCGGTGTCACCGGACTGCGGCCTGTCGCAGACCGCGCGGTGGGCCGCCACGCGCAAGCTCGCGAACATGGTCGAGGGCGCGCGCCGCGTCCGCGCTTCGCTCTAGAGCGGATCGAACGCGAACGCGCGCGCGGGGTTCTCGACGAAGATCCGGTGCGACAGCTCGTCGCCGAGCTCGCGCTCGAGGCGCGGCTTGAAGCGGGCGAAGACGTAGTCGAGGCCGGGGCCGCCGCCGTAGGCGCGCATCGACGACGCGCGGCCGGTATCGCCGCCGAGCAGGAGCCGCCCTGCGTGGCCGCGTTCCGCGAGGTCTCCGATCAGCGCCAGGATCGTCGAGTCGGGCCAGTACTTCGTGCGCCCGGGGCCGTCGAGTTGCAGCCACGCGCCGGCCGCCGCCGTCTCGGCGTGCTCGCCCGCGTCCGGGTTGCGGTCGAGGTGCGCGAGCACGATCGACGA
>DATHAE010000096.1:0-6706 GCA_035296805.1 Gaiellaceae bacterium | reverse complement strand
GATGCCCCGTGGGACGTTCGACGCGCTCCGGCTCGAACTCGCCGACGGCGAGCGCGTGCACGTCTACGGGCGGCCGGAGCTGTTCGAGCAGCGCGGCGACTTCCGGCTCCGCGTGCTCTCGATCGAGCGCTACGGCGTCGGCGCACACCTCGCGGCGCTGGAGCGGCTGAAGCAGCGCCTCGCGGCGGAGGGGCTGTTCGCAACCGAGCGGAAGCGGCCGCTGCCGCGGATCCCGCGCCTCGTCGGGCTCGTGACGGGAAACGACGCCGCCGCGAAGCGCGACGTGCTGACGGGGATCGTCCAGCGCTTCCCGCCGGCGAACGTGATCGTCGCCGAGACCTACGTCCAGGGGCCGCGGGCGGCGGTGACCATGACCACGGCGATCCTCGACCTCTGCGCCCGCGGGGTCGACGTGATCGTCCTCGCCCGCGGCGGCGGGAGCTTCGAGGATCTGCTGCCGTTCTCCGACGAGCGCGTCGTGCGCGCGGTCGCCGGCTGTCCCGTGCCCGTCGTCTCGGCGGTCGGCCACGAGCAGGACACGCCGCTGTGCGACCTGGCCGCCGACGTGCGCGCCTCGACGCCGTCGGCTGCGGCGCGGCTTGTCGTGCCGGACCTCGGCGAGTTGCGCAGCCGCCTCGACCGCGCCCGCGGCGCGCTCGACCGCAACGCCCGCCGCACCTGCGCCCGCCACGCCGACCGCGTGGAGCGCGCCCACGAGCGGCTGCGGCGTGCGCCCCTCCTCGCCCTCGAGCGCAAGCGCGCCCGGCTCGACAAGGCGCACGGCCGGCTGCTCGCGCTCTCGCCGCGCGCCACCCTCGAGCGCGGGTACGCGATCGTGCGCGCGGGCGACGCGATCGTGCGGACGCCTCCGCCCGCGGGCACGGCGATCGCCGTCGACGTCGCCGAGGGCACGTTCGGGGCGCGCGTCGAGTGACCGCTCCCACCTTCGAGGAGGCGCAAAGGGAGCTGGAGCAGATCGTCGAGCGGCTGGAGCGCGGCGACGTCGGCCTCGACGAGTTGTCGACCCTCTGGGAGCGCGGCGAGGAGCTCTACCGCGTGTGCGCGGAGCAGCTGTCGGCTGCGCAGGGGCGAATCGAGGAGCTCGCGCAACGGGCCGAGGAGCGGTGACGCCGCGGCCGCGTTCGTTAGGATCGCGCCATGGCCGCTCCGAAGGAACTCCTCAAGCGCGTCCCGCTCTTCCAGGGCCTGGACGACAAGCACATCGACACCCTGTCCCGCACCTTCTCCGAACGGACCTTCCCGGCCGGGAAGGTCATCACCTCCGAGGGCGGCGCGGGAGTCGGCTTCTTCGTGATCGAGGACGGCGAGGCGTCCGTCAGCATCGGCGGCGTGGAGCGGCGCGTGCTGCGCAGCGGCGATTATTTCGGCGAGGTCGCGCTGATCGATGACGGCGCGCGCTCGGCGACGATCACCGCGAAGACCGACCTCAAGGCCCACGGGCTCACGTCGTGGCAGTTCCGCCCGCTCGTAGAGGAGAACGCGTCGATCGCATGGCCGCTCCTGAAGTCGATGGCGCAGCGGCTACGCGAGATCGACGCCCGCCAGGCCGAGGCCTAGCCGCTTCCCGAGCTCCGCGAGATCGTCGGCCGCGCGTTCGGGGCGGCCCGAGAGCGCATGGGCCGGGATGCCGTCGCGCACGAGGCCGCCGAACAGCTCGCACCCGACGCCGAGCGCGCGGCAGCGTTCGAGGACGGCGCCGGGCGCCTTGCCCTCGAGCGTCGTCGCGTCGACGGTTCCCTCACCGGTGACGACGAGCGCCGCATCGCGCGCGCGGTCGTCGAAGCCGATCGCGTCGAGCACGAGCTCCGCTCCGGGGACGAGCTCGGCGCCGAGCGCGGCGAGCCCGGCGCCCAGGCCGCCGCCGGCGCCCGCGCCGCGAAGGTCGCGGTACGGCACGAGCTCCGCGTCGGCGGCCAGCCGCCGCTCGAGCTCGCGCACGGCCGCCGGCGTCGCCCCCTTCTGCGGACCGAAGACGCGCGCGGCGCCTCGCTCGCCGAGCAGCGGGTTGCGCACGTCGCACGCGACGCGGATCGGGGCGGCGCCGCGAAGAGCGCCGCCGACGGCGCTGCGCAGGCCCGCACCGCCGTCCACGGTCGCCGTCCCGCCCACGCAGACGAGGAGCGCGCTCGGCCGCGCGGCGAGCGCCGCCAGCAGCAGCTCGCCGACGCCCGCGCTCGATGCCCGCAGCGGGTCGAGCTCGTCCTCGCCCAGGCGCGTGATGCCGACGGCCTCCGCCGACTCGACCACCGCCGTTCCGTCCGGGAGAACCAGGAACCGCGCCTCGACCGGCCGTCCGAACGCGTCGCCGACGACGGCCGTCCGCCAGGTGCCGCCGAGCGACCGGCGCAGCACCTCGGCCGTCCCCCCGCCGCCGTCGGCGACTGGCGCCTCGTCGACCTCCAGCCCCGCGACCGACCGCATCCCCGACGCGAGCGCGGCCGCAGCGTCGTCCGCCGAGAGGACGCCCTTGAGGCTAGCCGGAGACGCCAGCGCGCGCATGCTCGTCGGCCGCGGCTTCGACAGCCTCGACCTCCGGCGCGGCGGCGTCGGGGATCTGTCTCAGGACGGCGTACGACAGCCCCTCGCGGGCCAGGAACAGAAGACCGATGCCGACGCCGACGGACGCCTCGATCGCCTGCAAGCCGATCCCGAACGCGAATCCGCGCGGATAGGCGACGCCGTACGGGACGAGCGGGAGCGCCACCGCCGCCTGCACCAGTCCGATGTTGCCGGGCCAGAGCGGGAAGATCGTGGCCACGTTCATCAGCACGAGCACGAGCCCGGCGGCGGCGAGCGGCAGGTGGATGTGGAAAGCCCGCATCGCCGCGTAGACCGCGAGGAGCTGCAACGCCCAGCCGACGAACTGGAAGATGCCGGCGGTCACCGCGGCCACGGGCGCGCGCATGACGGCGAGGCCGGTGCGAGCGCGCGTGACGAGCCTGCGCACCCGGCCGAGGCTGTCGATCCCGTCGTGGTCGCGCCGCGCGCTCACGAACGCGAAGGCGAAAAGCGCCGAGCCGACGGCGCTGACGGCGATCAGACTCGTGATCGCCCAGTGCGGGACCTTCGCTGAGAGGAGCACCCACACGACGAGCGCCAGGGCCGGGAAGAAATCGAAGACGCGGTGCGCGAACACCGACCCGATCAGCGTCGCTGCGGCTCCGGAACGACCCGCCATCCGTCGCGTCAGGACGGCGACGCGCGCGAGCTCGCCGACGCGTCCCGGCAGCACCGCGTTCGCGAAGAGCCCGACGGAGAACGCCGAGAAGACGAGCGGGAACGCGGGATGCGGCGGCGGCATCGCCTGCTTGATCGCCGTACGCCACGCGACGGCGCGCGCGAGGACGGACAGCAGGTTCAGCGCCACTGCGGCCCAGACCCAGCGCCAGCGCACGACGGTGAACGCGTCGTGGACGGCGCCCCATTCGGGGCCGCGCCAGCGGACGAGGACGAACGCGAGCGCGACCAGTGGGACGACGAGCAGCAGCACGCGCCAGCCGCGCGCGACTGCCGGCCGCCTCACGCGGCGACCCGCTCGTACGTCGCCTCGAGCCGGCGCGCGACGTCGGTCCACGCGTACTTCTCCTCCGCGTGCGCGCGCGCGGCGGCGCCCATCCGCGCGCGCCCGTCCTCGTCGGCCAGCGCCCCCACGACTCCATCGACGAGCGCGGCGACGTCTCCGGGCGGAACGAGGATTCCTGTGTCGGCCGTCGCGACCGCGGCGTAGCCCGGGATGTCGGACGCGACGACGGGCGTCGCGCAGGCGAACGCGCGCGTGAGCACCATCCCGAAGCTCTCGCGGCCGAGTGCCGGCGAGACCAGCAGCTTCGCGGTCGCGAGCTCGCGCGTCAGCGCCTCGTCCGTGATGACGCCGAGGACCTCGATGCCGGCCTCGTCGGCGCGCAGTCGCGTGTGCAGGAGGCGGTACTGGAGCGGATCGGTGCCGACGAGCCGGAGGCGCGCGCCGGTCTGGCGGTGGATCTCAGGCCACGCGCGCAGGAGCACCGCGAGCCCCTTGCGCGGGTCGTGGCGGCCGATGAAGACGACTCGGTGCTCGCGGTTCCGTGGGTCGACGGCGGCGCGAAGCTGGACGCCGTTCGGGACGATCTCGTACTCGCCGGGAAGCCATCGCGCCGCCGACGCCGCCGCCATCGGCGAGACCGCGACCCGCGCGTCGACCCGCTCGGCGAGGAACCCCCAGAACTTGACCGCGCCCGCCATCCAGCGGAGCTCGCCGGCGGCGTGCCACGTCGCGACGAGCGGGCAGCGCGCGAACGAAAGCGCCGCGACGGCGATCGCGGGAGTCAGCGGCTCGTGGACGTGGAGGACGTCGAAGCGCTCGCGCGCGAGGACGTTCCGGACGCGGCCGATGGTCTGCGGCGAGAGCACGATGTTGGGCAACGACCCGTTCGCGGGGACGACGACCGAGCGGCCGACGGGGATGACTCCCTCGGGCAGCTCGCCGTGGCGGCCGGTGCGTGGGTGGAGCAGGCGCGTGAGCTTTCCCGGCGGGTCGTGCCCGATCAGGATCGACACGTCGTGGCCGCGGTCGCGCAGGGCGGCAGCCTGGTGCTCGGCGTGCTCGACGACGCCGCCCCAGTACGACCACGAGAACGGAACGACGATCCCGATCTTCACGCGGGCGCTCTCGACGCTTCGGTGGCCGCGAACGCGCGCGCGAGCCGCTCGGCGCCGAGCTCGAGCGCCTCGTCCGGCACCGACAGCGAGAGCCGCGCCCACCCCGCACCGCTCGGCCCGAACCCTTCGCCGGGCGCGACGGCGAGCCTCTCCTCGGCCAGCAGCCGCTCCGCGGTCAGTCCGTCGGGCAGCCGAACCCAGACGTAGAACGTGCCCTCGCAGACGGGCGGCTCCGGCAGCGCCGCCGCGAGCGCGTCACGGCGGCGCTCGTAGGTCGCGCGCCGCGCCTCGACCGAGTCCTGCGGCCCCTCGAGCGCCGCGACCGCCGCCTCCTGGAGCGGGACGAAGATCCCGACGCGCGCGTGGTCGTTCATGACGTTGATCCGCTCGACGACCTCCGCGTTCCCGGCCACGAACCCGATCCGCCAGCCGGCCATGCCGTAGGTCTTCGACATCGACCACATCTCGACGCCGACCTCCTTCGCCCCCGGCGTCGCGAGGAAGCTCTCGGGCCGGCGGCCGTCGAAGACGAGGTCGACGTATGCGGCGTCGTGGACGACGACGGCGCCGGTCCGCTGCCCGTACTCGACCGCGGCGGCGAACGTGCCCGGCGGAGCGACGACCGCGCACGGATTCGAGGGGTAGTTGAGGAAGACGGCGGCGGCCGGCGGAGCGTCGTCGAAGTTCGGCGCCCAGCCGGCGTCCGGGTCGAGCGGGAGGAGCGCCCTGTCCGCGCCTGCGAGCGGAGGACCGGAGGTGTAGTCGGGGTAGTACGGGTCGGGGAGCAGGATCGTGTCGCCCCGCTCCGCCAGCACGAGCGCAAGCTCGACGATGGCGGTCTTCGTCCCGGGCACGAGTGCGATCTCGCGCTCAGGGTCGAGCTCGACGCCGTAAACGTCGAGGTAGCGCTGCGCGAGCGCCTCCTTCGTCCGCGCGAGGCCGCGAATCGGCGAGTAGCCGTGGATCGACGGATCGAGTGCGGCCTCGCGCAGGCGCTCCACGACGTGCGCCGGCGGTCCGATGTCGGGGTTCCCGCGCCCGAGGTCGACGAGCGGCGGACCGCTCGCCGCCGCGGCGGCGGCGACGCGCCCGAGGAGCGTGACGAAGTACTGCTGCGGCAACCGCTCGAGGCGGTTCGGACGGGGGCGCACGACGGCGATGCTACTGCCCCGTTCGGCGATGACACCGCCGTTGAGCGGCGGCAGGCGGCCGCCTGCCGACGGGACGCTTGCTGCGCTGCCGGCGCCGTCTCATGGTCGGGCCATGACAGCCACCGCCGAACGCCTGAACGGGTTCGAGCGGCGCCTGCGGAGCCTCGAGCGCGAGCTCGCCGATCTCCGCCGCGCCGCCGCCCAGGAGGCCGCCGCGCCCGTCGCTTGTGACACAGTGTCACAAGCATCCGCGCCGCCGCCCGCGCCGCTTCCGCCCCGCGCCTTCCCTCCGCCCCCCGGGGCTCCTCCGGCGCGCGCCTTCCCGCCGCCGCCCGACGCTCCGCCGTCGCCCGCCGCTCCGCTGCCGGCGTCGCCGCCGCCGCAGCCGTTCGACCTCTCGTTCCTCTTCGGCGCCCGCGCGCTCGCGTGGACCGGCGGCGCAGTGACGCTGCTCGGGATCGTCTTCTTCTTCGTGCTCGCAGTCGACCGCGGCTGGATCGGGCCTATCGCGCGTGTCTCGCTCGGCGCCGCGGCGTCGTCGATCCTCTTCGGCGCGGGCCTGTGGCTGCGCCGCCGGTTCGGCGAGTCGTACGCCTCGCTCTCGGCCGTCGGAGCCGGAATCGCCGGTGGCTAAGCGACGCTCCTCGCGGCCGCGGCGCTCTACGACCTCCTCCCCGCGCCCGTCGCTCTGCTCGCGGCCGCGACGATCGCAGCCGCCGGCGGAGCCGTCGCCCTCGCGTTGGATGCCGAGACCGCGCCGTCGTCGTCGGCTCGCGCCGGAGCGCAACCCTCGAGACCGCCGGCCTCGGCGGCGTCGCGGCGACGATCACGCTCGCGGTCGTCTACGACGCGAGCGAGCTCGCACCCGAGCCGCGGGCGGCGGCCTTCGCCGCCGT
>DATHAE010000095.1:0-4637 GCA_035296805.1 Gaiellaceae bacterium | reverse complement strand
AGCGGCGGGAGCGCGAGCTCGACCGAGAACGGCTGGTCGTGCCAGCGATGCTCCTCGGCGACGACGGCGCCCATGTTGCCGACGCCCGAGCCGCCGTAGTACGTCGAGTCGGTGTTCACGAGCTCGCGCCACCGGCCGGCGGACGGGAGGCCGAGCCGGAACGCGTCGCGCGCCACCGGCGCCAGATTCGCGATGCAGACGACCTCTCGGTCGCCGTCCTTCGAGCGCCGCGCGAACGCGAGCACGTTGTTCGCGGCGTCGTTCGGCTCGAGCCAGCGGAACCCCTCGTGTGAGAAGTCGAGCTCCCACAGCGCGGGCTCGGCGCGGTAGGCGCGGTTGAGGTCGCGAACGAGCGACTGGACGCCCGCGTGCTCCGCGTGCTCCAGCAGCGACCACGGCAGCTCTCCCGCCTCGCTCCACTCCCACGGCGTCGCGAGCTCACCGCCCATGAAGAGGAGCTTCTTGCCGGGATGCGCCCACATGTACGCGTACAGCGCGCGCAGGTTCGCGAGCTGCTGCCAGCGGTCGCCGGGCATCTTCGCGAGCAGCGAGCGCTTGCCGTGCACGACCTCGTCGTGTGACAGCGGCAGGACGAAGTTCTCGTTCCAGGCGTACACGAGCGAGAACGTCAGCTCGTGGTGGTGGAACTGCCGGTGCACCGGCTCGCGCTGGAAGTACGCCAGCGTGTCGTGCATCCATCCCATGTTCCACTTGAACCCGAACCCGAGGCCGCCGAGGTAGGTCGGCCGCGAGACGCCGGGCCACGCCGTCGACTCCTCGGCCGCGGAGACCACTCCGGGGTCGCGCAGGTGGACGAGCTCGTTCAACTCCTTCAGGAACGACACGGCGTCGAGGTCCTCGCGGCCGCCGAACGCGTTCGGAATCCACTCGCCCTCCTCGCGCGAGTAATCGAGGTAGAGCATCGAGGCGACGGCGTCCACGCGCAACCCGTCGGCGTGGTACTCCAGGAGCCAGAAGAGCGCGTTCGCGAGCAGGAAGTTCCGCACCTCGGTCCGCGCGAGGTTGAAGACGAGCGTGCCCCAGTCCGGATGGGAGCCGCGCCGCGGGTCCGCGTGCTCGTACAGCGCGGTGCCGTCGAAGCGGGCGAGCGCCCAGTCGTCGCGCGGGAAGTGCGCGGGCACCCAGTCCAGGATCAGGCCGATCCCGTCGCGGTGCAGGCGGTCGACGAAGTACCGGAAGTCGTCCGGGCTCCCGAGCGCCGAGAGCGGCGCGTAGTAGCCGGTGACCTGGTAGCCCCACGAGCCCGAGAACGGGTGCTGCGCGACCGGCAGCAGCTCGACGTGCGTGAACCCGAGATCCTTGACATAGGTCGCGAGCTGGTCCGCGAGCTCGCGCCAGCCGAGCCCTTCCCGCCAGGACTGCGCGTGCACCTCGTAGATCGAGAGCGGTCCGTGCAGCGGCTCCTGCGCGCGCCGCGCCGCGACCCACTCGGCGTCGCTCCACTCGAACTCGCTGCGGCTGACGACGGATGCCGTCTCCGGCGGCACCTCGGCCTCGAACGCGTACGGGTCGGCCTTCAGCCGCAACTCCCCCGTCGCCGTGCGCAGCTCGAACTTGTACGTCGCTCCGGGCTCGACGCCGGGGACGAAGAGCTCCCAGATCCCGGACGATCCGAGCGACCGCATCGGGTTGAGGCGCCCGTCCCAGAGATTGAAATCGCCGACGACGCTGACGGCACGCGCGTTCGGCGCCCACACCGCGAACGACGTTCCGGCGACACCCTCCACCTCCGTCGGGTGCGCGCCGAGGCGGCGGTAGATCTCCTCGTGCCGCCCCTCGCCCGCCAGGTGGACGTCGAGCTCGCCCAGCGTCGGCGGGAACGCGTACGGGTCGCGAACGGCGATCGCGGCACCGTCGGGGTACGCGACCTGGAGCTCGTAGTCCAGAGGGACCTCCGCGCCCGGGACGAGCCCCTCCCACACGCCGTCACCGACGTGCTCCAGCTCGACGCCTGCCGGCTCGACCCGCACGGACCGCGCCCCGGGCCGCAGTGCGCGCACGATCACGCCGCCGTCGTCGGCGTGCGCTCCGAGATAGGCGTGCGGGTTCGCGAGATCGAGCGTCGCGCGCTCCTCGCCGGCGGCGGCTCCCGCCGGGCGAAGCCCGGCTCCGCCGCCGCCTGGCGTCGCTGGCGGCACGGTGCTCTCCGGGCCCGTATTACCCATACTGTGCCCTCCGGCCCCGCGCCGCCAGCACCGCCCGAGGAGCGCGCGACCCCAGCGTCATCCGTAGATGTCCCGCTCGAGCAGCCTGACGATCCCGGCGACCGGGATCGACGCCCAGTCGGGCCGGTTGTTGAGCTCGTACCGCAGCTCGTAGACCGCCTTCTCGAGCTCGAACACCGCCAGCAGCTTGTCCATCGCCGAGCCGGCCGGGACGAGCGACTGGTCGACGGTCGCGCGGTAGCCGGCGAGGAACTCGTTGCGCGCGCGCTCCTCCCAGTCCTCGGGCGGCTCGATGCCGCGCTGCAGCTCTGCCGCCGAGGCCGCGTACGCGAACGAACGCAGCATCCCGGCGACGTCGCGAAGCGGACTGCGTTTGCGGCGCCGCTCAGAGAGCGATCGCGCCGGCTCGCCCTCGAAGTCGAGGATCACCCAGTCGCCATCCGACCACAGCGTCTGGCCGAGGTGGAAGTCGCCGTGGTGGCGGATCACGCGCCCGGCAGCGCCGACGTGCGTCAACAGCCGCAGGCGCTCGCGCACCTCCTCGCCGCGGCCGCGGATGGGCGCCAGGTCGGGGTTGTCGTCGGGCAGCTCGAGGAAGATCGCCTCGATCTCCTCGTCGACGGTCGCGGTGAGCAGGCCGAGCGACTCGCCCGAGGTCGGCTCCGCGCAGAAGTTCGGATCGCCGGGGTCGGAGCCGAGCAGGGTGTGCATGCGGCCGGTGACCTCGCCGAGGCGGCGCAGGCGCGCGACGAAGCCGAACGGGTCGCTCTCCATCGTCGAGAGCGCGAGCTCCCAGCCGTCCTCGCCGCCGACGACGAACCGCTGCAGGATGCCGAGCGTCGCGTCCATGGGCTTCCCCTGGTAGGCGTACCAACCGGCGAGCTGCGCGATGTTCTCGAACCCCTTCTCCGTCAGGAAGCGCAGCAGCTCGAGCTCCGGGTTGACGCCGGCCTCGAGGCGGCGGAACACCTTCATGATCAGCTGGTCGTCGAAGACGATCGACGTGTTCGACTGCTCCGCCTCGATCGGGCGGGCCTCGCGCAGCTCGTGGCCGATCCTGGCGTAGCCCTCGACCGCGGCGAACTGGACGACGCCCTCCCCCGCCGGAACCGTCCGCGCCGCGCGGATCAGGTGGACGAGCTCCCGCACGTGGCGCGGGTCGGCGAGCGCGTCGAAGGTGTCGTCGGTCAGGAGCTGGTACGTCTCGTGCGTTCCCTCCGCGAAGCGTGTCTCGACGAGCTGCAGCTCGAGCCGCGGGTCGGTCTCGCGGAGCGTCGCGCGGTCGATGATCGTCGCGTGCGTCACCTCGCGCGTCTTCGACCCGAACCAGCGCTGGCCGGCGACGAAGTCGATCAGATCCCGCTCCACGATCATCCTCCCTCGTCCTTTCGCAACTGGAACCAAAAGAATCCGCGCGGCCCCAGGGTGAGCGGGTACGGCTGGTCGCGGATGCGCGGAAAGCGCGACCGGCCGAACATCTCCTCGGGGACGAGCCCCTCGAACGCGGAGAGGTCGAGCGCGACCGCCTGCGCCGACCGCGCGAGGTTGTGCACGCACAGGATCACGTCGTCCTCGTAGCGGCGGACGTGCGCGAAGATGCGCGGATTGTCCGGCCGGAGCGCCGCGTACGTGCCGAGCCCGAACACGGGATGCTGCTTGCGCAGCGAGATCAGCCGGTGCAGCCAGCGCAGGAAGGAGTTGGGCTGGCGCAGCTGCGCCTCGACGTTGAGCGCCTGGAAGCCGTACACGGGATCCATCAGCGGCGGCAGGTAGAGCTGCGCGAAGTCGGCGCGCGAGAAGCCGCCGTTGCGGTCGCCCGTCCATTGCATGGGCGTCCGCACGCCGTCGCGGTCGCCGAGGAAGATGTTGTCGCCCATCCCGATCTCGTCGCCGTAATAGAGGACGGGCGACCCCGGCAACGAGAAGAGCATCGCGTGCAGGAGCTCCATCTCCGCGCGCCCGTTGTCGAGCAGGGGCGCGAGGCGCCGGCGGATTCCGAGGTTGAGCTTCATGCGCGGGTCCTTCGCGTACTCGGCGTACATGTAGTCGCGCTCCTCGTCGGTCACCATCTCGAGCGTCAGCTCGTCGTGGTTGCGCAGGAAGAGCCCCCACTGTGCGTTCGAAGGGATCTCCGGCGTGCGCGCGAGGATCTCGATCAACGGCATCGCGTCCTCGCGCCGGAGCGCCATGAACATGCGCGGCATGACGGGGAAGTGGAACGCCATGTGGCACTCGTCGCCGTCCCCGAAGTACTCGACGACGTCGTCGGGCCACTGGTTCGCCTCCGCGAGCAGCACGCGGTCGGAGTACCGCGCGTCGACCTCCGAGCGGACGCGCTTCAGGAACGCGTGTGACTCGGGCAGGTTCTCCCCGTTCGTGCCGTCGCGTTCGTACAGGTACGGCACGGCGTCGAGCCGGAACCCGTCGAGGCCGATGTCGAGCCAGAAGCGG
>DATHAE010000094.1:0-4959 GCA_035296805.1 Gaiellaceae bacterium | reverse complement strand
TAGCCGCCCGTGACCGAGCAGCCGCTGTCGTGGGAGTACTCCGCGATCGGCTGGACGAGCCGGCCGCGCGTGAGGAGCCGGTCGCCGCCGTCGTAGCGGTGCCGGCCCTCGTACGTGTTCCAGCCGAAGTTGAGGGGAGTCCGCGCCCTCGCGCCCCGCGCGACGTAATCGATCTCCTCCCATTCCCCCTGCCCGACGTCTCCGATGTAGAGATCGCCGTTGCGGCGATCGAACGAGAAGCGCCACGGGTTGCGCAGCCCGTACGCGTACAGCCGCCACTGCGCGTTCGGGTTCGCGACGTTCAGGCGCATGATCTTTGCGAACGGCCGCGCGAGGCTCTGCCCGTTGTGCTGCGGGTCGCCCGCGCCGCCGCCGTCGCCGTTCCCCCACCAGAGAAGTCCGTCGGGCCCGAACTGGAGCTGCCCGCCGTTGTGGTTGGCGGCGAAGTCCTTCACGAACACGAGCTGCCGCCGCGACGACGGGATCGCCTTCGTCCCGTCGGAGCGGTACTCGACGACCCGTGTGTCGCCGTTCGTATCGGTGTAGTCGACGTAGAAGAGCCGGTTCTCGGCGTAGTTCGGGTGGAACGCGACCGAGAGGAGGCCCTGCTCGCCGCCGCTCTGCACCTGCGAGACGATGTCGAGGAACGGCGTCGCGCGCACCTTCCCGTTCTCGAGCACGCGGATCCGTCCCGCCTGCTCGACCACGTAGATCCGGTTCCGCTCGGTCCGCGGCGCGGCGACGTAGACCGGCGCCGCGACCGTGCCGACCTTGACGAGCCGCAGCGCGTCTGCGCGGCTCGGCCCGCCCGCCGCGCACGACGTCACGACGAGCCCCGCGAGGAGAGCAGCGAGGAGGACCCGCACCTATTGCTGGACGAGGACGCGCCGCAACTCGTCCTCCTTGCCGGGCTCCAGGATCGCGAGCACGGAGTCGCCGGGCTCGAGTTGCGTGTGCTCGTCGGGGATCTCGGCCTTGCCGTCGCGGACGACGGAGATGACGCGCGAGCCCTCGGGCAGCGCGACCTGCTTGATCCGCTTGCCGGCGCAGGCCGCCTTCGCACCCACGGTGACCTCGACGATCTCGAGGTTCTCCTTGCGCAGCTCGAGCAGGTGGATCAGGCCGTGCTCGGGCACCTCGTGCTCGATCAGCGCCATGATCGCCCCGGTCGCCGAGACGGTCGGTGAGATCCCGAGCAGATCGAAGTACGCCTGGTTCCGGGGGTCGTTGACGCGCGCGATCACCTTCGCGACGCCGTACCGCTCGCGCGCGAGCTGGCAGATGATGATGTTGTCCTCGTCGTCGCCGGTGACCGCGACCACGATGTCGGGCGGCCGCCTGATCCCCGCTTGCTCGAGCACGTACAGCTCGGTGGCGTCGCCCTTGTGCACCTGGTGCTCGAGCTCCGCCTCGAGGTTGTCGAACCGCACCGAGCGCTGCTCGACCAGCGTCACCTCGTGGCCCGTCCGGATCAGCGTCCGCGCCAGGTTCGAGCCGACCTTGCCCCCGCCCGCGATCAGGCAATACACCTAGACGGCCGCCCTCGGGCTGGATTCGTAGGAGCGGACCGCCTCGGTCAGGACGGCGATCGCGTTCGAGGTCGGGCAGACGGTGCGCAGGCCGCGCGAGGCGTAGAAGTCGGCGCGCGCCGGGTCGAGCACGCGAACGACGACGCAGCGGACGTCGAACTGCTTCTGCGCCACCTGGCCGATGACGAGGTTCGTGTTGTCGCCGTTCGTCGAGACGACGACGGCGTCGGCGTCCTCGATCCCGGCCTCCCGGAGAAGCGCGAGGTCCATCCCGTGACCGACGAAGAAGCCGCCGGTCCAGTCGTCGCCGAGTCGCCCCAGCGCCTCCTCGCGCTCGTCGATCACCGCGACGTCCCACGCCGCGCGCGCCAGCTCGAGCGCGACCGACGAGCCGACGCGACCACACCCCACGACGATCACCTTCATATCGCCGCCAGCGTAGCGCCGGGACCGTTCACGACGCGGCCAGCTCGGCGTCGACCGCCGCCTGCGGGAAGGCCACGATCAGCACCTCGCACGGCGCCTTCCGGAGCACGTAGTCGACCGTCGGCGAGAAGAAGCGCGACTGGCGCCGCCACCGCGGCGCCGAGCCGACGACGATCAGGTCGGCCCCCGTCTCGCGGGCGCGCTGGATGATCGCCTCGCCGATCGCCCGGTGACGGATCGTGGTCCCCTCGACGGTGACGCCGTGCTCGGCGCCGAGGAGCCGCGCCTCGGCGAGCGCGGCCTCGGCGCGCTCGTCGTGGTCGAAGAGCTCCGCGTCGAGCGGGAGCTCGAGCGGCACGCGGACGACGTGCAGCGCCTCCACCGTCGCGTCGTGCTCCGACGCGAGCTTCACTGCCGTCGCGAGCATCTCCTCGCCGATCACGCCGAGCTTCAGCGGGACGAGGATGCGGCGCAGGCGCGGCATCGACGCGAGCGTCTGCTCGTCGGGCGCGACGACGCGCTGCAGCAGCCCCTCACCGTGCGAGCGCCGGACCGCGATGTAGATCGCAAGCCCGACCACGAGCCATGCCGGGCCGGCGTAGCGCGCGCCGGCGTGCGTCACGATCGCGACCACCCACACGACGGTTGTCAGCAACGCGCCGACGACGGCCGGGACCGGGATCTCGGCCCCGCCGACGCTCACGTTCAGCGGCGTGCGGTACGGGCGCGGCAGGTCCGGCTCCCTGATCCGGAGGCTGATCACGGCCACCTGTGCCGCCGTGAACGCGAGCAGGACCCCGAACGAGAAGAGGCTCGCGAGGAACGAGACGTCGCGGCGGACGAACGCCGTCGCGATCAGGATCCCCGAGGAGACGATCGCCGCCGAGGCGATCGCCTGCGGCGAGACGAGCGTCCTGCGGTGGAGGCGCCCGAAGACGTGCGGCAATTGGCCGTGCTCCCCGAGCGAGTACGCGACGCGCGAGAAGCCGGAGATCGACGTCGTGATCCCCGCGAGCAGGACGAGCGCTCCGGAGATGCCGACGAAGAAGCGCAGCGCGTCGGCCGCCTCCGACGGGAGCTCGGCACCGATGCTCGTGGCGACGCCGAGCAGCGGCGCACGCAGCCACTCGCCGCCGAGCGCGGTCCTCGGCCCGGGGAACGCCGACAGCGCCACGACCGCGATCGCCACGTAGATCGTGACGACGGTGGCGATCGCGCCGAACAGCGCGCGCGGCAGGTCGACCCCGGGGCGCCGCGCCTCCTCCGCGAGGTTCGCGACCGTCTCGAGGCCCGTGTACGCGAGCATCGCGAGCGGGAGCGCGAACGCGAGGTCGTGCCACGACGGCGACCCTCCGAGCGACGTCCCGTGCGTCAGCGCGCTCGGCGAGAACACGAGCAGGAACCCGAGCGCGACGAGCAGCAGCTGCGTGACGAGGTCGAGCGACGCGACGACGACTCCGATCCTGTACAGCGACGGCCGGCGCACGAGGCGCACCACGGCGACGGCCGCGATCGCGGAGACGCCGACCACGACGTCCCACGGGTTGCGCGTCAGCTCGTCGATCCGGAGCGCGCCGGCGAGGTAGTGCGGCAGGAAGAGCGCCGAGAGCGCGATCACGATCAGGTAGTCGAGGAAGAGCGCCCAGCCGGTCATGAACCCAGCGAGGTCGTTCGAGGCGCGGCGGACGAACGTGGCCGCGCCGCCCGTCTCCGGGAGCGCCGAGGTCGCCTCCGCGTACGACAGCGACACGAGCAGGAACAGCAGGCCCGCGACGAGCAGCACGAGCGGCGTGAAGCCGAGCGCGTAGAGCGCGATCACGCCGAGCGCGAAGTAGATCGACGAGGCGATCTCGCCGTACGCCACGGAGAAGAGCGACTGGGCGTCGAGCTCGCGCCGCAGGCCCGGAAGCTTCCTCGCCACGGAGGGAGTCTATTTCCGGCGCAGCAGGTACAGCCGTCCCGCGCCGACTGCGACGAACAGCAGCCCGAGCACGACGCCGACCGAGATGGGCCCGCCGCCGCGCGCGATCGTGATCGCCACCATCACGACGCCGAGCGCGATCGTCGCGACCGCGAGCAGCTGCGTCATGGCGCGGTAGCCGCCGGTCACGAGGGCACCGTCACGCGGGCACCGGGTCGCGCCTTCCGGCGGCGACCATCACCCGGCACGGCGCGTGCTTCAGGACGTAGTCGACGGTCGCGCCGAAGATCTGCCGATGGCGGCTGCGCGGTGCGCCGAGGACGATGATCTCGGCCTGCCGCCGCTCCGCCTCCTCGACGATCGCGCGGCCCGCGTGGCGCGAGCGGACGAGGCGCTCGACGTTGCGGACGCCGTAGATCTCGGCGATCGCGTGCGCCTCGTCGAGCAGGCGGTCGGCCTCCTCCTCGGCGACCGCGAGATCGGCGTCGAGCGGCAGCTCCATCGGGATCACGACCACGCGCAGCGCAACGATCGTCGCGCGCCGCTCGGCCGCGAGCCGCGCGGCGAGGTCGATCGCCTCGCGCGACTCGCGCCCCGCCACGATCGGGACGAGGATCGACCGGTACTCGAGCGCGACGGCTGCGCCGAGGACGAGCGGCGCGCGCGCCGTCTCGCGCAGCGGAATCCCGATCCGGCGCCGGTAGAGCGCGTACACCGCGAATCCCGCGACGAGCCAGGCGAGGCCCGCGTAGCGGGTGGGCGCGTCCTGGACGACCACGACGAGCCACGCGATGCCGGTTCCGAGCCCGCCGACGACGGCGAACAGCGGCCACTTCGTGCGGCCGATGGTCAGGTTCGGGCGGGCGCGGAACTGCAGCTCCTCACCGGCGTGCTTGCGGCGCAGCTGGATCACGGCCGCGTGCGCGACGGTGAACGACAGCATCGCCCCGAACGCGTACATCCGACCCAGGAAGTCGACCTGTCCCGAGAGCAGGAAGAGCGTCGTCCCGAGGCCGGCGAAGACGATCAGCGAGAGCCACGGCGTCTTCAGCTTCGGGTGCAGCCGGCGGAACACCTCCGGCA
>DATHAE010000093.1:0-6092 GCA_035296805.1 Gaiellaceae bacterium | reverse complement strand
GTCGTGGAGCGAGCCCTCCGGGCGCCACGCGGTCGAGATCTTGCCCGTGAACGGACCCGCCATCACGCGCTCCAGCAGCGGCAGCTTCCACGAGACGTTGCCGTTCTGGCGCCACTGGTAGACGACGCCGCCGATCTGCGTCCGGTCGACGCAGCCGGCGACGTCGAGCCGTCCCTCGGAGATCACCTGCGCGAGGGTTCCGAGGACGGGCGCCGTCGTGATCACGGGGGAGCAGATCCTGACGCGGCGGCGCGCGTGGCCGATCGCTTTCGCGATCCGGTGCGAGAGATCCTCGCCGTACCCGGGCGTGAACCAGGCGCGGACGCCGTCGTGCCACGTCGGCTCCACGAGCCCCGTGTCCTCGACCTCGTCGCGCGACCACAGCTGCTCGAAGTCCTGCGTGAACGCGGCCGCGACGGCGGGGGTGTCGACCGTCACGACCACGTTTTCCTGTCGCGTGAACGAGTCGTCGGTCCAGTTCATCGACCCCGTCCAGACGCTCGTGCCGTCTCGGACGACGTACTTGTGGTGCATCAGGTCGGGCACACCGGCGACGGCCTTGCCGTCGACCGGAAGCGTTGCGATCAGCTGCACGTCGGGCTCGGGCGGCGGCGGGACCGGGATCGGGTTGCGGTGGTCGACGTTGTAGGCGAACCGCATGCGGACGCCGCGCGCGGCGGCGCGTTCGATCGCACCCGCCACGATCTCGCGCGCCCCGCCCTGCAGGTGGAAGTCGTACTGCGCGAGGTCGAGCGTCGTGCGAGCCTCGTCGATGAAGGCTGCGATCCAGCCGGCGACCTCGGCGGCCGGCTGGCCGCCGTCGGTCAGAGTACGAACGGTGAGGGCCGGGTTCGTCACGAGGCTGCGGTGTGCCCGAATCGGCGCGACCTACAACTTCTATCGCGACGGAGCGCGCGCGCCGCTGCTGCGCGAGCGCGTCGAGCGCTACCTCGACGAGCGCGCGGCCACGTCGATCCTCCTCGTCGCCGAGGCGCCGGGCTACCGCGGGACGCGCGTCTCCGGGATCCCGCTCACGTCCGAGCGCCAGCTGACGGGAGCCGGCGCCGCGGAGGCGACCGCGACGATCGTCCACCGCGTGCTCGCCGAGCTCGGAGCCGCCGACGACGTCCTGCTTTGGAACGTCGTCGCGACGCACCCGGGCGACGAGCGGTCGAACCGCGCGCCTACGCGTGCCGAGGTCGCAGCCGGCCTTCCGTTCGCGCGTGAGCTGGCGCGCGGCCGCCGCGTCGTCGCCGTCGGCCGCGTCGCGCAGGCCGCGCTCGGCGGGCCGTACGTGCGCCACCCGTCGCACGGCGGCGCAGTGGAATTCGCCGCGGCCCTGCGTAGGCTGCTCCTGTGAGGCTCGTCTACCGCAATGCGTTGCTACTGGCCGGCGGGCTTGTCTTTCAGTCGGGGATGATCCAGCTCGCCGTCGCGCTGGGGACGGTGACGATCGTGACGGTGACCGGGATCGAGGGCATCCTCGGCCTCGGCCCGGCGGTCTTCCTCCTCGCGGGAGCACTCGCCGTCGGCCCGGCGGGGCGGCTCTCGGACCGCGTCGGGCGCATGCCGGTGATCCGCGGCGGGTTCGTGCTCGGGATCATCGGCCCCGCCGTGACCGCGGGCGGCTGCGCTGCCGACTCCGGGTCGCTCGTCTTCCTCGGCCTCGGCCTCTGCGGTGCGGCGCAGGCGATCGTGCTCCTCTCGCGCGCGGCGGCTGCGGAGATGTTCCCGCCCGCGCGCCGCGCGCGCGGGATGTCGATCGTGCTCTTCGGCGTCGTCTCGGGCGCGGTGTGGGGGCCGCTCGTCTTCGGACCGATGTTCTCCGGCCGTGAGCTCACGGCCGATGATCTCGTCGTGCCGTGGCTCGCCGCGAGCGCCTTCACCGCCGTCGGGCTCGCGCTCTCGTTCGGCGTTCGGCCCGACCCGCAGGAGATGTCGAGGGCGTACGCCGACCAACCCACAGGCGACGTCTCCGAGGTGGCCGCGCCGCTCTCGGAGATCCTGCGCCGGCCGGGGGTTCTGACCGCGATGATCGGAGCGGTCGCGAGCTTCGCGGTCATGGTCGGCGTGATGAACCTCTCGGGGTACATCGCAGTCGGCCACGGACACAGCCACGGCGACGTCTTCACCATCATCAGCGTCCACATCGCCGGCATGTACGGCCTCGTGCTCGTCGTCGGCGACCTCGTCGAGCGGATCGGCCGCCGCGAGTCGATCGTGATCGGGCTCGCGATCATGGCGGTCTCGAATCTCGGCCTGGTCTGGTCGACCGGGATCCCCGCCATGTCGGTCTCGCTGTTCGGCCTCGGCCTCGGCTGGAACCTCGCCTACGTCGCGGCAAACACGGAGCTGGTCTCGCTCGCGGAGCCCGCGGAGCGAGGGCGCCTGATCGGCTTCACGGACCTGCTCTCGAGCGGGATCGGAGCTGCGCTGGCGCTCGGCGGCGGCGTCATCTACAGCGCGGGCGGCTCCGTGCCTCTCGCCCTCACCGCGGTCGCGCTGGCGACGCTTCCCGCGCTCGTCGCCGCCGTGCCGCCGCGCCGCCCGCACGCGCCCCGGCTGGCCGACTGACGCTGCGATCCTTGCTACCATCCGCGCCCGGCTGGCGCCTCGTCCGCCGTTTCTCCGTATGAAGACCTACAACGCCAAGCCCGGCGAGATCACGCGCGAGTGGTACCTCGTGGATGCCGACGGCCAGACTCTGGGCCGTCTCGCCACGCGCCTCGCCGACCTCTTGCGCGGGAAGGGCAAGCCGCAGTTCACGCCGCACGTCGACACGGGCGATTTCGTCGTCGTGGTGAACGCGGAGAAGGTCGCGGTGACGGGGAACAAGCTCGACTCGAAGATTTACTACCGGCACTCCGGCTACCCAGGCGGCCTCCGCGAGCGCACGCTGCGGGAGCAGCTCGCCCGCCGGCCGGAGGAGGTCCTGCGCAAGGCCGTGAAGGGGATGCTCCCGCGGAACCGCCTCAGCCGCCAGCAGCTGACGAAGCTCAAGATCTATGCCGGCCCGGACCATCCGCACGAGGCGCAGGAGCCCAAGCCGCTGGAGACGAGCGCCTGATGGCCACCCCCGCGCAGTATCTCGGCACCGGCAAGCGCAAGACGTCGGTCGCGCGCGTCATCCTCCGCCCCGGCGACGGGAAGACCTGGGTCAACGGCCGCACGATCGAGCAGTATTTCCCGCGTCTCCTGCACCGCTCGCTTGCGATGGCGCCGCTGAAGACGGCCGGCCTCGACGGCCAGTACGACCTCCGCGTCCGCGTCCACGGCGGCGGCCCGAGCGGCCAGGCCGGAGCCGTCAGGCACGGGATCGCCCGCGCACTCGTCGAGGTCGACCCAGAGCTGCGCGTGTCGCTCAAGCGGCAGGGCTTCCTCACGCGCGACGCGCGCGAGGTCGAGCGCAAGAAGGCCGGCCTGCACAAGGCCCGCAAGGCCCCGCAGTTCAGCAAGCGCTGACGCGCTGCTGCACGGGGGACCTCCGGTTTCCCCCATGAGCCCCCTCCGCACCTTGCGACTCGTCGTGGCGAGCACGGCAAAGCCGGTACTCGCGCCGGCTCATGGTGCACCTATAGCCGCGCAAAACCCGCTGTCTGCCGCATAGGCTGGCGCGGTCATGGCTCGCAGGTACTTCGGCACGGACGGCGTCCGCGGCGTCGTGGGGGAGCTCGTCACGCCTGAGCTCGTCGAGCGGCTCGGGCGCGCCGCCGCGCTCTGGATCGGCGCCGGGAACGTCTTCATCGGCCGCGACACGCGAGCGTCAGGCGTCGAGCTCGAGGACGCGTTCGCGCGCGGGGTCGTCTCGGCAGGCGGTGCCGCTGTCGTCGCCGGCGTGCTGCCGACACCCGCGGTCGCGCTGCTCGCGCTCGACCTCGGCGTCGTCATCTCGGCCTCGCACAACCCGCCCGAGTACAACGGCGTCAAGTTCTTCGACTCGCGGGGACGGAAGCTCTCGGACGAGGCGGAGGAGCAGATCGAGCAGCTGCTCGCGGCGGCGCCCGCGATCGACGAGGGCAGCGTCGACCGCGTCGACGTCGCGACCGACTCCTACCGCGAGCACATCCTCGAGCGGTTCGGGAGTGACCTCTCGCACCTGAAGATCGGCGTCGACTGCGCCAACGGTGCGTACGCGGGGCTCGCGCCGCGCGCGTTCGAGGAGGCGGGCGCGACGGTCGTCGCGATCGGCGACTCGCCCGACGGGACGAACATCAACGTCGGCTGCGGCGCGACCGACCTGCGTGCGCTCCAGCAGCTCGTCACGAGCGAAGGGTGCGACCTCGGAATCGCGTTCGACGGTGACGGCGACCGCATGCTCGCGGTCGACGAGCGCGGCGAGGTCGTCGACGGCGACCAGATCGTGGCGATCCTCGCGCTCGAGCACTCCGTCGACACGGTCGCCGTGACGCAGATGACGAACCTCGGCTTCCACGCGCTGATGCGCGAGCGCGGCATCCGCGTGATCACGACGGACGTCGGCGACCGCTACGTGCTCGAGGCGCTCTGGCGCGAAAATGCAATCCTCGGCGGCGAGCAGTCGGGGCACATCATCTGGCTCGACGGCCACGTGACGGGCGATGGGCTCGCGGCGGGCCTCCTGCTCTGCGCCGCTGTGCACGGCCGGGCGCTGTCCGAGGCGGCGGCGGTGATGCCGCGCTATCCGCAGGCGAAGGAAGACGTCCCGGTCGCGCGCAGGGAGCTGACTCCCGCAATCGAGGCAGAGGTGGAGCGGCTGAACGAGAGGCTCGACGGAAACGGCCGCATTTTGGTGCGTCCGTCGGGTACAGAACCCTTGATCAGGGTGCTCGCGGAGGCTGAGAATGCGGATCTTGCGGGGGAAACCTGTGCTAGCATCGCCGCGCTCGTTCGACGAGAGCTCGGCTGACCGTCCCGACGCGGGGGCGGGGTGCAGGCCGAGCTTTTGCGTTTTTCAGAGAGGAGTTCCGGATGTGCGGGATCATCGGCTATGTCGGCAGCCGGCCGTCGAAAAGCCTGTTGCTGAAGGGTCTCGAGCGCCTCGAGTACCGCGGGTACGACTCGGCCGGGATTGCGCTTCTCGAGCGCGACGGCCTGGAGTACGTCCGCGCGGTCGGCAATCTCCAGAATCTGAAGCAGGCGGCGGAGCCGAACGGCTCGGTCGCCACGACCGGCCTCGGCCACACACGTTGGGCGACCCACGGCGCCGTCACCGAGCAGAACGCGCACCCGCTCACAGGCTGCGACGAGTCACAGCTGGCGATCGTCCTCAACGGGATCGTCGAGAACTACCGCGAGCTGCGCGACGAGCTCGTGCGCGCCGGCCACACCTTCACCTCCGAGACCGACGCCGAGGTCGTCGCGCACCTCGTCGAGAGCGCGTACGACGGCGACCTCGTCGCTGCCATGTGCGCGACCTACAACCGGCTCGAGGGTCACTTCACCTTCGTCGCGATCCACCGCGAGGAGCCGCAACGCCTGGTCGCCGCGCGCCACCAGACGCCGCTCGTCGTCGGGCTGGGCGAGGGCGAGAACTTCCTCGCCTCGAACCTCGCCGCGTTCCTCACCGAGACGCGCCGCGTCCACTTCCCGGACGACGGCGAGGTGGTCGAGATCACGCCGACGTCGGTTCGCTACGTCCGCGCCGCCGACGGCTCGCCGGTCGAGCACGACGTCGTCGACGTCGACTGGGACGACGAGGCCGCCGTCCGCAGCGGCTACGAGACGTTCATGCTCAAGGAAATCTACGAGCAGCCCGAGGGCGTCGCCGAGACGATCGGCGACCGCGTCCGTCACGGCCACCTCGTGCTCGACGGGCTCGGGATGACCGAGGACGAGCTGCGCGACCTGCGGCGGATCGTGATCGTCGCGTGCGGGACCGCCTACCACGCCGGCGTCGTCGGCCGCTACGTGATCGAGGAATGGGCACGCGTCCCCGTCGAGCCTGACGTCGCGAGCGAGTGGATCTACCGGCGCCCGGTGCTCGACCCGGGGACGCTCGTGATCGGCATCTCGCAGTCCGGTGAGACCCGCGACACGATCCAGGCGATGAAGCTCGCGCGCGAGAACGGCGCGCGGACGGTCGCGATCACGAACCACATGGGCTCGCAGATCAC
>DATHAE010000092.1:0-11594 GCA_035296805.1 Gaiellaceae bacterium | reverse complement strand
AACGTCGGCCCGAACCTCGACGAGGCGAAGCCGAGCAAGGCGCTCGCCGTCGCCCGCGTGACGAATGGCAAGGGCCCGATGCCGCCCTTCAAGGGCCAGCTCTCGCCGGCTCAGATCCAGGCCGTCGCAGCGTACGTCTCGAGCGCCGCCGGCAAGTAGCGCACCCGCGCGGCTCAGGAAGAGGACGAGCGGTCGCCGGCCTCGAGGTCGACGACTACGTGCGTCAGCGGCACGTGGAACCGCTCGCGCGCGCGTTCGACGACGCCGCGCTCGAGCCAGTGTGAGCGCCCCTCGGGATGCGTCGAGACCACGACCTCGTCCGGCGAGAACGTCCTCACGGCGTCCTCGATCGCCTGCAGCGGATCTCCATCGCCGATCTGCCCCGTCGCCTCGATCCCCATCGCCCGCATGCTCGCAACGCTCGAGTCGAGCCGCACCTGCGCAGCCGCGCGCGCGCCGTCTTCGTCCGAGACCCAGTGCCGCAGCGGCGAGTTCAGCGCCGGGCACACGACGAGCACCTTCTCGGCCACGCCGGCGCTCTTGCGCTCGATGCACTCGAGCAGCTCGCGCCCGCCGACGGTCTCGTTGGCGACGACGAGGATCCGCCGCTCGTCCTCCCGTGTCCGCGCCGACTCGACCTGGGGCGGCGGCGGGTCGTCGCTGCGGCGGCTGAACACGAGCCACAGCACGACCGCCGTCTCGACCACGAACACGATGAACCCGAGCCAGACGTTGATCAGCGACCCGGCGACGATCAGCACGAAGTAGCCGATCGTCAGCCAGACGAGCCGGTAAGCCTCCGCTTCGCTGCGGAACGGGTTGCGCAAGCGGCCTCCTTACAGGAGGTAGACGGTGACGTACACGATGATCCACATGATGTCGACGAAGTGCCAGTAGATCCCGGCGATCTCGATCCCGTGGTGGTGGTCGGGCGTGAAGTGGCCGCGGAAGGAGCGGATCACCATCACGAACAGGATCGAGAGGCCGACGAAGACGTGGCCGCCGTGGAGGCCCGTCAGGCCGAAGAACGTGGACGCGAAGGCGCCGTCGCCCGTGTTGAACCCGAGCCGGTGGTACTCGATCGCCTGCGTCAGCAGGAAGGTCAGCCCCATCATGAACGTGAGCACGAGGCCGGCCTGCAGCCCGGCGCGGTTGCCGCGCTTGATCGCGGTCGTCGCCCAGTGCATCGTGAAGCTCGACGTGACGAGGATGCACGTGTTGACGAAGGCGACGAAGATCGGGAGCTCGAACGGCGGCGGCGGCCACTCCGACGGGTTCGCGACCACGCGGTCGAAGAAGTAGACCGTGAAGAACGAGCCGAAGAGCATGACCTCCGACGCGATGAACAGGAACATCCCGAGGATCGCGGGACTGACGCGCGAGCTGTAGTGGATGGGCGGCGGGTGCTCGCCCCCGTGCCCGTGCCCGTGCGCCTCGGCCGCCGCGCTCACCGCGTCGCCGCCTTCCCGGCCGGCCGCGGATGCGGCACGACGACGTGCTCGACGGGCAGGCCCGTCTCGCGCCGCAGCCGCTCCACGAGGTCGCGGCGAAGCCAGCCGGACCGCTCGCGGCCGAAGGTCGAGACGATGATCTCGTCCACGCGCTCGTCGCACGTCGCCTGCATGGCGGCTGTGAACGGGTCCGGGTGCGCGACCTCGCCGTGTGCGTCGATGCCGGCGCCGCGCAGCGTGCCGAGCGCGCTCCGCAGGCGCTTCTCGGCCTCGGGGTGCGGCGCGTCGTCGCTCTGCGGCGCGACGATCAGGAAGCTCGCGCCGCCCTGCTCGTGACGGCGGCGGATCCGCTCCAGGAGGGGCTCGCCGACGACGGTCTCGTTCGCGATCACGAGCACGTTCTTGACCGCCTCCCCCGCGTCGGCTGCGACCACGTGCTCGACCTGCACGCCCAGCGCCACGCGGCGGATGTCCTCCACGACGTCTCGGCGGACCCACCCCGAGCGCTCCGGCGGATGCGTCGAGACGATCACGTGCTCGGGCGGAGGGTCGACCTGCTCGAGCGCGTCCTTCACTGCCTGCACCGGGCCTGTCTCGACGACCAGGCCGTGCGCAGCGATCCCCGCCTCGCGCAGGAGCCGGAGCGTCTTCTCGAGCCGGCGCCCGGCCGACGCGCGCCGCGTGTCGTCGTAGACGACGTAGCCGTGCCTCGGCTCGCTCACCGGCGCGATCACCATCACCGTGTCCCGCCCCGGAGCGACGCGCGCGCGCAGCGCATCGAGCAGCGTGCTCGACGCTGCGGTCTCGTTCGCGATCACGAGGATGTTCATGCGTGGTCCGCCGGCACGGGTTCGCGCGCGCCCGCCCCGAAGATCGCGTGGCGCGCGCCGGGGACGCCGTACTCGTACGGGCCGCCGACGACGGTGGGCACCTCGTCGAAGTTGAAGATCGGCGGGGGCGAGCTCACCTGCCACTCGAGCGTCAGCGATCGCCACGGGTTCGCGCCCGCGAGCGGCCCGTGCGCCCACGAGTAGACCATGTTGTAGAGGAAGATCACGGTCGAGGCGCCGAGCCCGAACGAGGCGATCGAGATGAAGAGGTTGATGTCGGCGAACCGATCGGCGTAGTCGGCGACGCGGCGCGGCATTCCCTGCAGCCCGATGTAGTGCATCGGGAAGAACGTGAGGTTGAAGCCGACGAAGGTGAGCCAGAAGTGGAGCTTGCCGAGCGATTCGTTGTACATCCGCCCGGTCATCTTCGGGAACCAGTAGTAGATCCCGGCGAAGATCGTGAACACCGAGCCGCCGAAGAGCACGTAATGGATGTGCGCGACGATGAAGTACGTGTCGCTCGCGGCGATGTCGATCGGCACCGACGCGAGGTAGATCCCCGACAGCCCGCCGATCACGAACATCGACAGGAAGCCGAGCACGAACAGCATCGGCGTCGTCAGGTGTATTCGCCCGTTCCACATCGTGGCCAACCAGGAGAAGATCTTGATCCCGGTCGGGACCGCGATCACCATCGAGGTCACCATCATCGGCACGCGCAGCCACGACGCCATCCCGGCCACGAACATGTGGTGCGCCCAGACCGAGAAGCCGAGCACGAGGATCGCCATCAGCGAGAGCGCCATCAGCCGGTAGCCGAACACCGGCTTGCGGCTCATCACCGCGATCACCTCGCTGATGATCCCGAAGCCGGGCAGCATCATGATGTAGACCGCCGGGTGCGAGTAGAACCAGAAGATGTGCTGGTAGCCGAGCACGTAGCCGCCGCCGTCCACCTCGAAGAAGCTCGTGTGCATGACGCGGTCGAACAGGACGAAGAACTGCGAGCCGGCGATGAACGGCGTCGCGATCACGACCAGCAGCGAGGTCGTGAAGTTCGCCCACACGAGCAGCGGCAGCCGCCAGAACGTCATCCCGGGCGCTCGCATCGTGATGATCGTGACGAGAAAGTTGAGCGCGGTCATGATCGAGCTGGCGCCGGCCCACTGCACGGCCATGTGGAAGAAGATCTGACCGTCGGGCTGGTGGCTCGAGAGCGGCGCGTACGCCGTCCAGCCGGCCGACGGCCCCCCACCGGGCCACGTCATGCCCACGATCAGCATGATCCCGGCGATCGGCAGCAGCCAGAACGAAAGCGCGTTCAGGCGCGGGAACGCCATGTCGGCCGCGCCGATCATCAGCGGAATGACGTAGTTGCCGAGGCCGGCGAACGCGGGGATGATGAACAGGAAGATCATCAGCGCCGCGTGGTCCGAGATCAGGACGTTGAACGTCTGCGGGTTGAAGTACTGCGTGCCCGGCTCGGCCAGCTCGGCGCGGAAGAGCATCGCCAGCAGACCGCCGACGCAGAAGAAGAAGATGGTCGTGACGACGTACTGGACGCCGATCACCTTGTGGTCGGTGTTGACCCGGAAGTAGTCGCGCCACGAATGCGCGCCGTGGCCGGAGTGGTTCTCCGCCCGCGTGGGACGACCGCTCGCGTAGTACGCCCAGTAGTCGAAGCCGCCGAGGCCGACGAGGAACCCGAGCGGCACCGCGACGAGCTCGACGGTGAGGATCACCTCGCGGTCGAGCACCGGGTCCCAGCCGGCGAGCCAGCGGATGAGCGCGACGAGCCCCATCCCCAGCGCGAAGAAGAGCGGCGTCGTCCAGAGGACGCGGATCCACCCGGCCGACGTCAACGGTTGCGACGGCCTGGAGGCCGGCGGTTCGTGGTGCGGGCTATAGGCGACGGCGGTCATGACTTCGCGTTCTCGGCGAGATATTGCACGAGCGCGTCGAGGTCCTTCGCGGGGATCCTTCCCTCGAACGACGGCATGACGCCGGCCTGGTAGCTCGGCTCGATGTACGCATCCGGGTTCAGGATCGACTCGCGGATGAACGCCTCGAGCGGCTTGGCCGCTCCCTTCGCCTCGTCCTGGAGCTGGTCCAGGTTCGGCCCGATCTGGGCGCCGGACGCGGCGGCGGTGAAGGTGTGGCAGCCGTTGCAACCCTGGCCGTTGAAGACGGCCAGGCCCGGGTCCTCGTTGCCGGCAGGCTTGCCGCCGCTCCGCACCCACCTCCGGTAGGCGGCCGGCTCCATCACCTGGACCTGGCTGCGCATGATCGCGTGGCCGAGGCCGCAGAGCTCGGTGCAGATGACCGGGAAGATGCCGGTGCGGTTCGGGGTGATGACGATCCGGTTGTGCTGACCGGGAACCGCGTCCTGCTTCTGCCCCAGCTGCGGCACCCAGAACGAGTGCAGGACGTCCTTGGCGGTGATGTCGAGCCGCGTCGGGCGGCCGTTGGGAATCCGCAGGCTCCCGTAGGTCTGCCCGTTGGGATAGGTGAACTGCCACGCGAACTGCTGCGCGACGACCTTGATCTCGAGGGCGTTGCCTGCGCGGCTGTTCTGCGCGAGCACGATCGCGCTCACGATCGAGATCGCGGTCACGAGCACCGTCGGGATCGCCGTCCACCAGATCTCGAGCCCGGTGTGGCCGTGCGTCGGCGGGCCGTCCGAGAGGTCGTCCGGCTTCGCGCGGAACTTCACGACCGAGTAGACGAGGACGGCGACGACGGTGGCGAAGACGGCGACCGCGATCACCGTCACGAACCAGAAGACGAAGTCGATCCGGTCCGCCTCCTCGCCGGCCGACTCGGGCAGCCACGGGATCCACCACGCAACGGCGCCCGTGATCGCACCCGCGATCAGCCCGAGCACGATCAGCTGAACGAGCGAGCCCCGACGCACCGCGAGCAACCCTACTGCAACAGGCACGGCAGGCTAAACCCGTAACGGAGACGTCGCCTCGGACGTTGTTTTCACGACCCCGCCAACGGGGCACAACGGGAGACGACCCCTTAAGGAGGTTCACGAAATGGGTATCGGTGTCAGCCTGATCCTGATCGCCGTCGGTGCGATCCTCGCCTTCGCGGTCAACGCGACCGTGTCCGGGCTCGAGGTGACGACGATCGGCTGGATCCTGATGGTGGTCGGCATCGCCGGCCTGATCCTGTCGCTCATGTTCTGGTCGACGTGGGGCGGCTTCGGCGGGGCAGGCGCCCGCCGCCGCACGACGTACGTCGACGACGCGCCGCCTCCGGGCTATTAGTCGCGTGGGGGGAAGCCTCCGGTTTCCCCCCACGAGCCCCTTCCTCGCTCCGCCGGCGGCTTACGCGCGCTGATCGAGGTGCGCCGCCACGTCGGCTTCGGCGGCGATCGGGAGCTCGAAGGTGAACGTCGAGCCTCGGCCGGGGGCCGATTCGACCCAGATCCGGCCGCCCATGCGGCGGACGAGCTCGCGGCAGATGTAGAGGCCGAGGCCCGTGCCGCCGATCCCGCGCGTCATGTTCGGGTCGAGGCGGTAGAACTTCTCGAAGATCCGCCGCTGCTCGGCATGCGGGATCCCGAGCCCCTCGTCGACGATCGAGAAGCGGACGTGCCCGCCGACCGTGTGCAGGCGCACGACGACGGTGCCGCCGTCGGGTGAGTACTTGACGCCGTTCTCGACCAGGTTGACGAGCACCTGGCCGACCTTGTCGCGGTCCGCCGCGACGGGCGCGGCGCGTTCCGGCGCGTCGATCCGGAGCTCGATCCCGGGCGGCAGGTGCGCGGCCTGCGCGGTGACGACTTCGCGCGTCAGCTCGACCGGATCACAGCTCTCGATCGTCACGCGCAGCGTGTCCGTGTCGAGCCGGCTCGCCCACAGGATCGCGTTCACCGTCCGCGCGAGTCGGTCGGCCTCGTTCGACACGACCGAGAGCAGGTTCTCGCGCTGCTCCGCGTCGAGGTGGATGTCGGTTCGACGGAGCGTCACGGCGGCGCCGTAGATCGCGGCGAGCGGCGTGCGGAGCTCGTGCGACACCGTCGAGACGAACTCCGTCTTCATCTCGTCCAGCGCGCGATCCTCGGTCAGGTCGCGGAACGCGTAGACGATCCCGTCGGGGACCTCGACGCCCGCCACCGACAGCCACACCTCGCGGTTGCCGAGCGCGAGCGGGAGCGACTCGGGCCGCGGGTTGGTCGCGCCCTCGGCCGCGACGGGCGCACGGCCCGCGATCGTGGCCCAGCCGGGGATCGCCTCTGCGATCGGGCTGTCGACGACCTCGCTCTCGGGCAGGCCGGTGATCGTCGCCGCGGCGCGGTTCCAGTAGCGGACGACGCCGTTGTGGTCGACCAGCACGACGCCGTCGCCGACCGACGCGAGCACGCGCGCCGCGTGCGCTTGCTCCGCCGCCTCGCGGTAGAGCCTCGCGTTGTCGACAGCGATCGCTGCGCGCGAGGCGAGCTCCTGCGCGAACGGAAGATCCGCCGGGGAGTACCGGCGGCCGCTCTCCGCCCACGCGAAGCTGAACGCGCCCACGGCCTTCCCGCGCACCACGATCGGCACGATCATGTACGACCGCAGCCCGAGCGCGAGGATCCCGTCGCGCAACTCCGGAAGATCGGCGACGGCCGCCTCGATCGCGGCCTCCGGTATGTCCGCCACGACGACGGGCTCGCCGGTCCGCAGGACGTGTGCGACCCGACCCGGCCCCGCGTCCGCCAAGGACGGCGGCCTGCGCTCCAGCACCGCCTGGACGAACGCGACCTTGGCGGGGTCGACGTGCGCGACCGCCAGCCTGCGGAGCTCGTTGTCGACCAGCACGTCGACGGCGCACCAGTCGGCGAGGCGCCCGGCCACGAGGCGCGCCAGGTCGGCGAGCGTCTGCTCGTACTCGAGCGACGAGGCGAGAACGGTGCTCGCCTGGCCCATGAACGCGAGCCGTTCCTGTGCCTCCCGCTCGGCGTCGTAGAGAGCGCTGTGGTTGACCGCGAGCGCGATCCGGTCGGCGATCAACTCGAGGAGCCGGACATCGTCGGGCGTGAAGTACGCCCGCTGCTCCGACCCCGCGTGGACGACGCCGATTACGCACTCCTCCACGACGAGGGGGATCGCGGCGACCGACTTGAGGCCGCGAGCGCGCAGCGCGGGGCTGACGACCTCGATCTTGTCCAGGTCGTCGACGAGGAGCGGCGCACGCGACGCGGCCACCCGGCCGGCGAGGCCCTGCCCCACCGGCACCGGGACCCCGCGCTCGAATTCCTCCTCGAGACCCCTGGTCGCGCGGACGGTGAGCGCCGCCCCGTCGGCGTCGAGGAGCAGGATCGCGGCCGTGTCGGCGGCGAGAACCTCGACGATGCGTGCCAGCAGCGCGTCGAGCAGGTCGTGCAGCGTGACGTGCTCGAGCGCGACCTCGGTCACGCGCTCGAGCTTCGCGAGCGTGGCAACCGCACTCTCGGCGGCCGCGCGCGCCTCCTGCTCGGCGAGGAGCAGCCTCGCGCGCTCCTGCTCGGCGCGCTGGCGCTGCACGAACTGGCCGACGTTCCGCCCGAGTGCCGCGGCGACGTCGAGGAGTTGCGGGTCGGGCTCGCGCTGCTCGCGCACGAAGAACTCGAGCACGCCGACGACCTCGCCCGCGACGATCGCGGGGAACCCGAAGCCGGTGCGGACGTCGGCCGCGGCGCCGCCGCTGTGGCCGAGATGGGCGTGCGCGCCGAGATCGGGGATCCACTGCGGCTCGCCGGTGCGCCAGATCTCGCCCACGAGCCCATCCCCGTGCGCCGAGCGCGACCCCGCCGTCGCTGCCGCGGATGCGTCCACATCGCGCGCCGTGTAGACACTGCGGCAGACGACGTCGCCGCCGGGCTCGATCTCCCAGTACGCGCCGGCGTCCCATTCGAGCAGCTCAGCGATCGCCTCCAGCACACGCGGCAGCGCCTCCTCGGCCCGCTCCGCCTCGGTGAGGATCGCGGTGACGGCGTGCTGGACGCGGAGGCGCCGCTCCGACCGACGCCGGTCCGTGATGTCCGTGACGACGGCTCCGACCCCGACCGTCGCGCCGCGGTGGTCGAACACGGGGTAATAGCTCCCGTGCCACGCGCGGCGCACACCGGGCTGCGCCGGGGTCGACCCGTCGACCTCGAGGTCGCGGATCGGTCCGCCGGTCTCGAGGACGCGCCGGTACGCCTCGTAGACCGCAGGGTCGAGGCCCGGCACCACCTCCTCCAGACGCCGCCCGATGTGCTCCTCCACGGAAAGGCCGTTGATCTTCGCCAGCGCCTCGTTGAGCCGGACGAAGCGCAACTCGCGGTCCCAGAACCCGAGCCCGACGGGCGCGGACGCGAACAGCGCGTCGAGGAGCGCCTCCGATCGACGCGTCTCCGCGTAGAGGCGCGCGTTCTCGATCGCGCTCGCGGCGGCGCGCGCGACCGCCTCGGCGAGCTCGACGTCGGCGTCGGCGAGCTCGCGGTGCGCGTCGAGCACCGCGACCGTCAGGACGCCGAGCGTCTGTCCACGCGCCTCGATCGGCACGGCGGCGGACGCACGCGGCGCGACCGCGTGCAGAAGCTCCAGATGCTCCGGCGCTCGCGCGGCCGCAGCCAGGTCCGCCTCCGTCACCTCGCGCAGGACCTCGGGTTCGCCCGTTCGCGCGACTCGCCCCGCGCCCGTTTCGTCGCGGAGCGTCGGCGGGTACAGCTCGAACATCCGCCGCGCGAGCGCCGTGGTCGACGGGTCGCCGTAGACGCTCGCAACGCATTCGAGCCGCTCGTCGGCGACGAGATGCACGGCGCAGTGGTCGAAAAGCCCGGGGACGGCCAGCTCGGCGACCGTCCTGAGCGTCGTCTGGACGTCGAGCGTCGATCCGAGAACCGCTCCGGCCTCGGCGACGAACGCGTCGCGGTCGCTCCGCCGCCGCGCGTCGGTCACGTCGCGGAAGAAGTTGATCACGTACTCGACCGCGTCGGACTCGTCGCGGACCGGGACGGCGCGGACGAACGCGACGCGCTCGGCGCCGCCTTCGACGGGGTGGAAGCGGAGGACCGCCTCGGCGACACCCTCGCCTGCAAAGGCCCTTCGTCCGGGGAGCTCCTCCGGCCTGATCGGCATGCGGTCGTCGCCGAAGATGTGGAAGCGGGCGCGAGCCTCCCCCGGCGCCTCCGCGACGAGCGCATCGGCCGAGGCGGCGCCCGTCAGGCGCGCGGCGGCGGCGTTCGCGAAAACGACCCGGCCGTCGCGGCTCATGATCGTGACGCCCTCGGTCATGTTCCCGAGGACGACCTCGAGCCGCTCGCGCGAGGCGAGCAGGCGCGCGGCGCCGTCGCCGACATCGCGGCCCGCCACCAGATCGCTCAATTTCCCCAGACCTCCTCCCTCGACCGGGCGTCCGCGACTCAGGTTACTCGTGACCGGAAGCGGCGTAAATGCCCGCTTACGCACGATCTCGTCACCGGATGCAAAGATGCTGCTTGACAAGCGCCAGGAATGATGTCATAGTGATGTCACGATGAATCTGACGTTGATCCTCGAATCACTCCAGGAAGACCTGCAGGCCGCCGCCGACCTCGGCGACGAGCGCGTCGCAGCAATCGCCCGCCGCCTCTCGGACGTCCTCAGCTCGAACCTCCGGCTGAAGCTCTTCGACGTTCTCTCGCAGGCCGCCGTCGAGGTGTCCTCGAAGCTCCCGTCGGGCCACGTCGAGGTCCGCCTCGCAGGCCAGGAGCCGGAGCTCGTGTACGTCGACACGGCCGGCGGAGAGTCCGGAATGGCGGGCGAGGAGCTGTCGGCCCGCATCAGCCTGCGCCTCCCGGAGTCCCTCAAGACCGCGGTCGAGCAGGCCGCAGCCCGCGAGGGCGTCTCCACGAACGCGTGGCTCGTCCGCGCGATCGCGCGCGCCACCGAGGCCCGCAGTCAGACCCACACCACCGGCAAGCGCCTGACCGGCTACGCCCAGAGCTAGGGAGGAAGACATGCAGAAGACCTTCGAGACCTCGGGCCCGGTGTCGCTCGACCTCCGGATCCCGTCCGGCGAGATCGTCGTCGACGCGACGCTCGAGGGACGTGTCGAGCTGGAGCTCACCGCGCACGACGAGGAGTCGCAGGCGCTCGTCGACGCCGCGCGCATCGACTTCCGCGGCGACGCGCTCCTCGTCGACATCCCGTCGAAGGGACGCGGCTTCAGCATCGGGTTCTTCTTCGGGCGCCACGGCATCTCGTGCCGCGTCCGCTGCCCCGGCTCGTCCAGGCTCGAGGCGCGCACGAAGTCGGCCGACGTCGCCACCCGCGGCCCCCTCGGGGACGTCGCCGTGAGCACCGCTTCGGGCGACGTCGAGGTGCGCCACGCTGGCGGCGACCTGATCGTGAAGAGCGCGAGCGGCGACATCGAGGCCGGACACGTCAGCGGCGACGTCACGGTCAACACCGCCTCGGGCGAAGTCAGGCTCGGCTTCGTCGGCGGCACGATTAACGTGAACGCCGTGTCGGGCGACGTCGAGATCGGCGAGGCGGCGTCCGAGAGCCGCGTCGCCACGGTCAGCGGCGACCAGCACCACGAAGCGGTCTCCGTCGGCAACGTCACGGCGCAGTCCGTCTCGGGCGACATCGTGATCGCGGTCCGCCGCGGCTCGCGCGCCTACCTCGACTGCAACACCTTGAGCGGCGACACCAGCTCCGAGCTCGACATGACCGGCGAGCCGGCCGCCGACGGCCCGCTGATCGAGATCAAGGCCAAGACGGTCAGCGGCGACATCAGGATCACGCGGGCGCCCGCAGCGCCGGGCCCGCCCGCCGACACCACACGGGAGGTTCACGCATGAACCGCTTTTCTTGGGACACCACCGCGCCCCGCCGCCTCGTCGGCCGCGGCCGCGACTCCCGCACCGAGCAGCGCGGCCTCGACGCCGAGGCCGACCTCCTCCGCCCCGCGTGGGAGGAGCTGCGCAAGATCCACCGGCTCTAGCGCCTCTCTCGACGACATGCGAGAGGACGAAGGCCCGCTCCGGCGGGCCTTCGTCGTTCCGCGCGAACGTTGATCGGCGCCGGGCCGCGGAGTACGGTCGGTCCGTCGTCTCCGAGGAGGTTCGCATGCGTCCGTTCCAGCTCCATCGCCCATCGCCCGCGCTCGTCGTCGCCTGCATCGCGCTGATCGTGGCGCTGACCGGCACGAGCTACGCCGCCGGCGTGCTGCCGCGCGCGAGCGTCGGCACCGTCCAGCTCAAGAACGGCGCGGTCAACTCGCTCAAGGTGAAGGACTCGTCGCTCACGCTGCTCGACGTCGCGCCCCGTGACCGCGCGAAGCTGAAGGGCGCCACGGGCGCGGCCGGCCCGAA
>DATHAE010000091.1:0-10240 GCA_035296805.1 Gaiellaceae bacterium | reverse complement strand
ACGCGCGCGTACTCCGCCTGGCCGCCCGCGAAGCCGCCCGTGAGGTGCGAGTAGCCGAAGATCCCGGCCGTCGGATGGCCGAACATCTTCTCGGCGAGCCGCGCGTTCGGGTTCGAGTTCTCGCACAGGGAGTACAGCTCGCTCTGGCACGCGTTGCAGTTGCCGCACGAGATCGGGAACGGCACGACGACGCGGTCGCCGACGTCGAGGTTCGCCACGGCCTTGCCCTTCTCGACGACCTCGCCCATGAACTCGTGACCGAGGATGTCGCCGCGCTTCATCGCCGGGATGTACCCGTCGAGGAGATGCAGGTCCGAGCCGCAGATCGCCGTCGAGGTGATGCGGACGATCGCGTCACGGTCGTTGAGGATCGTCGGGTCGGGGACGTTCTCGACCTCGACCTTGTTGGGGCCTTTCCAGCACGTTGCTCTCATCGGGTTGCCTCCTGCAGTGGTTGGGCGGCGCGCTGCCTCAGGTGGTCGGCGAGCAGGTGGCCGGACGGCGTGCCGTCGGAGCGGACGACCTCGCCCGCCTCGATCTCCTGCTTCAGCCGGCGCAGGTCGTCGCCGAGCTGCGTCGCGAGGTCGTTGCCGGTCAGCTTCTGCACGGCGGCGCCGAGGTCGCCTGCCGGCGGTTCGTGGACGAACTCGACGGCGAGCTCGGTCCCGCGGTTGCCGGGAGCCGCTGCGAACGTGACGGTCGCACCGGCACCCGCGACCTTCCGGCGAAGCTCCTCGGCCGCCCCCCACGCCTCCTCGACCATGCTCTGCGCGCCGTTGATGGTCACGGCCTTGCGGATCAGCCTGCCCGCCTGCGGCCGCCCCTCCTTGCGACCGAGGCGCCTGCTCTCGAGCACGTCCGGCACCGTCACCGCGAGCACGTTCGCGATCGCGAACGCCGTCCGCCCGCGCCGGCCCTCGTTCTTCGCCGCGGTCAGGCCGAGAAGCGAGAGGTCGAGCGCGTCGCCCGCGACGCGCGACCACAGCCACATCGTCGGCCGCGGACGGATCAAGATTCCCGCTCCCTGCGCCAACTCGCGCGCGCCGAGGGCGCGCATCACGGTCGGTGCGGCGCCGTCTTCCTTCGCGCCCACGAGCCGGCACAGCGCGCGCGGCGCCGCGACCTGCGCCGTCCCGAGCGCGATGCTGAACCAGCCCAGAAACTGCGCGAGCGGGTCCTTGTCCCTCGCGCGTACGGCGTGTACTGCCATCCGAACCTCCTTTGGGCCGAATTCGAGTTCGCCGTTCCCTGCCAGGACTGGGCGCGCGTAAACGCGACACCCGAGGGCGGCCCGGTGATCAGCCGTCCGCCGGCGCGCGGAGGCCGAGCATGGCGCTGCAGACGGGCCACGCGCGCCAGCCCTGGGTCTCGAGCACGCGCTCGGCGATCGCGATCTGCTGCTCGCGCGTCGCGTCCTTCGGCGACGGCGAAAAGGCCCAGCCGCCGTGCGACGTCCAGGTCTGCGGGAGGAACTGGAGGCCGCCGACGAAGCCGTTGCCCGTGTTCGCGCTCCAGTCGCCGCCCGACTCGCAGAGGGCGAGCGCGTCCCAGACGCCGGGGCCGTCGAGCGCCGGCCGCGACGCCTCGGTGTCGAGCGACCGCGCGATCCGCGCATCGTCCTCGCGCGGCAGCGGGATCTCCACGGCCGCTGTTTCCTGTGGGGGCCGCTGCGCCTCGCCGGCCGGAGCCACGGCGACCGGAATCTGCCTCAGTTGCGGCCGCTTCGCGACCATCTCGTCGACGGACGCCGACGAGAGGCCGCCGGCGCTCGAGATGTCGGTGAAGCCGAGCAGGATCGCGGCGGCGGGCGGTGCCGGATGCGAACGCGCGCCTCCCGCGCCGGGCCGATCGAGTCGCCGCCACGCCGAGACGTATCGGAACGGATCGACCGCGCCGTCGTACCCGAGCGAGAGCAGCGACACGGGGTGGATCTCGAAGTGGAGGTGGTACGGCGTCCCCTCGGCGTCCCCGGTGTTGCCGACGTAGCCGATCACCGTCCCGGCGCGCACGCGCGCGCCCTCGGCCGCCGCGTCGGAGAACGCCGAGAGGTGCGCGAAGTAGAAGAAGTTGCCTTGGCGGTCACGGAGCCAGAGCCGCTGCCCGCCGATCTCGTTCCGGCCGACGGAGAAGAGGACGCCGTCCGCGACGGCGACGATCGGCGAGCCGAGCGGCGCGAAGATGTCCACCCCGTGGTGCCACGCCACGGTCGCGCGCGCGGCGCCCCACGTGTCGCTGAAGGAGCTCGCGCCGAGCACCGGGAACACGTACGGGCCGCCGGAGAGCTCCGGCGTGCCGTTCTGCGGCGGTCCGGCTGTCCACGCGCCGGTGCCGAAGGTGGCGCCGGCGGTCGTCGGCGTCGTCGTCACCGGCGCGGGCTCGGGATCGTCGACGGTCGTCGTGGCGGCGGGCAGGGGAATCGTCGCCGGAGGCAGCGCCGGCGCGGGCAGCGTCGGCGTCGGCGTCGTCACGATCGGCGGCGGAAGAGGCTGGGCTGGATCGGCCGTGTCCGTCACGGTGGTGGTCGTCGTCGTCTCGGTCGTCGCCTCCGGGACGGTGGTGGTCTCGGTGGCCGTGGTGGTCGTCGCCGTCGTCGTCGGATCCACGCAGTCGAGCGGCGACTCCCCCGCCGCCGGGGCGGTCGGGATCGTGCCGTCGTCGCACAGCGGGTGCTCGCCGGCGACTGCGCGCGAGGCGAGCGATCCGCCTGCAACCGCGACCACGACGACCACAACGGCCGACGCGGCAACCCGGAGCGTGCCCGCGATGCGCCTCGAAAGCATCGGCCGGGAACCATACGTCACACCGCGCGCCCCCACGCCTTCGATCAACCCGTGTCGCAGCGAGCCTCTGTGGCTACGCTCGGCGGGTGCCTCTGATCGAGATCACCGCGAGCAGGCGTGCGCTCGGCGGCCGCGAGCGCTCGGAAGTCCTTCGCGCGGTGAACACCGCGGTCGCCGCGGCGCTGGCTGCCGCCCCCGACGCTGCCTGGTCGATCTGGCGCGACGTCGACGAGGGCGGCTACGTGATCGGCGGCGACGGCGCACCCGCGCAGGCGGAGACGCTCCCGCCGGTCGTGCACATCTACGCGCGCCGGACGCCGGAGGAGTTCGCGGCGATCGTCGGCGCCGTCGAGCAGGTGCTCGAGGAGCTGTTGACACTCGAGGGGCAGCCGATCCTCGTGACGACGCAGCCCTTCCGGGGCTGACCGCAGCGTGATCCCGCCGCGGATTCTCAGCCCGCGAGGCGGACGAAGCCGCCCACGATCGCGCCGTAGGCGACGTGAGCGATCAGGGTCACGACGAGCGTCCGCCGCCCGTAGTTGCGCAGCAGGAAGCCCGGCGGCTCGAGGAGCGGCGCGGAGCCGGCGGCGTCGAAGGTCGTGCCCATGCGCGGGTGCACGACCGGCAGCAGGATGTTGACGAGGGCCGAGCCCGCGAAGAGCGCGTGCACGAGACCGAAGACGGCGCCGAGGAGGAAGCCGCTGCGGTCGATGACCGCGAAGACGGCGAAGTACACCAAGGCGAAGACGAGCCCGAAGAGGAAGTGCAGTGCGTACCCGGCGGCCTTCGCGCGGACGCGATCGACGGTAACGGCTGTTCCGAGCAGGAACGGGATGTCCATCCGGGTCAGGCCGAGCTCGCTCGCCGCCCGAAGCAGCGTCGTCAGCACGACCGTGCCCGCCAGCCCGCCGACGATCGCGCCCCAGATCACGCCCGAGCCTCCGCGATCGCCGCCGCCGCGTTCACGAGCGCCAGGTGGCTCAGCCCCTGTGGGAAGTTGCCGAGGAACTCGCCAGACGCGGGGTCGATCTCCTCCGCGTACAACCCGACGTCGTTCGCCAGCCCGACCAGCTCGTCCATCAGCTCCTCGGCCGCGTCGAGACGCCGCTGGCGCGCGTAGGCCTCGACGAGCCAGAACGAGCAGGCGAGGAACGCTCCCTCCTCGCCGGCGAGGCCGTCCGTTCCGACGTAGCGGCGCACGAGCGGCCCCGTCGCGAGGTCGCGGCGCACAGCGTCGACCGTTCCGAGCAGCCGGGGCGAGCGGGGTTCGTCGTAGCGGCCGAGCACGGCGAGGAGCAGCGACGCGTCGAGCACGTCCTCGTCGCTCGAGCGGACGTAGCTCCGGCCGGCCTCCGAATAGCAGTTCGTCTCGACGAAGGCGCCGATCCGCGCCCGCTCCCGCCGCCACCGCGCGGTGTCGCCGCGAAGTGCTCCGTCGTCGGCGAGTGCGACCGCGCGGTCGAGCGCCACGGCGCACATCATCTTCGACTGCGTGAAGTGAGCGGGATCGCTGCGCACCTCCCAGATGCCCGCGTCCGGCTGACGCCAGACGTTGCACACGTGGTCGACCACGCCCGCGAGCCGACGGGCGTGATCCCGGTCGAGGCCGCGCTCGAAGCGTGCGAGCTCGGCGGCCGCATCGAGCAGCTCACCGTAGACGTCGAGCTGCGTCTGCGTCGCCGCGCCGTTGCCGACCCTCACCGGGCTCGAGCCGCGATACCCGGCCAGCGGGAGCGATTCCTCGGCCGCGTCGACCGCGCCGTTCAGCCGGTAGAGGACCCGCACCTCCGGGTGTGTGAGCTGCGAGGCATGGAGGAGCCACGAGAAGAACGCTCGGGCCTCGCGGCCGCATCCGAGCGCCAGGAGCGCCCGCAGCATGAACGCGGAGTCCCGCGGCCACGAGTAGCGGTAGTCCCAGTTGCGCTCGCCGCCGATCTCCTCCGGTAGCGACGTCGTGGCCGCGGCCGCAATCGCGCCGGACGGCGCAAAGACGAGGAGCTTCAGCGCCAGCGCACTTCGGAGCACCGCGTCGGTCCACGGCCCGTCGTACTCGCGGCCGTCGCTCCACTCCCGCCAGTGCCGCACGGTCTCCTCGAGCCGCGCCTCGACCTCGGCGCGCGGCGGGAGCACGAGTGGCTCCTGGTGCGACGCCGTCAGGACGAGGCACGCCGTGCTGCCCGCCCGCGCGACGAAACGGCCGTCGATGCCGCCGTCGCGCCGCACGGCGTCGCCCGCGCCGAAGCTCAACACGCCGACGGCGTCGCGGCCGGATGCGGCGACGGGCACGCCGGCCCTGACGTCCATGCGCGGCGCGACCGCCCCATACGAAAACCGCGGCTGCACGCTCCACCGCACGGACACCTCGCCCGACACGCCCTCGATCCGCCGCACGAGCTCGCGGTGCGGCGCGAGGCCGGAGGTCGGCAACGTCATCGCGTCGGTGACGCGAACGCTGCCCGTCGCGGTGGTGAGGGTCGTCTCGAGCACGTTCGTCCCGCGCACGTAGCGGCGCGCGCTCTCGAACGGCGCGTCCGGCTGCAACAGGAAGCGTCCGCCGCGGTCGGCGTCCAGCAGCGCCCCGAACGTGCTGGCCGAATCGAGATCGGGGAGGCACAGCCAGTCGATCGCCCCGTCACGCGCGACGAGCGCGACCGTTCGCCCGTCGCCGATCGCCGCGTAGTCGCTGATCGGCGCGTAGCCGTCGATGCGGACGGGCCGGTTCACTCCCGCGTCTCTTCCCACGCAGGCCGGCCGTGAGACGCGCGCCGTTACGGTCCGGCGCGGGCGGCGACGAACGCCGACACATCGCGGACCTGCGCCGCGCTGAGGCTGTTGCGGAACGCAGGCATTCCGCCGCCACCGTTCTCCACCTGCGCCCTCACGGCCGCGAAGGACGGCCGGAGCGAGTCCAGGTTCGGTCCGATCACGCCGGTTGCGCTCGCCGCCTTCATCGTGTGGCACGACCCGCAACCTGCGCTCTTGAAGACGCCGGCACCGGCGGCCACATTCGCTGCCGCCGGAACCGGCGTCGTAACAGCGGCGGGCGGCGGCTTCGCACTCGCGTCCTCGCGGTACAGCCAGAGCGCGCTCGTGTACCAGACGCCGATCAGCACCGTGAAGAGCAGGCCGCCCGCGAGCGGCAGAACCGGCCGCGGGAAGCGGTGCAGGCGGACGATCGTGATCTTCGACGCGTAGGCGCCGTAGACGGCGCACCCGAACAGCGAGTGCGCGAGCACGCGGTCGTCGGGGTCGCGGAAGCCGAGCTTGAAGATGCAGTGGTAGGCGACCGGGAGCGTGAAGACGAACGCGAGCCGGCCCGACCAGCGGTGCGCGCGGTTCATCCACGGCGGCTTGCGCCACGGGAGCTTGCGGAAGATCCACGCGGCAGAGAAGAGCTGGAAGCAAGCGAGCAAGGCCGCGGCCGTCGCGAACCCCGCCTTGAGGTGGATCGGGTCGCTGAAGAACAGCCGGAAGTACCCCTTCGAGCGCGGCTCGTGGCTCGCGAGCAGGCCTGCGGTGAGCGAGAACACCGCGAACGCGAGCAGCGGCGCGGCGACCCAGCGGTACGACCGCGTCGCGCGCGGCGCGGGGGTGGCAGCGACCTCCGTCATCCCGCCTGAATCGAACCCCACCGCCGCGCGCGAATCAAGCCGCGGCCGAACAAGATTCGCCGGACGCCTCCACTACGCTCCTCCCATGGCGCCGGCGATCGCGGTCAAGGACCTGACGCGGACGTACCGGTCGCGGAGCGGCGCGTTCCGGCGCAAGACGACGGTCGTCGAGGCGCTGCGCGGAATCTCGCTCAGCGTCGAGCCGGGCGAGCTCTTCGGGCTGCTCGGCCCGAACGGTGCCGGCAAGACGACCACGATCAAGATTCTGACCACGCTGCTGCTGCCGACCTCCGGCTCCGCGCGCGTGCTCGGGCTCGACCCGGCGCGGCAGGCGCGGGACGTCCGCGGCCGCATCGGCTACGTCTTCGGCGGCGACCGCGGCCTCTACGACCGCCTGACGGCGCTCGACAACCTCCGCTACTTCGCCGACCTCTACCGCGTCCCCGTCGCCAAGAAGCGGGCGCGGATCGCAGAGCTGCTCGAGCTCGTCGGCCTGACCGGCCGCGAGGGCGAGCGCGTCGAGACGTACTCGCGCGGGATGCGGCAGCGGCTGCACATCGCGCGCGGCCTTCTGCACGACCCGGAGGTCCTGTTCCTCGACGAGCCGACGATCGGCCTCGATCCGATCGGCGCACGCGAGCTGCGCGACACGATCGCCGGCCTCCACGCCGGCGGAAAGACGATCCTGCTCACGACGCACTACATGTACGAGGCGGACGCGCTCTGCGATCGGATCGCGGTCATCGCCGCCGGGACGATCGTCGCGTCGGGCACGCCGTCCGACCTGAAGGGGACGGTCGCGAACCAGACCATCGTCGAGATCGAGACGTTCGGCGCCGGCGACGACGTGATCGAACGGCTGCGCGCTGTGCGCGGGGTGTCGGCGGTGGCCGTCGAGACGCGCGAGCAGGCGCAGGTCGTGCTCGTGCAGTCGCCCGTCGGGGCGGAGATCGTGCAGGCGCTCCTGCGCGAGCTCGACGGGTCGACGCTCGGCAAGGTCGTGACCCGCGAGCCGACGCTCGAGGACGCTTACGTGGAGCTCGTGAGGTCGGCGTGACGCGCGCGTTCTTCTCCGGGATGCGGATCCACGTGAAGCAGTTCACCGTCAACGCGTTCGACCTGAGCGCCGTCGTGCTCTGGCCGATCCTGTACGCCTCGATCGCGTATTACCTCCTCGACGGGAAGAACGATCCCGAGCTGCTGTTGTCGGCCTCGCTTGGGGCCGCCGTGATGACGATGTGGGCGCTGGTAGTGCTGGGCTCGAGCGGAGCGCTCGAGAACCAACGCTGGCTCGGCACGCTGGAGCTGCTCGTCGCGGCGCCGATGCCGTTCGCCGTCGCGCTCGCGCCGATCACGATCGCGAGCGGCGTCGTCGGCGCGTACTCGCTGGTCGCGACGCTCGCGTGGGGCGCGCTGCTGTTCGACGTGCCGCTCTCGATCGAATCGCCGCTCGCGTTCGCCGTCGCGGTACCGATGAGCGCGCTCGCGATCGGGATGCTCGGGCTGATGACCGCAGCGACGTTCGTGATCTACCGCGCCGCGTTCCACCTCGGCGTCGCGATGCAGTACCCGGTCTGGATCGCCACCGGGCTGCTCGTCCCGCTCTCGGTGCTACCGGCGTGGGTCGGGCCGATCTCGTGGTTCCTCGCCCCGACGTGGGGCTTCCGCGCGATCCGCGACGCGGCGCTCGGTGGACCCGCATGGACCGACATGGGAATGTGCGCGTTGCTGACCGTCGTCTACTTCGCAGTCGCCGCCGTCTGTCTGCGCGTGTTCGAGAACTTCGCGCGCGCCCGCGCGACCCTCCGCCTGACGTGAACTGGCTGCGCGTCTTCTTCGTCGGCGGCCTCACGAGCTACCGCGCGCTCTTCAACTGGATCAGCCCGTGGGTCTTCTTCCCCGTGCTGATCGTCTACCCGCTCTTCCAGACGCTGTTCTTCGCCTATCTCGGCCGGTTCGCCGACGTGCAGTCGGACGAGTTCTTCCTCGTCGGGAACACGTTCGTCGCGATCGCCGTCACCGGGTTCTTCGGGATGGGGAACGCCGTGGCGAACGAGCGCCGGTCGCAGACGCTGGCTCCGGTGCTCGCGACGCCCGCGAGCCGGCTCGCGCTCTTCCTCGGCCGCACGCTGCCGTCGATCGCCACTGGGTTCCTCGTCGCGGCCGTCTCGTTCGGCCTGGGGGCGCTCATCCTCGGCGTCGACGTCGGCGGCGCCGAGCTCGCGCGGCTGGCGGTCGCCGTCGTCGTCTGCTCCTTCGCCTGCACGGCGTTCGGGCTCTGCCTCGGCGCGCTCGGGCTGCGGGGACGAAACGTGAGCCTGTTCGCCGACACGATCTCCGGCTGCCTGCTGCTCGCGTCCGGAGCGAACGTGCCGCTCGAGCGGCTGCCGGACTGGTTGCGGACCCTGGGCTCGGCGGTCCCGCTCATGCACGGGATCGCGGCATCCCGAAAGCTCGCTGCGGGCGAGACCCTCGGCGACGCCGGCCACCTCCTGCTCGTGGAGGCGGCGATCGGCTCGATCTACCTCGTCCTTGGGCTCGTGCTCCTGCGCTTCTTCGAGCACGAGGGCAGGCGGACCGCGACGCTCGAGACGTTCTGACCCGACGACACGACTGGGCATGAGCGGCGGCCCGTGTGGCGCTGCGGGCTACGTCGCCTCGGCGACGTTCAGCAACTCGTCGAGCGGGTGCGCGCCCGTCGGCGCCACGCGCTCGACCTCGACGAGCACACGATTATCCGAGTCCCGCCGCAACCTCGCCGTCAGCATCACCGCGACGTCCCCGAACGCGCGGCCGTCGGCATCGCACGTCGACCCGCGAGCGAGGTACCGATCCGCGGCGTCCGCCGCTCTGCTCCCGTAGAGCGGCTTGAGCTCACAGATCGACGTGAAGAGGAGCGGCGCTTCGGCTGCGACGCCGTCGACCGTCCGGTCCGGATCGAGCCACCACGGCGCGCCCCCCTCGCTGTCGAGCCAGTCGTTCGCGGCCGCCGCGACGTCCTCGGGAGATGCGTCGAGGACGAGCCGTTCGCGAGCGAGGGCACCGAGGGCCTCGCGCGCGTCGTCGGCGCCGTCACGACGGTCCAGCAGCTCCACGAGCCGCCGCGCGACCGGAAGACGAAGCTCGCGCGGGATTTCGTCGCGGTGCTCGAGCGCGTAGGCAGTCAAGTCGCGGGGAGCGAGTCGCGCAGCCTCGACCAGGTCCTCGCCGACTTCATGCAGCGGAAGCCGCACGTCCGCGAGCCGGCCTGCGGCGTGAAGACATCGCCGGGCGTACGCGCCCTGGGTGTCCGACCTCGCCGTTCCGGCTTCGAGGTTCGCGCGAAGCGCGTCCACCAGGCGTCGAACGTCGTCCTCAGCGGCCTCGGCGAGTCCGCCGCGCCACCGGTCGACGTACTCGGCAACGGTTGCGGCGGCGTCCAGATGATCGCCTGCCAACTCGAGCCAGGACGCGAGCAGGTCGACGACCGCCTGCAGGAGTTCACCCTCGGGAGCGCGCAGGAACGCGAGCCGGAGAACCTCGACCGCCGCCGCCTGTTCGGACGGCGCCGGCGGTGATTCCTGGGGCAGCGTGGCAGGCAGGAGGCTCCTCCGCCTCGGCACGGGCGGCGCAGGGGAGTTTTGTGGGCTCCGCTCGGGGCGCGGAGCCTCCGCGCGAGCGGCGAGCGCGCCCGCCGCGGCGACCTCCGCGACCAGGTACTCGCGCCCGTGGAGGTCGGCGATGCTCCTCGCGACGGCGAGTGCCCTGTCGACGGCCTCGCGCGGCAGCAAATTCGGGTCTGCGTACGCAAGCGGAAGGTAAAGCACGTGCCGGCCGGCGACGTGCTCGCTCGCGATGGCACCGCGGATC
>DATHAE010000090.1:0-11880 GCA_035296805.1 Gaiellaceae bacterium | reverse complement strand
GCGCCGACCACCGTCACCTTCCTGCGATCGCTCACCGTGCGGGCTCCAGCTTCTCGATGATGGCGTCTGCGACCTCGCTCGTCCCCACCGCGCTCGGGTCGTCGCGCGTCGGCTTCATGTCGTAGGTGAGGCTCTTGCCCTCGCGGATGACGTCGGCGATCGCGTCCTCCAGCCGCCGTGCGGCGTCCGCCTCGTCCAGGTGCCGGAGCATGAGCATCGCGGAGAGCAGCTGCGCGATCGGATTGACCTTGTTCTGGCCCGCGTACTTCGGTGCGGAGCCGTGCGTCGGCTCGAAGACGGCGACGCCCTCGCCGTAGTTCGCGCCCGGCGCGACGCCGAGGCCGCCGATCATCCCTGCGCAGAGGTCCGAGAGCACGTCGCCGTACAGGTTCGGCAGGACGAGCACGTCGTATTCCTCCGGCCGCTGCACGAGCTGCATGCACATGTTGTCGACGATGCGGTCGTTGAACTCGATGTCGTCGTTCTCGGCAGCGACCTCGCGTGCGACGTGGAGCCACAGCCCGTCGGAGAACTTCATGATGTTCGCCTTGTGGACGGCCGTGATCTGCCTGCGGCCGTTCCGGCGCGCGTAGTCGAAGGCGAACTCGAAAATCCTGCGCGTCCCTGTGATCGAGATGGGCTTGATCGAGATGCCGGCGTCGTTCCACCGGAGCTTGCCGCCCTTCGACTCGATCCAGCGGATCAGCTCCTCGGCGTCCTCCGTCCCTTGCTCGTACTCGATGCCCGCGTAAAGATCCTCGGTGTTCTCGCGGACGATCACCAGGTCGATGTCGGAGAAGCGCGTCCGGACTCCGGCATACGTCTTGCAGGGGCGCACCTGGGCGTACATGTCGAGGCTCTTCCGGAGCCCGACGTTGACCGAGCGGAAGCCGCCGCCGACGGGAGTCGTGATCGGCCCCTTGAGCGCCACGCCGTTGCCGCGGATCGACTCCAGCGCGTCCGCGGGCAGCGGATTGCCGTCGTTGGCGGCCATCGACTCCTCACCCGCGGAACGGAGATCCCATTCGAAGTCGACGCCCGTTGCCTCGAGTACGCGGCGACTGGCTTCGGTGAGCTCGGGGCCCGTGCCGTCGCCGGGAATGAGGGTGACCCGGTGCGTCATCGGCGGCCGATCGTACACACGCCGGCGCCGCGGTCCGGACGGGAAGCAACGTCGCCAGGGTCAGCCTCATGCGCCGCGTGCAGCCGACTCGCACCCGGCGCCGGTCGGTGGTCGTTTCGATACCGTTCGCCGCGTGAGCGACTTCCGGCCAGGGCTCGAGGGCGTCGTCGCCTTCGAGACCGAGATCGCCGAGCCCGACAAGGAGGGCGGTGCGCTCCGGTACCGCGGCGTCGACATCGAGGATCTGATCGGGCACTACCCGTTCGAGAAGGTGTGGGGCCTCCTCGTCGACGAGAGCTTCGAGCCGGGCATGCCGCGTGCGGAGCGGATCGAGCTCCAGGACCCGAGCGGATCGGTGATGGCCGATCTGCAGGCGGGCCTCGCGACGCTCGGGCCGAAGTGGGGGCTCGAGCAGCTCGTCGACATCGACGCGGAACAGGCTCGCGACGACCTGGCCCGGCTGTCGGCGGCGGCGCTCTCGATCGTGGCGCAGGCGGCGCGCGGGGCGCAGCGGCCGGTGCCCGAGTCGGAGATCGACTCGTGCGACACCGCCGCCGAGCAGTTCCTGATGCGGTGGCGCGGGGAGGCAGATCCGAAGCACGTCAAGGCGGTCGACACCTACTGGGTCTCGGCCGCGGAGCATGGATTGAACGCGTCGACCTTCTGCGCGCGGATCGCCGCGTCGACGGGCGCAGATTGTGCGGCCGCGATGTCGTCCGCGGTCGGAGCGCTCTCCGGTCCGCTTCACGGCGGCGCCCCGACGCGCGTGCTGACGATGCTCGACGACGTCGAGCGCACGGGTGACGTCGAGGGTTACGTCCAAGATCTCGTCGATCGCGGCGAGCGGATCATGGGCTTCGGCCACCGCGTCTACCGCGCGGAGGATCCGCGCGCCCGTGTCCTTCGCCGGACGGCGGAGGAGCTCGGATCGCCGCGTGTCGAGATCGCGCTCCGGCTCGAGCAGGCGGCGCTCGCTGCTCTGCGCGCGAAGTCGCCGGATCGGCCGCTCGAGACGAACGTCGAGTTCTGGGCCGCCGTCGTTCTCGACGTCGCGGAGATCCCGCCGCCGATGTATCCCGCGCTCTTCGGCTGCGCGCGCGTCGCCGGCTGGTCGGCGCACATCATCGAGCAGAAGAGGACCGGCCGCTTGATCCGCCCGTCCGCGCGTTACATCGGGCCGGCTGCCCGTCCCCTCGAGTCCGTCGGCGCGTGACGACGCTCGCGGACGCGGCGGCGCAGGCCGACGCGCTCGCGGAGGACGGGAACGAGCGCGAACTGGCGGTCCTTCGGCAGCAGTGGGACGACGAGCTCGAGGCCGCGGCGCGGTCGCGCGACTATCGCGAGCGGGCGGTCGCCTTTCGCGCGATCGCGCAGTTCAGGTACAGGCAGAAGATCGAGCTCCTTCGCCGGGGCCTCGAGGACGAAAGCCCCGCCTGCCGCGGGTCGGCGCTGCTCGCCTTGGAGGGGCTGTCGCGCGACCACCCGAGCGTCGTCAACGGCGTGCGGCCTCTCATGCACGAGCTCGTGACACGGGACGGCAACGACGCCGTCCGGCGGCTCGCGGTCGTCGCGCTGAAGAACGGTTCGCCACAGCGCGACACGATCCAGATTCTCGCGTCGCTCGCTGAGGACGACGAGCAGTCGCGTGAGCTGCGGGAGGCGGCGGGAAAGGTCGCGCAGTTCCTGCGCCGAAAGCAGACCGCTCGTTAGGCGCCGGCACACTTTTTCGACGCTTGTGGTCTTCGTTCGCGGCTGCCAAGCGTTCTCCGACGAATCCATCCGCGGTGACGACTGAAACGCACCGCCAATGGCGCGGCCGGCCGGAGCGGGCACGAGCAAGCGGGGCGGCGCGCGAGTTACGCGCTGCAGTTGCAGCTCTGGCGGCCGCACGACGGGCAGGCGTGCCGCTTGCGCCGCCACTCAAGTGCGTTCTTCGCGAGTCCCGCCTGCATCATCAGCCACGCCGCGGCGGAGGCGAGGGCCATCACCAGCGCCGCGTTCGGATCGACCATCATTTCGCTCCTCCATCGGCTTCCTCCGCGCGTGTGGGTGCGCGCGGAAGTACAACTCCCGGCGGCGCCGATCGGATACGTGTGTATAGATCTCCGTCGTCGAGAGGTCCGCATGTCCGAGCATCTCTTGGACGCTACGGAGGTCGGCGCCGTTCTCCAGCAGATGCGTCGCGAACGAGTGACGCAGGAGGTGCGGATGGACGCGCTCGGGCTCGAGGCCGGCTTTTGCGGCAAGTCGCCTGAGGATGAGGAACGCGCCTGACCGCGTCAGCGCGCCACCCTTCGCATTCAGGAAGAGCTCCGGTCGATGGCGGCGGTCGAGGTACGGCCGTCCGCGTGCCGCGTAGCGTCGAAGCGCCTCGGCCGCCTGGCGGCCGATCGGGACGATCCGCTCCTTGCCGCCCTTCCCCACCACGCGCACGAGACGGTCGTCCAGGTCGATCGCGCCACGCTCCAGGCCGACCGCCTCCGACACGCGGAGGCCCGCCCCGTACAGCAGCTCGACGAGCGCGCGGTCGCGCAGCGCGCGCGGGGCCACGCCCGACGCGGCGTCGATCAGCCGCTCCGCCTCGCCGGGCGAGAGCGTCTTCGGCAGCCGCCGCGGGCGGCGGGCCAGAGCGATGTCGGCGGCGGGATTGTCCTGTCGCCGCCCGAGCAGCTGAAGATGACGGTAGAAGGTCCGCGCCGCGGCGACGCGGCGGGCGACGGTCGTCGTCGCGAGGCCCGCTGCGCGGAGGCTCGCGACGTACTGTTCGAGATCGTCCGCCGTCGCCGCCGCGAGCGGCCGCGCGAGGAACGTCTGCAACGCGAGGAGGTCGCGCTGGTAGGCGTCGACGGTTCGCGGCGCTCGCCGCGCAGCGAGCAGCGCGAGAAACCCGTCGAGATCTCGATCCTCCGTCACGCACGCCGAGTTCGGCCCGCGCGACGGATCGCCTCCCCGATCGCAATCGCCACCACGGCCTGCCCGACCACGAGGACCCCCATCGCGATCCCCGTCCAGTTCCAGAACCGCTGGGGATAGACACGGATCAGGGTGTCTTCGTTGCTGAAGTGCCACGACTGGCCCTCGAACAGCAGCTTGTGGAACCCGAGCAGCACGTCGTCGAAGTCGACGAGCATCACTCCGAGCGCGAGCACGCCGATCGCGATCGTCGCGACGCCGCCCGCGAGGAGCACCTGTGCGAGCTCGCGCCGGGCACTGACCGCGGCGACGGCGAGTACCGCCACGACGACCAGCTCGAACACGAGTAGGCGCCAGAGCCACGCACGGACGTCGCGCATGTGGCGCAGCTCCTTCGCCGTGAAGGCGCGCCGGCCGCTCGGCAAGCGGGGCGCCCGCAGCGACGCCACGGAGTCCCCGCGGAGCGGATCGACGGCTCGAAGCCCCAGCAGAGCCAGCTCCGTCCGGCGCTTCTCGTTCAGCACGTCGTCGGGTGCAAGGTGCGGGTACGCGGCGCGGACGTACGTCTCGGTCAGCAGCACGCGGATCGCGTTCGCGGTGAAGAAAAGCGGCAACGCCACCGCCGCCACGACCGTTGCGACCCTAGCTGCGCGGATGCGCCCGATCGTAGACGCGCCGCAGGCGCTTGCCGTCGACGTGGCTGTACATCTGCGTCGTCGAGAGCGACGAGTGCCCGAGCAGCTCCTGGATCACGCGCAGGTCCGCTCCGCCCTCCAGCAGGTGCGTCGCGAACGCGTGGCGGAGCCTGTGCGGGTGCGGTACCAGCCGACGCAACGTCGATGTGTCGAGCCGCCTCCCGCGCACCGACACGAACAGTGCGCTCTCGCCTCCGACGGCGAGCCCGGGCCGGCCGTCCCGCAGGTACTCCGCGACCCACCACGCCGCCTCCTCGCCGAGGGGGACGATCCGATCCTTCGCGCCCTTCCCCTGGCGCACGTGCACGAGCTCCTGCTCGAAGTCGACGTCGGCGACGTCGAGCGATACGGCCTCGGCGCTTCTCAGACCCGCCGAGTAGACGAGCTCCATCAACGCGCGGTTGCGCAGCGCGAGCGCGCCCTCGCCGCGGGTGAGCTCCTCCAGCAGGTCGTCGACGTCGGTCGTCTTCGGCGCGTCGGGTAACCGGCGCCCGCGGCGCGGCGCAAGCGGTACGTCCGGTACGCGCCCCGGCCCGAGCGTGAACCGAAGGAGCGAGCGAAGCGCGGCGAGCTTGCGGGCGATCGTCGCCGGAGCGAGCTTCCCGCGGGGTCGGGCCCGGCCGAGCTCCGCTGTCCAGTCGGCGAGGACGCGCACGTCGACGGCTTCGACGTCACGGTCGCCGTACCACTCGGCGAAGTCGCGCAGATCGTTGCGATACGCGCGCCGCGTCGCGTCCGAAATCCCCGCGGTCGCCAGGAACCGGTCGATGGCGGCGCCGATCGTCACGCGCTCGCTTTCGCGGCGCGGTTACGATCGCCTGCCGATGGATGAGCGCTTCGAAGCCCTCGCCGCTCTCGCCGTCCACGGCGCGAACGTGCAGGCCGGCCAGGTGGTCGGCGTAGCCGCCTTCCTCGGGCAGGACGAGCTCGTGCACGCGGTCGCCGTCGAGGCGTACAAGCGCGGCGCGCTCTTCGTCGACGTTCAGTACTTCGACCCGCTCGTGAAGCGCGCGCGAATCGAGCACGCCGACCCGGAGACGCTCGACTTCGTGCCGTCGTGGTACGGCGCGCGGATCGACGCGCTCGGCGAGCGCCGCGACGCGCGGATCAATCTCGCGGGAATCACACACCCGGGCGCGCTCGACGGCCTCGACCCGGCGCTTGCGGGCCGCGACCAGCTGCCCTACGTGAAGGAGGTTCCGAAAGTTGTCGGCGAGCGCACGACGAACTGGAGCATCGTCCCGTGCGCCCATCCCGCCTGGGCGAAGCTCGTACACCCTGAGCTCGACGACGACGCCGCGTACGAGAAGCTGTGGGAGGAGCTCTGGCACGTGCTCCGGCTCGACGCCGACGACCCCGCGCGCGCGTGGGACGAGCGGATGAAGACGCTCCGCTCGAACGCCGCCACGCTCGCCGGGCACCGGTTCGACGCGATCGAGCTGAACGGGCCGGGGACGGACCTGACGGTCGGCCTCCTGCCGACGGCGACGTGGTGGGCCGCCGACTTCACGACCGTCGACGGCCTCCGGCACATGCCCAACCTCCCGACCGAGGAGGTGTTCACGACCCCGGACCCCGAGCGGACCACCGGACATGTGAACGCGACGACGCCGCTCGTCCTCGGGGACGGGACGATCATCCGCGGCCTCCGCATCCGGTTCGAGAACGGTCGCGCCGTCGAGATCGACGCCGACGAGAACGCGGAGGCGCTCCGCTCGAAGGCGCAGCTCGACGACGGAGCCTCGCGGCTCGGCGAGCTCGCCCTCGTCGACCGTGAGGGGCGGATCGGCCCGCTCCGCACCATCTTCTACAACACGCTCCTCGACGAGAACGCGGCGAGTCACATCGCGCTCGGGAACGGGTTCCCGTTCCTCGTCGAGCCCGACGACGCGCCGCGCGTGAACACGAGTGCGATGCACGTCGACTTCATGATCGGGTCGGACGCCCTCGAGGTCACAGGCGTGACGCGCGACGGCGAGCGCGTCCCGATCCTGCGCGGAGGCGCCTGGCAGATCTAAGGCTCACCGGCACGCTCGGCGGGCCGGCCGTGGTCGCCGTCAACGGTGGTCGCGCGGAGCTGCTCCCCGGCACGTGGAGCGCGACGATCGAGTGGCTCGTGCGCCGCCTCGCGCCGCAGCTCCCGCGACTCGCGTTCATCGAGGTCCGCTACCGCGTGCGGTCGTGGAAGCGGCTCGAGCAATGCGCCGAAGACGCGCGTGAGGGAATGGCCGCGGCCGGCGACGTGCCGATCGCGCTGCTCTCGTTCTCGATGGGCGGAGCGGTCGCGACGATGGTCGCCGAAGATCCGCGTGTGCGGGCGGTCGTCGGTCTCGCGCCGTGGCTCCCGGACGAGCTCGACGTGGGGCCGCTCGCAGACCGCCGGCTCACCGTCGTCCACGGCTCGCTCGACCGGAACCTTGCGTGGCTGCCGGGGGTGAGCCCCGAGCTCTCGCGGCGCGGCTTCGAACGGGCGCTCGCGGCGGGCGCGACCGGCGACTACCACCTCGTCCGCGGCGGCTTTCACGCGGCGGCCGTGAGGCGTCGCGACCGGCTGATCGCGCTGCCGCGTGCTGCCGCATTCGAGCGGAAGATCGCGCAGGCGCTGGCGGCGTTCGCCGCAAATCCGTAGTTCCCCCCGCGGCGATCCGGGGTACGCCCGATGCGCTCTCTGCCGAGCCACGACAGCTTGTGCCGCGACGCACGAGATCTCGTACCAAGGAGCTCACATGACGGACACACTCACGTTCACCGACGGCCGCACGGGCACGACGTTCGATGCGCCGATCGAGGACGGCACCGTTCGCGCGACCGCGCTGCGGCAGGCGAGGGCGTCGGACGACGACTTCGGCCTCATGACGTACGACCCGGCGTTCATGAACACCGCGTCGGTTCGCAGCGCGATCACCTTCATCGACGGAGACAAGGGCATCCTGCGCTACCGCGGCTACCCGATCGAGCAGCTCGCCGAGCGCAGCACGTACCTCGAGACTGCCTACCTCCTGATCTTCGGCGAGCTGCCGACGCAGGAGGAGCTCGCGCACTGGGCGCACGACGTCACCCACCACACGTTCCTGCACGAGAACGTCAAGCGGTTGATGGAGGGGTTCCGCTACGACGCGCACCCGATGGGGATGCTGATCAGCGTCGTCGCCGCGCTGTCGACGTTCTACCCGGAGGCGTCGAAGGTCGACGATCGCGAAGTGCGGATGCGGCAGGTCGTCCGCCTGATCGCGAAGGTGCCGACGATCGCGGCCTGGTCGTTCCGGCACAACCAGGGCCTGCCGTATGTGTATCCCGAGAACGAGCTCGGATTCACGGCGAACTTCCTCTCGATGATCTTCCGGATGGCCGAGCCGCGCTACTGCGTCGAGCCGGCGCTGGAGCGGGCGCTCGAGGTCCTCTTCATCCTGCACGCCGACCACGAGCAGAACTGCAGCGCGAACGTGATGCGGTCGATCGGCTCGTCGAAGGCCGATCCGTACGTGTCGCTGGCCGGCGCGGCGGCGGCGCTCTACGGGCCGCTTCACGGCGGTGCGAACGAGGCGGTTCTGCGGATGCTCGCGGAGATCGGGGACGTGAGGCGCGTGCCCGAGTTCATCTCGAGCGTGAAGGCGGGGCACGGCCGCCTGATGGGGTTCGGCCACCGCGTCTACAAGAACTACGACCCGCGCGCGCGGATCATCAAGCAGACGGCCGACGAGGTGTTCGAGATCACCGGCCGCAACCCGCTGCTCGACATCGCGCTCGAGCTGGAGAAGATCGCACTCGAGGACGACTACTTCGTCTCGCGCAGGCTGTACCCGAACGTCGACTTCTACTCGGGCCTGATCTACCAGGCGCTCGGCCTGCCGACGGCGATGTTCCCGGTCATGTTCGCGATCCCGCGGACGGCAGGATGGCTCGCGCAGTGGCTCGAGGGCGTGCAGGACCCGGAGCAGAAGATCGCCCGGCCGCGCCAGATCTACATGGGCTCCGACGAGCGCGACTTCGTCGCGATCGAGGATCGGGGCCGCGCCGCGACCGTGGCGTAGGTCGCCGCGGCGGCGGGCGGGGCTCGCGCTTCGCCTGCCGCCGCGCGTGAGCGCCCGATTAGTGCCGCGTTAGTGGTGTCCCCGACGCTGGTGGACGTCACCCACCGACGAACAGGAGGCACACATGAACGGCATCGTGGCCGCGGCACGGCGAACGGCGGTTCTGGCGCCGGTGACCGCGGCGCTCGTCCTGCTGGTCGCGTCGTCCGCGGGCGCCGCGGGCAGCTACCGCGACGCGATCGGCGACGGTAGCGGCGCACCGGACATCACGAAGGTCGCCGTCACGAGCGACGCGGCGGGGACGATCACGTTCGACATCGGCATCGTCGACCTTCCCTCGCCTGCCGACGTCGAGACGTACTTGTTCCTGAACACGGATCGCAACGGCGCGACGGGCGCGCCCGACACCGCGGGCGCCGACTACGTCTTCGTCGTCGACGAGTCCGACGGCACCTACGGCTTCTACCGCTGGAACGGCTCCGACTGGGACGACGACATCCCGTACTCGACGGTCCGCGTCTTCAGCGGGCGGACGAACGTGCGCGTCGTCGTCAACCGAAGCGAGCTCGGCGGCGCCGGCGTCTTCAACCTGTGGGCCGGCACGCGCGCCGGCGAGGCGCAGGACCACGCTCCCGATCAGGGGACGTGGAACTACTCGCTCGCCGCGGGAGGCCCCGAGATCCGCGGCGTGGCTGTCGTGAACAAGCCGTTCCTGCCGAAGGCGGGCCGCGCGTTCACCGTGACCGCGACGGGCGTCGTGCTGCCGGAGGACGCCGACGCCGCGGCCCCGCGGCCCGAGCGCTACAGCTGCCGGGCGACGCTCGCGGGGAAGGCGATCACCGGCACCGGCGTCGGCCGCTGCACGTGGAAGCTGCCGAAGACGGCGCGCGGGCGGGTACTGGCGGTCGTCGTCACAGTCACCTACCAGGGTGCGACGAAGAGCCTTCCGTTCGCCTACCGCGTGACGTAGGCGAGCGAGAGGGAGGGGCCGCGCCGGCGGGCCGGCCCCTCCCGCGTCCGTGCCGGTGCGTGCGCGCGGCGCGAACCCGTTTCGCTAGCGTCCTACGCGTGGACGCGACGCATGACGTGCTCGTCGTTGGGGCGGGCTGCGCAGGCATGCGCGCGGCGATCGAGGCGCACGACGCCGGTGCAGACGTCGGCGTCGTCTCGAAGCTGCACCCGACGCGCAGCCATTCCGGCGCCGCCGAAGGCGGGATCAATGCGGCGCTCGGCAACGCGGCCGACGACTCGACGGAGAAGCACACCTTCGACACCGTCAAGGGCTCCGACTACATCGGCGACCAGGACGCGATCGAGATCCTCTGCACGGAGGCGCCGGGCGACATCTATCAGCTCGAGCACTGGGGCGCGTTTTTCTCGCGGATGGAGGACGGCCGGCTTGCGCAGCGGCCGTTCGGCGCCGCCGCGAATCCGCGCACCGTGTTCGCCGCAGACATCACCGGCCACGTCCTGATCCAGGTGCTCTACGAGCAGCTCGTCAAGCGCGACATCAAGGTGTACGAGGAGTTCTTCGCCTGGAAGCTCGTGGAGAACGACGACCGCTGCCAGGGCGTCATCTGCTGGGACCTGATGGACGGCGGCCTGCGCACGATCGGCGGGAAGACGGTCGTGCTCGCGACGGGCGGCCAGGGGCGAATCTACCGGGTGACGACGAACGCGTACGCGTGCACGGGCGACGGGATGGCGATGGCGCTCCGCCTCGGCGTGCCGCTGAAGGACATGGAGTTCATGCAGTTCCACCCGACCACGCTCTATCCGTCCGGAGTCCTCCTGACGGAGGGGATCCGCGGCGAAGGCGGATACCTGATCAACAAGGACGGCGAGCGGTTCATGAAGCGCTACGCGCCGAACGCGCTCGAGCTCGCGTCGCGCGACGTGGTCTCACGGTCGGAGCAGACGGAGATCGACGAGGGGCGCGGCGTCAACGGCTCGGTGCTGCTCGACATGCGCCACCTCGGCGCGGAGCGGATCATCGAGCGGCTGCCGGGCTCGCGCGAGCTCTCGATGACCTTCGCCGGCCTCGACCCGATCTACGACCCGATCCCGGTCCGGCCGGGCGCGCACTACCACATGGGCGGGGTCAGCACCGACAACGACGGCCTGACGGAGCTCACGGGGCTGTATGCCGCGGGCGAGGTCGCATGCGTGTCCGTCCACGGCGCCAACCGCCTCGGCGGGAACTCGCTGATGGAGACGATCACCTTCGGCCGGCGCGCCGGCCGGGCAGCGGCGGAATGGGCGCTCTCGAACACGACGATCGACGTTCCGGTCAGCGCCGAACAGGACGCGGAGCGCGAGCTGCGGGCGCTGCTCGACGTGCGCGACGGCGAACGCCCCTGGCAGATCCGCGAGCACCTCGGCAGCTCGATGCTCGACAACTTCGGCGTCTTCCGCCGCGAGGACGAGATGGCCCGGCAGATCGACATCCTCGACGAGCTCGCCGAGCGGTACGACCGCGGCGTCGTGATCGAGGACAAGGGCGACGTCTTCAACACGGACCTGACGCAGGCGATCGAGCTCGGCTACACGATCGACCTCGCGCGCTGCATGCTGCAGGCCGGGATCGCCCGCAAGGAGAGCCGCGGCGCGCACGCGCGCCCGCACGACTACCCGACGCGCGACGACGAGAACTGGATGAAGCACTCGATCACGCGCTGGAACGGCGACGGCCCCGAGCTCTCCTACGGCCCTGTGCGCGTGACGCGGTTCGAGCCGATGGAGCGCACCTACTGATGCAGGTCGGGCTCAAGATCTGGCGCTACAACCGCGAGACGGGGGAGCGCGAGCTGCGCGAGTACGAGGTCGACGCGCCGGAGGAGGCGACGCTCCTCGACTGTCTCGACATCGTCAAGGACCGGATCGACGGGACGCTCGCCTACCGCAAGAGCTGCCGCATGATGATCTGCGGCTCGTGCGGGATGCGGATGGACGGCGCCGCCGTGCTCGCGTGCAAGATGCGCATGATCGACGTCGTCCAGGCGGGGCACGTGCCGGTGATCTCGGCGATGGGCAACCTCCCGATCGTCAAGGACCTCGTCGTCGACATGGCGCCGTTCTGGGAGAAGTTCCGCTCGGTGAACCCGTACCTGCAGCCCGG
>DATHAE010000089.1:0-2271 GCA_035296805.1 Gaiellaceae bacterium | reverse complement strand
CGGCACACGCGTCGCACGAACCGCAGGAACAAGGCCGGCGATCACGGTCAGCACGATCCCGAGCAGAAGCGAGACCACCACCGTCCGGGCCGCGACCGGCTGCCCGGCCTCGGGCAGCGCGAGGTCGAGCGCGCCGAAGATCGCCGACAGGAGCTTTGCCAGCCCGATTCCGGCGACGAGCCCGACGGCCGACGCGATCGCGCCGATTGCGAACGCCTCCAGAACCACCGACCGCAGCACCTGTCGCCGCGACGCGCCGAGCGTCCGCAGCGTCGCGAGCTCGCGCGTGCGCTGCGCGACCGTGATCGAGAGCGTGTTGAAGATCACGAAGCCGCCGACGAAGAGCGCGATGAATCCGAACGCGAGCAGGAACCAGCGGATGTACTTGACGAAGAACGCGATGTCCTTCTCGTCCTTCTGCGCCTGCGCCTCGCCCGTACGGACGGCGGTCGTCGAGGGGACGATCGGGCGCAAGTCGTGCACGAGCGCCTCCGGCGCGACGCCGTCCTTCGCCGACACGGCGATCGCGGTGTACTTCCCCTCCAGGTGGTGCAGCCGCTGCGCCGTCGGGAGGTCGAACGCGGCGATCGTCGCGCCGCCGAGGGTGTCGACGTCGCCGTACTTCGCGATCCCGCTGACGCGGAACGTGGACGTTCCCGCGTCCGCTGTCGCCTTCACGCGGTCGCCGACGCGGAAGCCGTACTTCGCCGCCGTGTTCTTGTCGACCACGACCTCGTCGCCGCGCGCCCACTCGCCCGCGACGAGGTGCATCGGGTTGAACTGCTCCGTCGACGGGTCGATCCCGAAGCCGAAGGTCGGGTTCCCGTTGCCCGAGATGATCTTGCCGTCCTTGTCGAACAGCTTGACGTTCAGGTTGCCGCCCGAGAGGTCGAGGATCATCCCGGCCGCCGCCGCGACGCCCGGCTGCTGCCTGATCTTCGCGAGCACCTTCGCGGGCACGGTTGCGTTGCCCGAGGTCGAGTAGTCGACGAGCTTCTTGCCGGAGACGACCGCGTCGGTGCCGGCGTACGAGGACGCGAAGAGCGAGTGGAACGCCTTCTGGATCGAGTCCGTGAGCACGTACGAGCCGCTCACCATCGCGACGCCGAGGACGATCGCGAGCGCCGTCAGCGCGGCGCGGAGCTTCCGCGACGCGAGCCCCTTGAGGGCGACCGACGTCAACGAGCAGAAACCTCGCGGAGCGCGTCCAGCACCTCGTCCTGCGTCGCGCCGTTCAGCTCACGCACGATCACACCGTCGGCGAGGAAGAGGATCCGGTCGGCGATTGCGGCGGCCCGCGCGTCGTGCGTGACCATGATCGTCGTCTGCCCGTAGCTCTCGACGGCCGCGCGCAGCACCTCGAGGATCTCCGACGAGGTCGTGGAGTCGAGGTTGCCGGTCGGCTCGTCGCCGAACAGGACCGTCGGCTTCGAGAGCAGCGCGCGCGCGATCGCGACGCGCTGCTGCTGCCCGCCCGAGAGCTCGGAGGGGCGGTGCCGGCGGCGGTCGGCGAGCCCCACCTGGTCCAGCACGGTCTCGAGCCACACGGCGTCGACCTTCCTGCCGGCGATCCGCAGCGGGAGCGTGATGTTCTCCTCGGCGGTCAGCATCGGGAGCAGGTTGAAGAACTGGAAGACGAAGCCGATGTGGTCGCGCCGGAGCTTCGTCAGCTCGTTGTCGGACATCTTGGTCACGTCCCGTCCGGCGATCTCGACGATGCCGCCGCTCGGGCCGTCGAGGCCCGCGAGGATGTGCATCAGCGTCGACTTGCCCGAACCGGACGGTCCCATGACCGCCACGAGCTCGCCCTCGCGGACGTCGAGTGAGACGCCGCGCAGCGCGTCGACTGCGGTGTCGCCGGAGCCGTAGCGGCGGGTCACGTCGCGCGCAGCGACGACCGACTCGTGCTCCGCGAGATGCACGCGCTCGTCCGTCGTCGCGACGGTGCCGGCGGCCTGCCAGGGAAGAGCTGCGGACATTCCGATCGCCTCTCTTTCGAAGGGTCGTTCGCTTCCGAGTGCAAGGGTGGTCGCACCGGCGCGCATCCGCGTCCGTCCTCGGCGCGATCTTCGTCATCCTCAGGGATGATTTGGCCGTAGTGATTGAGAAGGACGCGGGTGCGCCTGAGCAGGGTTACCGTGACTCCGTGATAGTCCAGCGCGCACGCGTCCGCGTCCGCCGAGACGTCGGGGACGCGCTCCTGATCGTGCTCGCGTGGGCGGTCTACGTGGAGCTGCTCGCGACGCAGACGGAGTTCAACGGCCGCGTGCA
>DATHAE010000088.1:0-6056 GCA_035296805.1 Gaiellaceae bacterium | reverse complement strand
GCGCCAACGAGATCGACGGGCTGAACGCCGGCTACGCGCGGCTGATCCTCGACGAGTACCTCGAGAATCCCGACGCGGTGCCGGCGGAATGGCGGGCGCTGTTCGAGAGCGGCGATTCGCCCGTCGTCGCGACCCATCCCGCCGTCGCGCGCCTGCTCGAGCACCTCGGCGCGAACGGCGGAAACGGCGCGAACGGCGGCGCCGCCGCGACGGCTCCGCCGGAGCCCCCGCGAGCTCAGCCTGCAATTGCCCCGCCGCCCGCGACCGCGCCCGCGCAAGCCCCGGCCGACGAGCGCGTTCTCGGCGCCGTCGCGGCCGCAATGGCGCTCGTGAAGGCGCACCGAACCCACGGCCACCTCGCGGCGCGGCTCGACCCGCTGGGGTCGGAGCCCGTCGGTGACCCGGCGCTCGAGCCGCTCCGGCTCGAGCCGAAGCTGACCCCCGAGCTCCAGGCCCAGATCCCGACGTCGGTCCTGCGCGTCCACGTCGAAGGCGACACGCTCGCCGAGGCGCTGCCGCGCCTGCAGGAGACGTACTGCGGGACGATCGCCTACGAGATCGAGCACATCTCCGACCACGAGCAGCGCGTCTGGCTCCGCCAGACGATCGAGTCGTGGCAGCACCGCGCGCCGCTCAGCCGCGACGAGAAGCGCCGCCTCTACGGGCGCCTGTGCGAGGTCGACGGGATGGAGCGGTTCCTCCGCAAGCGGTTCCTCGGCCAGAAGCAGTTCTCGCTCGAAGGGCTCGACGTGATGATCCCGATGCTCGACCAGGCGATCGAGCTCGCGGCCGAGAGCGGCGCTCACCACGTCGTGATGGGGATGGCACACCGCGGGCGGCTCAACGTCCTCGCGCACACCGTCGGCATGCCGTACGAGCAGATCCTGCGCGAGTTCGAGGGCGAGCGGATGCTCGAGGCCGTCGCGACGAGCTCCGAGGGCGGGAGCGGCGACGTCAAGTACCACCTCGGTGCCGCCGGGACGCGCAACACCGCCGCGGGCAAGATCGCCGTTTCGATCACGGCGAACCCGAGCCACCTCGAGGCCGTCAATCCGGTCGTCGAGGGACGGACGCGCGCCGAGCAGACCGACCGTTCGACGCCGAACGGCGCACACGACCCATCGGTCGCCCTCGCGATCCTGCTCCACGGCGACGCGGCGTTCGCCGGACAGGGCGTAATCGCCGAGACGTTCAACCTCGAGGACCTCGAGGGGTATTCGACCGGCGGCACGTTCCACCTGATCACGAACAACCAGATCGGCTTCACCACCGATCCGTCGGAGGGGCGCTCGACGCGCTACTCCTCCGACCTCGCCAAGGGCTTCGACGTCCCGATCGTGCACGTGAACGCCGACGACCCCGAGGCTGCGATCTCGGCGGTCCGCCTCTCGCTCGCCTACCGCCAACGGTTCGGCCGCGACATCGTGATCGACCTGGTCGGCTACCGCCGGTTCGGCCACAACGAGCAGGACGAGGCGGCGTACACACAGCCGCTGATGGTGCAGCAGATCGCGGCGCACGCGTCCGTCCGCGAGCTCTACGCAGACCAACTCGTCGCCGAGGGCGTGCTCACCGAGGCGGAGGCGACAGCGCTCGCCGACGAGGTCGAGGCGAGGCTGCGCGACGCGCACGACCGGTTGCGCGCGTCGTTCGGCGCCGCGATCCCCGCGCAGACGAAGGACGAGCGTGTCCCCGAAGGCTCTGCGACCGGCCCCGACACGGCCGTGCCGGCGGACGCGCTGCGCGAGCTGAACGAGCAGCTGCTGCGCGTTCCGGAGGAGTTCACCGTCCACCCTAAGCTCGCGCGCCAGCTCGACCGTCGCCGCAACACGATCGAGAACGGCGGGATCGACTGGGGCCAGGCTGAGGCCCTCGCGTTCGCGGCGCTCGCGGTCGACGGCATCCCGGTCCGCCTCACCGGCCAGGACGTCGAGCGCGGAACGTTCTCGCAGCGCCACCTCGTCCTGCACGACGCGGAGACCGGCGAGCTCTTCACGCCGATGCAGAACCTCGACGGCGCCACCGCCTCGTTCGAGGTCTACAACTCGCCGCTCTCCGAGTACGCGTGCGTCGGCTTCGAGTACGGCTACTCGACGGCCGCGCCCGACGCGCTCGTCCTCTGGGAGGCGCAATACGGCGACTTCGCCAACGGCGCCCAGATCGTGATCGACCAGTTCCTCGTCGCCGGGCTCTCGAAATGGCGCGAGACATCGCGGCTCACGTTGCTGCTCCCGCACGGGTACGAGGGCAACGGCCCGGAGCACTCGAGTGCGCGGCTGGAGCGGTTCCTCCAGCTCGCGGCGCAGGAAAACATCATCGTCGCGAACTGCACGACCGCCGCGCAGTACTTCCACCTGCTCCGCCGCCAGGCGCTCGACGCGGCGGCGCGGCCGCTCGTCGTGATGACGCCGAAGGGGCTCTTGCGGCTGAAAGAGGCGTCGTCAGAGCTCGCCGACCTCGTCGACGGCCGCTTCCAGCCCGTCCTCGACGGAACGGCCAGAGACAAGACGGCCGTTCGCCGGCTCGTCCTCTGCACGGGCAAGGTCTACTACGACATCGTCGGCCACGACGCGTGGGCGAAGGCCGAGGGCGTCGCGGTCGCGCGCATCGAGCAGCTCTACCCGTTCCCGGTCGACGACGCGCGCGCGGTCGTGGCGTCGTACGCCGCGCTCGACGAGATCCTCTGGGTGCAGGAGGAGCCGCAGAACATGGGCGCCTGGCGCACGCTCCGCCACCGGCTCGAACAGGCCGCGGCGGGCGTTCCCGTCCGCTTCGTCGGCCGGCCGTGGCGCGCGAGCCCCAGCGAGGGGTACCCGACGGCGCACCATGTGGAGCAGGACCGGATCGTGCGCGCGGCGCTGACTCGCGAGTAGGCGCGGTGCGGCGAATGTGCCGGCGGTGCCTTAGCGCACGCGTGAGCCGCGGCGACGCGTCCCGTACGCCTGCTTCGCGAGGCGCGGGCCGTGTTGTCGCGCTTGGGCGATGAGGCGTCGCCTCTGCGCGGGCGGAATCCTGCGCCAGATGTCCAGCACCGCCAACGCGAGACCCATCGGCCCGGCGCGGCGCCCGAACGTGGTCTTCGGACGAGGCATGCAGTGCTTCTGCCCCCGTCCGGAGACAAGGTAAACGCCGGTCCGCGCGCCGCGGTGGCTCGGCGGCGGCGCGACCGGTACGACAGAGTACGGACCGTGGTCTGCGGCGCGCGCGCGTGATGCAAAGCTTCAGAGTCAAGCTCGTCCTGTACTTCGCGCTGCTCGCGCTGGTACCGGCCGTGGTCGTCTTCCGCACCTTCCAGACGGTCACGACGCGTGGCGAGACGCGGTCGGTCGACGCGCGGCTCCAGGCCGGCCTGCGCGCCGCGAGGGCAACGTATGACGTGCGGGTCTCGCGTGCCGATCAGACCGCGCGCGATCTCGCCGCAAGCGACCTGCTCCAGCGCGCGCTCCGCGCCCGTGACCGCGCCGCCGTCGAAGGCCTCGTGCGAAACGACGTCAACCTGTTCGTGCAGGCGACGGGATTCGCCGTCGGGAGAACGCCGGCCCTCAGCCACCGCACAGCGGCGGTCGCAGACGGTGGCCGTCGTCTCGGCACTGTCACCGCGTCGATCCCGTTCGACGACGAGCTCCTCGCGCGCCTGCGGTCGGGGCTCGCGCCGGTGGACGAGCTCGTGATTCTGGCCCGCGGCCGCGTCGTGACGGGGCCTTACCGAGGCATGGCGGTCGCCGCCCCGAGGCCGCGTCCCGACCGCCTCGTCGTCGGCGGGCTCGAGTTCCGCGCCCTCGCGGCTGCGCCTGTTCCCGAGACGCCGGACATCGACATCGTCGCGCTCACGCCCGAGCATGCGATCCAGCAGACGATTCGCGACTCCGAGCAACGGCTCGTGCTCATCCTCGCCCTCTCGCTCCTCGGGTTCGGAATCGTGACCTACCTGCTCGGCCGGTCGGTGATCGGCTCCCTGAGGCGCCTCACGGAGGGGGCGAACGCCCTCGCGCAAGGGGACCTCCGGCAGCGCGTCGACGTGCGCGGCGGCGACGAGTTCTCGCGGGTCGGCGAGTCGTTCAACCGGATGGCGGCCGAGCTCCAGCAGCGCGTGGCCGAGCTCGAGGACGAGCGGCGCCGCCTCCGGGAGACGACGGCGCGCTTCGGCGAGGCCCTGCAGGCGACGCACGACCCGGATTCGCTCGCGCGCGTGATCGTCGAGACGGCCGTCGAGGCGACGGGCGCGTCCGGCGGCCTGATCGTCGACCGCGGCCAGGAGCGGGCTCGTTCCGGCGCCTTCGACACCCGCCTCGAGACGATCGCCTTCCCGCTCCGTGCAGGCGTGATCGACTTCGGGTCGCTCGTCCTCTCGGCTCCCGCGTTCGAGCTCGAGCAGCTGCAGACCGCGACGTCACTCGCGGCGAACGCGGTGATCGCGCTCGAGAACGCGCGCCTGCACCGGATCGTCGAGCGACAGGCGCTCGTCGATCCGCTCACCGAGCTCGCGAACCGGCGCGTGCTCGAGGAGACGTTGCACGCCGAGCTCGCGCGCGCCGTCCGCTTCGGCGGCGACGTGTGCCTCGTGATCACTGATCTGGACGGGTTCAAGGAGGTGAACGACCGCTGGGGACATCCCTCCGGCGACATCGTGCTGCGCGCGTTCGGCCACCTGCTGCGCGAGACCGTGCGCGAGATCGACCTCGCCGGGCGGTGGGGCGGCGAGGAATTCGCGGTGATCATGCCGGGCACCGACTCCGCCGGCGGCGCGAACCTCGCCGAGCGCGCGCGGGCTGCGCTCGAGGAGCTCGAGATCCGCAGCACGGACGGCGACCCCATCCGCGTCACGGCGAGCTTCGGCGTCGCGTCGTTCGCCAACGGCGAGTCGATCGAGGAGATCGTCGCGGCCGCCGACGACGCGCTCTACCGCGCCAAGCGCGCAGGCAAGAACCGCGTCGTGTGCGCGCCGGAGCCGGTCGCCGGGTAGCGGTCGATCGTCTACACTCCCGGGCCTCACGGAAATGGCTGAAGAGCAGGAGGAACACATGGCCGTCGAGACCGCGTCGATCTTCGCGCAGGTGATCCAGGACCACCTCGAGCTCAAGCGGCGAAACGCGCCCCTCGAGCACGAGATGCCTCTGGAGAAGTACCTCGCGGACGACCCGTTCGAGAACCACCCTCTCTTCAAGACCGAGGAGCAGGCGCGCGTCGAGGAGACGATGGACGGCGTTCAGTCGATCGTCGACGAGCCGACGTCGGTCGACTGGGGATCGGCGGAGGACACGTTCATCGACGCACCGGCCGCACCCGCGCCGGAGCCCGCTGCGGGCGGCGAGCCCGACGAGCAGTCGGACGAGACTCTCTGGTCGCGCTCGCGCGACTTCGACTGGGGCGACTGATCGCACGAGACGGCGTTCGATGTAGCCGATCGTCGCGGGTGTGTTCGCTTTCGCGTCACGAGGATCATCTGCAGCGCGCCGTTGAGTTTGCGGTCGCCTGATCGGTGGAGTCGGTAGCGGATGGTCTGGCCGGAAAAGGCCGGGACCGGGGCGGCGCGTCGCCACCAGCGGATCGAGAACCGAGAGACGCTGTAGCTGGGGCCGTCGTTCCGCTGGCGTCGAGCGCATGACGATCCAACAGATGGAGCACGTGGGCGTCGTGGTCGACGACCTCGCGGCCGGGACGGCGTTCTTCGTCGAGTCCGGACTCGAACTGCAGGGCATTGGTCGGCCGAGGGTGGTTCGGTGGACCGCGTGGTGGGGCTCGAGGGCGTCCGGGTGGAGGCGTGCGATGGTGGAGACTCCGAACGGCCACGGACGGCTTGAGCTGATCAAGTTTCATGCCCCGTCGGGCCGAAGCGGCGCCGGCACGCGCCGCCGCGCAGCTCGGCATCGCCTCGCCGACGCGGCCGTGTCGCTGCGACGCGCTGCAAAGGCCGCGCGCGCGTGAGCGGCCGCAGCTCGCTCTGCAACGGCTCGGGGGTCGTGATCAGCAAATCGCGCAGCTGGCAGAGCCCGGCCCGCTTTGCGGTGACCGCGCCCTCGCGAGGAGCGACAAGCGCCTGCAACGCCTGGCGTTCC
>DATHAE010000087.1:0-13650 GCA_035296805.1 Gaiellaceae bacterium | reverse complement strand
CGCGTCGACCGCCACACCGCGCCGCCGTCGAGGATCCCGAGCGGGATCAGGTTGATCAGGTTGAGGAAGAACCCGAAGTACGCGAGCGCCTGCAGGAGCCGCGAGTCGATCGCATAGCCGATCCAGAGGCAGACGGCGGCCGCGACGCCGCCGAAGATCGGCCCCGCGATCGCGACGCGGGCGGTCTGCCACGGGTTGCCGCGAGTGTGCTTCACGTACGCGCCGAGGAACGGGATGAAGACGGGCCACGACGGGTGCAGCCGCTCGCGTGCGGCCTCGACGAAGTGGCCCATCTCGTGCACGAAGATCATCACGATCACGCCGAGCGCGAACTTCCAGCCCCAGATCAGCGTGTAGCCGCCGAACGCGATGAAGATTCCGGCGAACTTCGCGAGCGACCCGAGCTTGAGGAGCAGCGCGCCGAGGCCGATGAGCGGCGCGAAGATCTTCCGCAGCAGCCCGCGCCAGTCCGTCCCGCGGGGCTGGATCGGATCGTAGTCGCGGTAGCGGAACTCGCTCACTCCGTCAGTTGTACCTTCCCGCCGTCGCGAGCCTCGGCCGCGACCGGGAGCAGGTCGTGGGTGAGGAGCCTGTGCGTGCGGTCGTGCGCGTCGCGCACGCGGAAGTTCTCGGAGGTGACGACCGCCACCGCGTCGAGCTCCGGCAGCACCGCAACGCGATTCCCGCCCATGCCCGACATGTCGGAGGAGGCCACCCGGCGGCCGCCGACCTCGTACTCGCGCAGCCACCAGAGGTAGCCGTACGCCGTCTCGTCGTCGACCTGCGCGTGCGGCCGGCACGACTCCCGGACCCACGTCTCGGGGACGATCCCGCGGCCGCCGTCGAGGTAGAGCCGACCCAGCTCCAGCAGGTCGAGCGTGCGCAGGCGCAGCCCGCCGCCGGTCATCGCAAGCCCGAGCGGCGAGTACTGCCACCCCGGGCCGACGATCCCGAGCGGCCCGAACAGGTGCTCGGCCGCGTACTCGTCCACCGGCCGCCCCGTCGCCGCCTCGAGCACGGCGCCGAGGGTGACGATGCCGGCCGTGCAGTAGCTCCAGCTCCGCCCGCACGGGGCGGCCTCGGGCCGCGAAGCCCAGGACGGGAAGCCGCGCACCGGGAGGTCGAGGAAGAACTGCACCCAGTCCTCGACGAGGTACATCCGCTCCTCGTTGCCGCGCGAGAACGAGTTGAAGTCGTCGCACTCGAGCAGCGAGCTCATCGTGAGCAGGTCCTCGACGGTGATCTCGCTCTTGCGCGCGTCGGGGTGCGCCTGCCCGCGCGGCGGCAGCACGTCGAGGATCGGCGCGTCGACGCCGGAAAGCTCGCCGCGCCCGACCGCGATCCCGACCAGCATCCCGGTGACGGTCTTCGTCACCGAGCGGGTGTTGCGGAGCGTGTCGGCATCGCCGGCGCCGTACTGCTCGAGCACGAGCTCGCCGCCGACCGAGAGCGCGACGCTCGTGATCGCGCCGTAGCGCTCGAGGCTCAGCTCCCGCGGCCGAGCCATTGTTCGCCGCCCTCGTAGACCTCCTTCTTCCAGAGCGGGACGCGCTCCTTGAGCGTGTCGATCGCGTCCCTGCACGCCGCGAGCGCGTCACCGCGGTGCGGCGCCGACACCGCGATCACCACCGACGTCTCGCCGATCCCGACTCGGCCGACGCGGTGGTGGATCGCCACCGCGCACAGCTCGTAGCGCACGCGCAACTCGGCGGCGATCTCCTCCATCACGCCCTCGGCCATGCCCTCGTACGCCTCGTAGTCGAGGTGGACGACGGTGCGCCCGCGCGAGGCGACGCGCGTCGTCCCGGTGAACGTTGCGATCGCGCCTGCGCGATCGTCGCGCACCTCGGCGACGACGCGATCGAGCGACAGCGGCTGATCCGAGAGCAGGAACGCGCCGCCCGAGACGGGCGGGATCAGCGCCACCTCGTCGCCGTCGTTCAGCTCCCGGTCGCGCGGTGCGTAGTCGCGGTTGACGGCGTAGAGGAGGCCGTCCGGCTCGTCGCCGAGCCCGAGCGCCGGCCACACGTCGCCGACGGTGGCCGCTTCGACCTGCTTCCGCGACCACCCGGCACGCTCGCGGAGCCCCGCGAAGAGGCGGACATCGACCGGCATCTTCATCGAAGCGTAACTTGACGAGATGCGGCGAAGTCGCCATAAGTACGGCGAATCCGCCGTATCCTGAGGAGGTCGCCTTGATCGCCGCCGTCGTCGCAGCCGCGCTTGCGCTCGCCGCTCCACCCGTCACCGTCCGGCCGACCGCGTTCCCCGCCGGGGCCGAGGCCGGCAAGCCGTGGAGCACGAGCTTCCGCGTCGCCCGCGGCGGCAAGCCGTTCACGGGGCCGGTGACGGTCACGGCGCGCGGCGCGCAGGCGCTGACGGCACGAGCCGTCCGCACCGGCCGCGGCCGCTACCGCGCGACGTTCACGTTCCGTCGCGAGGGCCGCTGGAACGTGAGCGCGCGCGTCGGCACGCGCAACTACCCGCTCGGGCTCGTGATCTCGGACGTCGCGCCGGACCCGCTCTTCCACGATCCGCTTGCGGTCGCCGCGGACGACGACGGCTCGCTCCTCGTCGGCCAGCTGCGCGAGGGCGCACTGCTTCGGCTGCGCGGCGGCCGCGCGTCGGCGGTCGCGGCCGGCGTCGGCACGTTCCACATCGCCGTCGCCGCGGGTCGGATCTACGCCGCCGGTCGCGACGGCGCCGTGTACCGCGTCGACGGCTCGACCTTCACGCGGCTCACGGCGCCGATCGATGCGTCGTCTGTCGCGGTCGACGCGGCGGGAAACCTCTACGTGACGGTCTACGTCGGCTACGTGAAGAAGGTGGCGCCGGACGGGACGATCACGACCGTCGCCGGCGACGGCACCGAGGGGTCCTCCGGCGACGGCGGGCCGGCGACCGCGGCGAAGATCTTCCACCCGCACCAGATCGTGCTCCACGACGGCGCGCTGTACGTCGCCGATACGGAGAACCGGCGCATCCGCCGAATCGACCTCGCGACCGGGACGATCACGACGTTCGGCGGCGACGTCGGGGTCACGGTCGCCCTCGCGGTCGGCCCCGACGGGAGCATCTATTCGGGCGACGTCGCGCGGAACGCCGCCCGCGGCGGAGTCACGCGCACGACCCCCGACGGGCGCACGACGCGCCTCTACGACCACAGCGTGACCGGCGTGACGGTCGCGCGCGACGGGACCGTCTACGCCGCCGTCCTCGACGACAACCGCGTCGTCCGCTTCGCCGGCGGACGCTGGGAGACCGTCGCGCGCGGCTCGTAGGACTCGCTCATCCCTCATAGGATCCGCGCATGCCGGAAGACCCGGGCGCGGAACGGATCCTCCGGGGCGCGATCGTCCTCGAGCTCAACCTGGCGTCGCGCTATGCAAACGAGGTGGCGAACCGCGAGTTGCGCGCGGCGGGCGTCGATCCCGACGAGTACGGCTTCCTCTCCGTCGTCGGCATTCTCCAGCCCGTTACGCGCGCGAGGCTCGCGCGCGCGATCGGCGCGCGTCGCACGACGCTCCGCGACGCGATCAGGCCGCTCGTCGAGCGTGGTCACGTGCGCGAGGATCCGCACCCACGCGACGGACGCGCGTCGCTCCTGACGCTGACGCCGGCCGGGCAAGAGATCTTCGACGCCGGGCTCCCGGCGTTCCGCCGCGCGCTCCGCGCGATCGACGAGGCGCTGGACGGGAAGCTCGACGAGTACGAGGAGTCGGTCTGGACGGTCCGGGTCTCGCTGCAGCGCCTGGCCGCCGCCGACGCGACGCCGGCCGGCGGACGCGTGCCGCGCGCCGAGTAGCCGCGTGCGCTGCGCGCCGCCCGACGGCCGGCGACACGGACGACGAGCGACGGCGCCGCTTCATCGAGATCGCAGATCAAGCTCCGGCGGGACGTACGATTGCCGCGATGGCTGCCACCGACCGGTTGACGAACGAGTCCGGGATCGAGATCAAGCCCCTCTACACCGCGGACGACGCCGAACGTGACCTCGAGCCGCCGGGAGTGGAGCCGTTCACGCGCGGGCCGTACCGCGACATGTACCGCGGTCGCCCGTGGACGATCCGCCAGTACGCGGGCTTCGCGTCGGCCGAGGAGTCGAACGAGCGCTACCGCTTCCTGCTCGAGCGCGGCCAGACCGGCCTCTCGATCGCGTTCGACCTGCCGACCCAGCTCGGCTACGACTCGGACGACCCGCGCGCCGCCGGCGAGGTCGGCCGCACGGGCGTCGCGGTCGATTCGCTCGCCGACATGCAGGTGCTCCTCGACGGCATCCCGCTCGACGAGGTCTCGACGTCGATGACGATCAACGCTCCGGCGTCGCTGCTGCTCCTGCTGTACGAGCTGGTCGCGGAGGAGCAGGGCGTCCCGGGTGAGGCGCTGCGCGGGACCGTGCAGAACGACATCCTCAAGGAGTACGTCGCCCGCGGGAACTACATCTTCCCGCCGAAGGCGTCGATGCGGCTCACGACCGACCTGTTCGCCTACTGCCATTCAGCGCTTCCGGGGTGGAACACGATCTCGATCTCCGGCTACCACATCCGCGAGGCCGGCTCGACCGCCGTTCAGGAGCTCGCGTTCACGCTCGCGAACGGGATCGCCTACTGCGACGCTGCGGTCGCCGCGGGGCTCTCGCCCGACGAGTTCGGCGCGCGGCTGTCGTTCTTCTTCAACGCGCACAACGACTTCTTCCAGGAGGTGGCGAAGTTCCGCGCAGCGCGGCGGCTGTGGGCGCGGATCATTCGCGAGCGCTTCGGCGCCTCGAACCCGAAGGCACTCGCGCTCCGCTTCCACGCGCAGACCGGTGGCTCGACGCTGACCGCGCAGCAGCCGGAGAACAACATCGTCCGCGTCGCGATCCAGGCGTTCTCGGCGGTGTGCGGCGGGGCGCAGAGCCTGCACACGAACTCGTTCGACGAGGCGCTCGCGCTGCCCACCGAGCGCGCCGCGAAGATCGCGCTGCGGACGCAGCAGACGCTCGCCGCCGAGGCGGGGACGACGGACACCGCCGATCCGCTCGGCGGCTCCTTCTACATCGAGGCGCTCACGGACGAGCTCGAGGAGCGCGCGTGGGAGCTGATCGAGCGCGTCGACGAGCTCGGCGGTGCGGTCGAAGCGATCGAGCGGCGATTCGTTCAGGGCGAGATCGAGGAGGCGGCGTTCGCGTGGCAGCGCGGGGTCGAGTCCGGGGAGCGCGTCATCGTCGGCGTGAACCGCTATGTCGAGGAGGACACCGAGGAGATCGAGCTGCACCGCGTCGACCCGGAGTCGGAGCGGCGCCAGGTCGAGCGTACGAGGCGCGTGCGCGCCGAACGCAACGCCGAGGACGCCGGCGTCACGCTCGCGCGCGTGCGTGACGCCGCGCGCGGCGACGAGAACATGCTGCACCCGATGCGAGCGGCGCTGCGCTCGCTCTGCACCGTCGGCGAGATCTGCGAGGTGCTGCGCGAGGAGTGGGGGATGCACGACCGGCAGGTTCCGCGCGGTTGAGCGCGACGCTCGCGTACCACCGGGCGACGAACGTCGCCGCCTACGGCACGGACGAGGACGAGGCGCGCACCCTCGACACGCACCCGACGGCGTTCAAGGAGTACGGCGACGCCGAGCGCCTGCCGCTCGAAACGTCGGTCGGAGGACGTGTCCTCGGCGACGGCGCCGCAGTCGTTCGGACGCGCACGCACCGCGGCTTCCCCGGCACGCGCACCGTCCACTTCCGCGGCTACTCCAGCGCGGGCGCGCTCTACCCGGTCGAGGCGTATCTGGCGGACCGCGGCGGCCTCTATTCGTTCGACGCGCTCTCGCCGGCGCTCGTGCGCGTGGGCGGCGGAGAGGCCGTCGCGGCGGTCGCGGCCGCCGCGGCCGCGGCACGCGCCGAGGGCGAGACGTTCGTCGTCCTGACCGGCATCCACGCGCGCACCGGCTGGAAGTACATGGAACGCGGCTACCGCCACGTGTGGTGGGACGCCGGCACGATGCTCGCGAACCTACTCGCGCTCGCGGCCGCCGACGGTCTGCGCCCGCGGCTGTACACGGCGTTCGTCGACCGCGAGCTGAACGCCGCGCTCGGTGTCGACGGCGTCTCCGAATACGCGCTCGCCGTCCTCGCGCTCGGCAAAGGCACGGGCGCCGCAGGCGCGCCGGAGAGCGCTGGTGACACAGTGTCACAAGCGGCGTCCGGCCCGCGCTACCCACTCGCCGAAGCCGCGCACGCCGCCTCGTCGCTCGCCGACGTCGCCGAGGTGCGCGAGTGGCGGTCCGAGCCGTCGGACGAGGAGCCGGTCCTCGACCGTGCCGCCCTCGTCCACGCGATCCGCCGCCGCGGCTCCGTGCGCAACTATGCGCCGACGCCGCTGCCGCGCGGGGAGCTGGCGGAGCTGCTCGCGTGGTCGGAGGCGCCGATCCCCGCCGACGCGCCGTCGGTCGTACGGCAGGTCGTCACCGTTGCGGCTGTCGAGGGGCTCGAGCCCGGGATCTACGACGCGGATCTCAATCTTGTCGCCGCGCGCGAGGAGCGCGAGCTGCGCGAGGCGGTCGGCTTCGCCGCGATGGAGCAGGAGCACCCGCGCGACGGCGCGGTGAACATCTTCCAGCTGGCCGACCTGGACGCCGTCGTCGGCTCGCTCGGCGACCGCGGCTACCGCTGGGCGCAGCTCGAGGCAGGGATCCGGGCTGGCCGGCTCCAGATCGGCGCGTTCAGGCGCGGGTGGGGCGCTGCCGCGTCGACCTTCTTCGACGAGGAGGTCTCGCGCCTCCTCGACACGCACGAGTCGCCCCTCCTGATGGTCGCGGTCGGGCCTCGCTGAACCGATGGAGCACGCTGAGCCGGCCACCGGACGGCTGACGGCGGAGGCCGACGTCGCGACGGCGGCCCCGATGTCGCCGCGCCGTCTCGCCTGGCGGAGGCTCCGCCGCGACCGCGTCGCGCTCGCGAGCGGCGTCTTCCTCGTCTTCGTCCTGTTCGCGTGCTTCCCCGGCGCGAAGCTCTACGGGCGACTCATCGGCCACGGCCCGAACGATCTCTTCCCCTACGCGGTCAGCATCGCGCAGAAGCCGGTCGGCCCATACACCCGCGTGTACGCCGCGCCGCAGACCGCCGACGAGGACCCCTTCGCGTTCGAGCACACGCCGCCGCGCGACAAGACGACGACGCTGCTCGTCCTGGGCGCAGACAGCCAGCTCGGGCGCGACGAGCTGATGCGCGTTCTCTACGGGGGCCGCGTCTCGCTCGAGATCGCGATCGGAGCGGCCGTCCTCGCGCTTCTCGTCGGGACGGTGCTCGGATCGATTGCAGGGTACTTCGGCGGCTGGGTCGACGCCGGCGTCTCGCGCTTCACGGACCTGATGATGGCGTTCCCGGTGCTGCTCTTCCTCGTCGTGATCGGGTCCGCGCTCACGCACGGCCTGACGCAGTGGACCTTCGGCGGCCTTCTCAACCAGGGCGTCTTCCAGCTGATCGTCCTGATCGCCGCGTTCACGTGGTTCTACCCCGCGCGTATCGTGCGGACGCAGGTGCTGTCGCTGCGCCACCGCGAGTTCGTCGAGGCCGCTCAGATGGTCGGCGCCGGCAGCGGCTGGGTGATGCGCAAGCACCTCGCGCCGCACCTCGTGCCGCCGCTCCTCGCCTACGCCGCCATCCTGGTCGCGACGAACATCATGCTCGAGGTGGGGGCGACGTTCCTCAACGCAGGGATCAAGCTGCCGACCGCGAGCTGGGGCAGCCTGCTGGCCCAGTCGTGGGGGTCGCCGCTCTCGCCGCGCACATACAGCCCCGCGACGACGCAGCCCTGGCTGACGGTGTGGCCGTCGCTCGCGATCTTCCTGACCGTGTTCGCCCTCAACCAGTTCAGCGAGGGGCTGCGCGAGGCGACCGACCCGAGGGGACTGCGGTGATCGGGTTCATCCTGCGTCGGCTCGCGATCGCGATCGTCCTGCTCTGGATCGTGTCGGTCGTGACGTTCTTCCTCTACCTCAAGGTGCCGGAGGACCCGGCGTCGTTCGTCGTCGACGTCCAGCATGCGACGCCGGCCCAGATCGCGGAGGCGCGGCACGCGCTCGGCGTCGACGCGCCGGTCACCACGCAGTACGCGAAGTTCGTCTGGCGCGCGCTGCACGGCGATTTCGGCACCTCGTGGGCGACGGTTTCGTTCTTCAGCGGTGAGGTCGTTGGCGAGGCGGTCGGCCCGATGGTGTGGGACGCCGCGAAGGTCACGGCGTCGCTCGCCGTCGGCGGGCTCGTGCTGATGCTGCTCGTGGCGATCCCGCTCGGGACGCTTGCGGCGGCGCGGCCGCGATCGTGGCTCGATCGGATCTCGATCGCGCTCGGGCTGGCGGCGATCTCGACGCACCCGCTCGTCATCGCGCTCCTGCTGCAGCTGTTCCTCGGCAACCGCTGGGAGATCGCGCCCGCGAGCGGCTACTGCCCCCTTTTCGGCTCGGCGCCGGAGCCGCCGCCGCCGGGCATCGTGACGCCGACGGGCGGGATGTGCGGCGGCCCAGCCGAATGGGCGACGCACCTCTTGCTGCCGTGGGCCACCTTTGCGCTCTTCTTCGTCGCGCTCTACATGCGTGTCGCGCGGGCGCGGATGCTCGAGGTGCTCGAGGAGCCGTACATCCGCACCGCGCGCGCGAAGGGAGCGTCGGAGCTCCGCGTTGTCGGCGGGCACGCGCTGCGGAACGGGATCTCGCCGATCGTGACCATGATCGCGATGGACGCCGGCTTGGCGATCGGGATCGCGATGTACGTCGAGACCGTCTTCGGGCTCCCGGGGCTCGGCCGGACGACGATCTACGCGCTCGGCAACCAGCAGGGGATCGACCTGCCGGTGATTCTCGCGGTGACCCTCGTCGCGGCGGCGGCGGTGATCCTCCTCAACCTCGTCGTCGACCTCGTCCTGGTCGGGATCGATCCGCGCATCACCCGCGGCGGCGCCCGCGCCGACGCGCGCACCGGCTCGGCAGCCGCGGCGTAGTGCCTGTCCGTGAGCGGCGGGCCGCGGGCCTCGAGTACCTCACGCTCGTGACGGAGCTCCTGCAGCGCGCCCGGCTGGCGGACGCGGGGGCGGGGCTGTGGGAACCGGCCGACCTGCAGTGGTGGTGGCGGATGGCTCGCCGCTTCGTCGACCGCTCGCGGGAAGGTGCCGGCCGGCACCCCGATGCGGGGAGCGAACGGCGAAGCCGTCGAGGAGCGTCTGAGACAGTGCTCGCTCTACGAGCCGTCGCTCGACCTCGCCGTCGAGACGGCGGACGGCGAGGTCGCGCGGGCTTCCGGCCCACGCACACGAACACGTCGTACGGGTGGACGAGACCCTAGAGTCGGCGCTCCGTGCGGATCCTCTTCGTCTACAGCCGGCGCGCGTCGTTCGTCGAGATCGATCTCGACCTGCTGCGCGAGCGGTGGGACGTGCGCGAGTGGGCGCAGCCGGGCCGCTGGGCGAACCCGCTCGCGGTCCTGCGCGAGGTGCGGCGCGCCGACCTCGTCTTCGGCTGGTTCGCGTCGTGGCACACGTTCTGGCCGATCACCTTCGCGCGGCTGCTCCGCAAGCCGTCCCTGCTCGTCGTCGGCGGTTTCGACACCGCGAACGAGCCGGAGATCGACTACGGCTACCAGCAGGGCGGCATGAGACGGCGTCTTGCCTCGTGGATCATCCGCAGCGCGTCGAGCCTGGTCGCGAACTCCGAGTACAGCCGAGGCGAAGTCGTGGCGAACGTCGGCGTCCCGTGGGACAGGGTCACCGTCGTCTACCACGGCGTCCCGGACATCTTCGGCGAGCTGCCGGAGGGGGAGCGCGAGCCGGTCGCGCTGACCGTCTCGAACGTCGCCTGGGTGAGCCTCGAGCGCAAGGGCCTGCGCCCGTTCGCGCAGGCGGCGAGGCTCGCGCCGGAGGTGCGGTTCGCGCTCGTCGGCAAGTGGCTCGACCGCTCCGTCGACCTCCTGCGCGACCTCGGTGGGGCGAACGTCGAGTACACGGGGCGCGTGTCGGACGAGGAGCTCGCGGCGTGGTACCGCCGTGCCTCCGTCTACGTCCAGGCCTCCCGCCACGAGGGCTTCGGGCTCGCAGTCGCCGAGGCGATGCTCGCGGGCTGCATCCCCGTCGTGACTGCGGCGGGTGCCCTGTCGGAGGTGGTCGGCGACGTCGGCGTCCAGGTCGCGCGGCCGGATCCTGAGGCGATCGCCGACGCGGTTCGCGCAGGGCTCGAGTCGCCGCCGGAGGAGCGCGCGCGTGCGCGGGCCCGGATCCTGGAGCGCTTCCCGCTCGAAGCCCGCCGTGACGGCCTCTACGCCGCGGTCGAGGCGCTATTCGGCTGAGTCGCGCCGGAGGCTGTCGAGGTCGGCGAGCCTGATCTCGACGAGCGGCCGCACCTGCTCCTCGAGCCCCGCCTCGCGCGCCACCTCGAGCGCCTGCAGGAAGTTCTCGCGCGCCTTCTCCGGCGCCACTCCCTGCTTCAGCCGATTGTCCCCCGTCACGAGCAGCTTCTGGATCCTGGTCCTCGCGTCACCTTCCGGCACGCGTCCACGTTATCGCCTTCAATGGCTTTGAGCGCGTGAGCGTCCTCATCGCAGACGACCATCGCCTCTTCGCGGAGGCGCTTGAGACGATCCTGTCACTCGACGAGCGGATCCGCGTTCACGCGATCCTGACCGCGGCGTCGCGTTAGCTACCCTCCCGGCGTGCTCCAGGTCCTCGCGGTCATCCACGTGCTCATCTCGGCCGGCCTCATCGGCCTGATCCTGATGCACTCCGGGCGCGACACCGGCCTCGGCGGGATGGGCTTCACGCCGGCGTCGCAGGGCGGGACGCATATCGTCGAGCGCAACCTGACGCGCGTCACGGTCGTCGTCTCCGTGCTGTTCTTCCTGAACACGATCGCGCTCTTCCGCCTGCTCGACTGAGGCCGGAGCGCCGCGCCGCGTTCTAATCTACGCGCGTGCAGCTGGCGGCCCTCCACCACGTCACGTGCGTCTGCTCCGACGCGCGCCGCACTGCCGACTACTACCGCGACGAGCTCGGCTTCTCGCTGGTGAAGAAGACCGTCAACTTCGACGATCCGCACAGCTACCACCTCTACTTCGGCGACGAGATCGGCTCGCCCGGGACGCTGATCACATTCTTCGAGTGGCCGCGCGCCGAGCGCGGCCGGCTCGGCCGCGGAACGCTCGAGTCCGTAGGGCTCGTGACGCCTGCGGTCGACGAGGAGCAGGAGGCCGACGATCCCGATGGGCTCCGCCTGCGGCTCTACCCGGGCGAGACGCCCGCGCTCCGCGACGTGGCCGCGATCGGGAATCCGGACCTGTATGCGGGGCTCTTCTCACCCGACGCGCCGATCCACTTCGCCGACCCGGTCGAGGAGGTCGCATTGATCGGCGCGGGGACCACACATCACGTCGCCTGGCGCGTCACCGGCGACGAGGAGTCGGCCGCGTGGCTCGAGCGGATCCGCTCGCTGGGCCTCCGCCCGACGGAGGTGCAGGACCGAAAGTACTTCCGCTCGGTCTACTTCCGCATGCCCGACGGGATCCTCGTCGAGATCGCGACGGACGAGCCCGGCTTCCTCGTCGACGAGCCGCGCGAGACGCTGGGGCAGGGCCTTTCGCTGCCGCCGTGGCTCGAGGAAGAGCGCCCGACGCTCGAGCGCGAGCTGGCACCCCTCGGCTGAGACGCGGCTACAATGGCCGCGCTCTCGCGCTGGTGGCGGAATTGGTAGACGCGCTAGGTTGAGGGCCTAGTGGCCGCAAGGTCGTGGAGGTTCAAGTCCTCTCCAGCGCATGCGAGGTTCCCGAGTTCCGGCCGAGCGTCGGGACTCGCGGGTTTGACGTCGTCCGAAGGACTCTCTACGCTGATGACGAACACACGTTCGTCAACGTAAGCGAATCGGGCGGAGGCGCGAATGCTCACGCAGCGACAGCAGGAGATCTGGGACTTCCTGGTCGAGTATGTCGACGCTCATGGCTACCCGCCGACGGTCCGCGAGATCGGCGAGCGCGTCGGGCTCGCTTCGCCCTCGACGGTGCACGCGCACCTCGCGAACCTCGAGCGCGCGGGGCTCCTGCGCCGCGACCCGACGAAGCCGCGCGCGCTCGAGCTGATCGGCCGCGAGCGCCGCGCACCCGAGCCGCAGCCGGTCGAGCGCGACGACACGCTGCGCCTGCCGCTCCTCGGCGCGATCGCAGCCGGCGGGCCGCTGCTCGCCGACCAGTACGTCGAGGAGTACCTGCCGATGCCGAAGTCGACGAAGGGCGACTTCATGCTCCGCGTCAAGGGCGAGTCGATGATCGAGGCGGGCATCCTCGACGGCGACCTCGTGATCGTCCAGCGCGCGCAGGACGCGCGCAACGGTGAGATCGTCGTCGCGCTGGCCGGCGACGACGAGTCGGCGGACGAGGCGACGGTGAAGACGTTCTACCGCGAGAACGGCCGCGTGCGCCTGCAGCCGGAGAACGCGTCACTCGACCCGATCTACGCCGACCACGTCCAGATCCTCGGCCGCGTCGTGGGAGTGTTCCGGGAGCTCTGATGTCGTCGGTCGCGCCGTTCGCCCGCACGCTCGACCAGGAGCTCGTCGCGCTCCTCCGCGGTGCCTCGCTCGAGTGCCTCGCCTGCGGCGAGTTCGTGATGCACGCCCGCGGCGGCGCCGTCTTCTGCCCCGAGTGCTCGAGCCAGCTCGCGACGGAGGACGCGCTCGCGGTCGCGCCGGAGCTCGGATCGCGAGCCGGGTAGACGGCGGCTGTCGTCGCGCCGTTAGAGGCCGCGATCCGGGGGCCGATCGAGGGCGGCACTGAGCTCCTCCGGCGCGACCAGCGGACCGTGCGAGACGAGCACGTGCCGGACCGGGAGGTCCAGCCACGGCCGAAGTGAGGGCAGCAACCGCTCGTGGTACCAGCGGTCGTCGGACGCGCCGTGGCCCCACCAGACGCGCAGTCCGTCGCCGCGCGAGATGAAGACGTCGCCGACGGCGACCGCCGCGTATGACGGGAAGTAGAGCGGCGTGCCGCTGCCGTCCGGCTCCTGCTCGAACGCGAGCACGCGGCCGCCCGGCACGGCCTCGCCGTGGGTGACGGCGCGGAACGTGGCGTCGCCGACCTTCGCGTGTGCCTGCGAAGGCCCCAAGACGGCGGCGCTGTAGCGGGCGGCGACGTCGCCCGCGCTCCGCGAATGCGCGGCCTGGGTGAGGAGCACGCAGACCGGGAGCCCGCGCCGCTCCACGTCGCGGTCGAGCGCTTGCCACAGCCGTTCGCGTTCGTCCGCGACGAGCGGATCGACGAGCAGCGTCGCCTCGTCGGTCTCGAGGTAGAAGCAGCGGACCTCTTCGCTCCAGCTCTGCGACGGCTTCGAGTCCGGGTGCCGCGCCCTCCACCACCAGAGACCGGGCTCGAGCTCGCCGACGTCCACGGAGTCGGCCTTCCCGAACGCGCGACGCGCGAAGCGTGCGCCGTGCGGTGTTGGAGGAGCGCCCGACCGGGGCTACAATGCGATTCGCAGGCCGGGTGACCGCGGAGCGCTCGACGCTTCGAGGAAAGTCCGGACACCGCAGGGCAGGACGCTGGCGCAAGCCAGGCGGCGAAAGCCGACGGAAAGTGGCACAGAAAGGAGACCGCCTCCGACGCATCTCCGGAGACGTCGGCGGTAAGGGTGAAAAGGTGGGGTAAGA
>DATHAE010000086.1:0-9952 GCA_035296805.1 Gaiellaceae bacterium | reverse complement strand
GCAATCGACGAAAGGATCGACATGACGACCACCGTCCTCGGCCGGCGCTCCTACGGGCTCGCAGCCGTCGTCACACTCGCCGCCGCGTTCGCGGCGGCCGCCGTCTTCGCGGTCATCGGAGCACGCTCGTCCGGCAGCGATGGCGCGGCGGCGAACGCGGCGGCGCCCGCCTGGTTCGCGCCGATCGCGAAGTCGTACGGCAACAACGCGAAGATCACCCCGCGCTTCGACTTCGCGTCGCTGTACGCCTCGTACCCGCGCTGGTTCGAGGGGATCGCCAAGTCGTACGGCTACAACCCGGCGATCACGCCGGACTTCGACTTCTCGTCGCTGTACGGCGCGCCGGACCTGAAGCTGCGCTGAACGTCGTTCGGTCCCTGGACGGACGGCCGTGGAAAAGCCGCCGCAACCGCCATAGGATCGAACCACTGTGGTGGACGCGATCATTGGTCGCGATGCCGAACTAGGAGCACTCGGGCGCTTCCTGGACACTGTCCCGGCGGCGCCCCGCGCCTGTCTGATCGAAGGCGAAGCGGGAATCGGCAAGACGACGCTCTGGCTCGAATGCGTCGGCGACGCGGAGGCCCGTTCGCTCCAGGTGCTCCAGGCGCGCCCGGCGGAGAGCGAGACGACGCTCTCCTACGCGGCGCTCGCCGATCTCGTGGGCGACGTGTTCGAGGAGACGCGAAAGGCGCTCCCGGCCGTGCAGGAGCGCGCGCTGGCGGCGGCGCTCCTCCGGGAGGCCGACGAGCCTGCAGACGCGCGCACGACGGCGACGGCGCTCGTCGGGATCCTCGCCGAGCTCGCGGCCTCGAAGCCGGTGCTGGTCGCGATCGACGACGTGCAGTGGCTCGACGCGGCGTCGGAGCACGCACTCACCTTCGTCGCGCGCCGGCTTCCGACGGGCGTCAGCCTGCTCCTGGCGCGGCGTGCGGACGGGCGAGGCGAGCTGCCCATCGGGCTCGAGCGCGCGCTCGCGGAGGAGCAGCTCATTCGGATCGTCCCCCGTCCGCTCTCGCTCGCGGCGCTCCATCATCTGCTCGCCGACCGGCTCGGCGCAGCGCTCCCGCGACCGACGCTCGTCCGCGTCGCTGACGCCTCGGGCGGCAATCCGTTCTTCGCCCTCGAGATCGCGCGGGCGCTCGGGCGCGAGACGCGCGCGCGCCGAGCCGACGAGCCGCTGCCCGTGCCGCGGAACGTCGAGGAGCTGGTCGCCAGCCGCGTTGGCGAGCTCTCCGAGGTCGCGCGACACGTCCTCCTCGCCGCGGCCGCGCTCTCGCGTCCGACGGTCGCAGCCGTCGTCGAAGCGGTTGCGGACGGCGACGCGCGGGCGGGCCTCGTCGAGGCGGAGGAAGCCGGCGTGCTCGTCCTCGAGCCCGACCGAATCCGGTTCGCACACCCCCTCGTCGCGTCCGCGGTCTACGCCTCGGCGTCGCGCGAGCGCCGGCGGCAGCTGCACGAGAGGCTGGCGTCGATCGGCTCCGATCCGGACGAACGGGCGCGCCATCTGGCCGCAAGCGTGACCGCGCCCGACGGCACCGTCGCAGCGGAGCTCGAGGACGGTGCGCGGCGAGCGGCGCGACGCGGTGCCCCGCACGCTGCGGCCGAGCTCTTCGCCGCGTCTCGACGGTTGACGCCCGACACGAGGGCCGAGGACGCGACGCGACGCACGCTGGGCGAAGCGACCGCGCTACTCGCCGCCGGAGACGCCGACGGCGCACAGAAGCTCGCCGAGGAGGCGGCCGCCTCGCCCCTCGACTCACTCCGAGCGAACGCGCTTGCGCTCCTCGGCGACATCGCGTGGGTCACCGGGAGCGGCGCACCGAGCACGTTCCTCGAGGCCGCACTCGCGGCGGCCCCCGCGGACCGCGAGCTCGCGGCGCGCATCTATCCGAAGCTCGTCACCGTCACGGTGCCGCACCCGGCGCGCGCGCTCGAGCACGCGGACGCAGCGATCGGGATGCTGAGCGCCGAGCGAGACCCGGCAGCGCTCGCCTCCGTGATCTTCGAGCGCCTCTGGGTGTCGGCGACGCTGGGGCGCGGCTGGGATGACGGGTTGTACGAGCGGTGGCGAGAGCTGGAAGCGAAGGCGGGGCCGGAGGCGCCGATGAGCCGGGTTCCGCTGATCTACCTCCACTCCGTCGACGACTTCGACGGTGCGCGCGCCCGCCACGCCGTCGAGGACCGGTGGTACGTCGAGCGAGGGGAGGATCTCTGGCGGGCCGAGCGGCTGGCGCACCTGGGATACGCCGAGCTTCGCGCGGGGCTGGTCGACCAGGCGGAGCGACACCTCGACGAGGGGTGCGATGGCATGGCGCATGTGCAGAAGGTCGGGCCGTGGGCGACGCCGATTCGCTTCCGATCGCTTCTCGACGCGCACCGGGGCCGGATCGACCGCGCGCGCGAGACGCTCGAGCCGCTCGCGGCGGGCGCCGAACGGGCGGGGCAGGCGTGGTGGGAGGCGCTGCTGCTGTCGGGGGTGGCCGCCGTCGAGTTCGCCGACGGCGATCACGCTGCGGTCGACCGGGCGCTGACGCGGATGCGCCAACGGCTGGACACGATCGCGGCCGTCGATCTCCTGCCCGACCGGAGCGAGCCGTTCCACGTCGAGTCGCTCGTCGCGCTCGGCGAGCTGGAACGGGCACGGACGGTTCTGTCGCGCCTCGAGGAGAGAGCGCGGGTCTTCCCGCGACTCTGGATCGATGTCACGCTGCCGCGGGCGCGCGCACTCGTCCTCGCGGCGGACGGCGACGTGCCCGCGGCACTCGCCGCGCTCGACGAGGTCGACGCCGACGTCGCGGTCAAGCTGCCGTTCGACCTCGCGTGGAACCGGCTCGTCCAGGGGCGCCTGCATCGACGCCTGAAGCAGAAGCGCGCCGCGGCGGCTGCGCTCGAGGAAGCCGTCGAGATCTTCGAGCGCCTCGGGGCGCCGCGGTGGGCCGAGCAGGCGCACCACGAGCTCGGTCGGGTCGGGTTGAGACGCGCGCCGGCCGAGCTGACGCCGACGGAGCGCCGCGTTGCCGAGCTGGCCGCGCAGGGGATGACGAACCGCGAGGTCGCGACGGCCGCATTCATGAGCCCGAAGACGGTGGAGGCCAACCTCGCGCGCGTCTACCGCAAGCTCGGCATCCATTCGCGTGCCGAGCTCGGCGCGCGGATCGCACAAAAGTAGGCGAACGCCCGATTACTCGCCGGCCGTTCGCCCGTACGGTGGAACGCATGGCAAACGGAGCCAACCGCCGAGCGTGGGAGACCTACCTGGTCGAGCAGTACCGCCCCGGATCGGAGGTCGACGGCCTGCGGCAGACGGCGAGGGACGTGCACGAGAGCGCCGGCGAGCTCGAGCGCGAGGGAAGGCCGGTCCGGTTCCTTCGCTCGACGATCATTCCCGCCGACGAGGCGCTCCTGTGTTTCCTCGAGGCCGAGTCGGAAGCGCTCGTGCGAGAGACGTACGACCGCGCCGGCGTCGCGTTCGACCGTATCTCGGCCGCGTTGCCGGCCGAGCCGTGAGGCCGGCGCCGGTGGCAGCCGCGTTCGGAACCGGCATCGTCGCGCCCTTGTCGCGCGTCCCAAAAGGGACGATAGTGGCAGGAGGAGCAAGAATCCTGAAGCGCGGAAACCTCTCCGGCTGGCTCTTCGTCGTGCTCGTCGCGGGGCTCGCGGAAGTGATCGTGCGCGCCGGTAACCTCGGGGACAGCGTCGCGGCGCCGTCGGCCGCGGTCCGTGCGCTCGCGAGCGAGCTGTGGGCCGGGCGGCTCTCGCAGGCGATCGTGACGACGCTGCATGTCTACGCGGAGGGACTCGCCGTCGCGATCGCGATCGGAGTCGTCGCCGGGATCGCGATCGGGAGCTCACGGACACTGCTCGCCGCCTCGTCCGTCGTGCTGGAGTTCCTGAGGGCTGTTCCGGCCGTCGCGCTCATCCCGCTCGCGATCCTGTGGTTCGGGCTCGGCGTGCCGATGCACCGGTTCGTGATCGCGTACGCGGCGACGTGGCCGATCCTGATCGCGACGCTGTACGGCGTGCGGGGCACCGACCGCCTCCTGCACGACGTCGCGCGGACCGCGGGCGAGACGAGGCTCGGCACCGTCGTCCGCGTCACGGCTCCGGCCGCTCTTCCGGGAATCGCGGCCGGCATCCGACTGAGCGCGGTGATCGCGCTCAACGTCGCGGTCACCGTGGAGTTCATCAACGGAGGCGGGGGGATCGGCGCGTACATGCAGCGGCAGCAGAACGCGTACAACCTGCCGGAGCTGTACGGCGCAATCGTGCTGACGGCGCTCCTCGGGTATGCGATTCACCTCACCCTGCGGGCGGCGGAGCAGCGTGCCCTGTTCTGGGTCGGCGAGCACCGGCTGGAGTCACGATGACCGCGTCGGCTGCGCGCGCCGCACGCCCGCTGCTCGGTGCCGCGGTCTTCTTGGCCGTGCTCGGACTGTGGCAGGCGGAGGCTCGCAGGCATCCGTCATACCTCTTCCCTGCGGCATCCGCCGTCCTCGAACGAGCGTCGCACGTGTGGCCGACGAGCGAGTTCCTGAGCGACGTCGTCTCGAGCCTCGAGCGGCTGGGGGCGGGATACGTGATCGGGGCGGGCGTCGGCGTCGCCCTCGGACTCGTGCTCGGCTCGTCCCTCGGGCTGCGGCGGCTCCTCGAGCCGCTGACCGAGCTGCTTCGCGCGACGCCCGCGATCTCGATCGTGCCGGCGGCGATCGTCCTCTTCGGGCTCGGCGAGGCGATGCACGTCGCCGTGATCGCGTTCGCCGTCTGCTTCCCGGTGCTCGTCAACACCGTCGAGGGCGTTCGCGCCGTGTCCCCCGAGGTTCGCGACACGGCCGCGATGCTGCAGGTCGGTCCCGTCGAGCGCGCCGTCCGGATTCACCTCCCGGCGGCGCTCCCGCAGATCTTCGCTGGGCTCCGGATCGCGCTGTCGGCGGCAGTCATCCTGCTCGTCATCTCCGAGTTCGTCGGCGCCGGCGACGGCGTCGGCCACTACATCACCTTCCAGCAGTCGCAGTTCAACACCGAGGAGGTCTACGGCGGAATCCTCTTCCTCGGCCTGCTCGGGTACGTCCTGAACCGGCTCTTCCTCGTCGTCGAACGCCGCGTCCTCGCGTGGCACTACGGAGCCGTCGGTGAGTCGGGTCGCTGATCCGATGCCGAGAGCGGTCGAGCAGGAGGCTCACGCGGGCGTCGTGCTGCGCGTCGACAGCCTGTCGAAGCGCTACGCCGAGAATGGGCCACCCGCGCTGAGCGACGTGGCGTTCGAGGTCCGGCGCGGCGAGCTGCTCGCGGTCGTCGGGCCGTCCGGCTGCGGGAAGACGACGCTCCTCCGCATCGTCTGCGGGCTGACGAGCGCGAGCGCCGGCACCGTGTTCCTCGACGCGCGCCCGGTGCTCCGGCCGCCGAGGGAGATCGCCGTCGTCTTTCAGGACTACAGCCGGTCGCTCTTTCCGTGGCTGAACGTCGTTCGCAACGTGATGTTCCCGCTCCGCCGCGCGCAGGCGTCGCGCGCGGAGCGGCTCGCGACCGCCGAGGCGGCCCTCGAGGAGCTCGGCCTGCGCGGCGTCGCGCGCAAGTACCCGTGGCAGCTCTCGGGCGGCATGCAACAGCGGGTCGCGATCGCGCGCGCGCTCGTCTCGCGGCCGGAGATCCTGCTGCTCGACGAGCCGTTCGCGTCGGTCGACGCGCTCACGCGGGCGGAGCTCCAGGACGTCCTCCTGCGCGTCCATGGCGAGCACCGCCGCGTCACCATCGTGCATGTCACGCACGACATCGACGAGGCGGCCTACCTCGCGGACCGCGTGCTCGTCATGACCCCGGCGCCCGGGCGGGTGGTGCGGCTCGTCGACGTCGAGCTCCCGCGACCGCGCGCGCAGACGGCGACGCGCAGCTCGGACCGGTTCCTCGCCGTCCGCAACGAGATCCAGGAAGCGATCACCGAGCAACAGGCCCTACAACGAGGAGGCGAACGACAATGAACGAGATCGGACGTGCGTTCCTGCGGGCGTTCGCCGTGTGCACCGTCGCCGTCGCGGTCACCGCGACGGGCGCCGCCGGCGCACGGGTCCCGGCGGCGAAGCAGACCACGGCGCTGACGCCGGTGACGGTCGCGGTGGTGCCGATCGAGCCGACGGCCCAGGCGATCTACGCCAAGGACGAGGGATTCTTCCGCCGCCAGGGGCTCGACGTGAAGATCGTCCTCGTCACCCAGCCCCAACAAGCGATTCAGTCCGTCCTCACGGGCGACGCCGACTTCTCGTCCACGAGCATCGGCGGCCTCGCGCTGCTGAAGCTCCGCGGGATCCCCTTTCGCGTCGTCGGCGCGGGCTCGCTCCACCGCCCCAAGGCGCCGACGTCGGCGCTCATCGCCGCGCCGGGCGTGCGGATCACGCGCCCACGCGACATCGTCGGGAAGAAGATCGGGCTCGACGCCGAGAACCAGCTCGCGCACATCGGCCTGCTCACGTGGCTGAAGCGCAACGGCATGTCCGGGTCGGACGTCCACCTGACGTACGGCGTCCCGTTCAGCGACATGCTCGGGCCGCTGCTGCACCACGACTTCGACGCCGTCGTCATCCCCGAGCCGTTCCTGACGGAGGCTCTCCAGAAGGGGGCGAAGATGATCTACCCCGTCCTCACCTCCGTCTGCCCGCACGACTGCCTGAGTACCGCGTGGCTGGCTCGCAAGAATGTCGACCGCGACGTCGCGGCGCGCTTCCGGAACGCGATCCAGGCCGCGTCGGTGTGGGCGAACAAGAAGCGGACGAAGCCGGCGAGCGCCGTGATCCTGTCGAAGTATTCCGGCGTCAAGGCGTCGGTGATCGGCAAGACGACGCGCGTCACCTTCGCGACCCGCCTGCGTCCGGCGATGGCGCAGCCGTGGCTCGACGCCTACGCGGAGTTCGGCGTCATCCCGCAGTCGTATCCCGCGATCGACCTCGTGAAGTAGACGACGCTCATCCGCGGTCAGGCGGCCTCGCCCGCGTCGCGCGCGGCACTGATCCACACGTGGTCGCCGATCGCGACCTGCAGGCCCTCGACCGCGCTCGCGGGGTTTCCGCGCACGACGGTGAGCCAGCCGCGCGGGTCGAAGATGACGCCGTAGTCGCCCGAGGCGAAGTCGGCGTAGGTCTCGCCCCGCCGCGCGACGGCCGAGGCCGCGATCCCCTCCACGGAGAGGACGCGCTCGGCGTCGAGTCCGGCCGCGGCGAGATGCTCCTCCCGCACGTTGAGCTGCACGTTTCCGAACCGGTTGAAGTCGATCACGTGGCAGCGGATCTTCCCGCGCTCCGTCTCGGGCTCTGCGATCGTCAGCGTCATCAGCGACCGCGGGTCGATCGAGGGTCCGACGCGGTCGAGCGGCATGCCGGCGGCGAGATGAGCCGCGGCAGGACACAGCGTGTCCCGCGCGCGGAACGATTGCGCGATCGGGTGCACGATCACGTCCTCCGAAGCGATCTCGGCTGCGCTGCGCACGCCTCCGTCGGCCGCCCACGCGAGTGAGAGCAGGCCGTTGTCCGGCCCGACGAGCATCCGCCCGCTCTCGACCCCGACCACCACCTCGCGGTCCTCGCCGACGTTCGGGTCGACCACGGCGACGACGACCGTGTCCTCGGGGGTGAACCGGAGCGAGTCGGCGAGGAGCAGCGCGGCCGACGCGACGTCCAGTGGCCGCACCAGGTGCGAAAGGTCGATGACGCGGCTCGCGGGCGCGATCCGAGCCATCACGACATGGCAGATCCCCACCCACTCGTTTGCGATCCCGAAGTCGCTCAGGAACACGATCGGACGGGCGGCGCCGGACACCGCGCAAGCATCCTCCCCTGCGCGGGCTCGCGCAAGGGTCGCGGCGAGGCGGCTTGTGACACTGTGTCACAAGCCGCGGCCCGCGACGACGACCGCCTACCGGAGCGGGAACGGCCGTTTCGCGAGCGCGGCCAGCACCTGCGAGGTGACCCAGACGGGCGTCGCGACGTAGCGCGCGGAGTACCGGTAGCTGCCGTCGGCGCGCCTGAGTCGCGCGAGGTACGCGAACGCGGACCGCGGCGGCTTCCGGCCGGCGGCGACGAGCCCCTGGATCGCCCACGCCGTCGACTGCGCGTCAGACCCGCGTCCGCGCGTCAGCTCGAAGCCGCCGTCGCCGTTCTGGAACGAGAGCAGGAAGCGCACTGCGCGGTCGACCGGCTTCCCGCGCACGCGCGCGACGGCGAGCGCCTGGAGCGCGGCCGCGGTGTCGTTCGAGTCGGCACGGCCCCCGGCGTTCCACGCGAAGCCGCCGGACGCCGCCTGGTGGCGGAGGACGAAGCCGACCGTCGCCGGCGAGGCACGCCCGAGCGCGAGCACGCTCCAGTACGTCGAGTTCAGGGTCGGCCCGATCTGACCCGACGCCCGCGCGGCGGCGCGCAGCCGCGCGAGCAGGGGCTCGGGCCTCGCGCCGAGCGCCTGCTCGGCGAGGGCGACGAGAGCGACGTCGGTCGTCTGCGCGAGCTCGTCGTGGCGCGCCTGGAGGTAATCGAGCGTGCCCGGCGCGTCGGCGCGCGCGGCGCGGAGGCCGAGCACGGCCCACGCGGTGATCGCGGCGTCGGCGGCTCCGCCGGCCTCCGCGTATGCGCCGTCGGCGGTCCGGTGCGCCTGCACGAACTGCACCGGCGTTGCGGCGAGGACCGCGGCAACGACGACCGTCGCTATGCCCACACGACCTCCGTCCTCAGCCTCCGCCGGTAGCGCTCGAGCATCCGCCGCAGCTCGGGTCCGGCCGCGAGCGCCATCGCCACGTTCCCGGCCGCGTGCGCGGCGTCGAACCAGAGGCCGCGGCCGAGGGTCGCGCCGAACGCGGCCCAGGTGTGCGGGAGGAACGACAGCCAGAGCCAGACGTCCATCAGCGCGCTGAAGGCGAGCCCGAGCGCGCCGCAGAAGAGCGCGAAAGGGACGCGGCGGCGGATCAATCCCGCCGCGGCAGCGCCGGCGGCGCCGCACGCGCCCCACCCGAGCATCTGCCAGGGCGTCCAGAGGCCCTGGCCGAGAAAGAGGTTCGAGGTGAACGCCGCGAGCATCCCGACGGCGATCCCGGCGCGTGCGCCGAGCGCGGCGCCCGCGGCGACGGCGATCACCGTCACCGGCTGCACCCCTGGGACCGCCGCGAAGAGGACGCGACCCGCGGCGGCCGCTCCCGCGAGCGTCGCGACGACCGCGAGCTCGCGGGCGGAGTCGGGACCGGCCTCGAGCCAGGCAGCGCCGGCGACGACGAAGGCGGCGGCGACGAGCAGCAGCGCAAGCCCCGCGTTCGCGGGCGCGGCCGCGGCCCACACCGCCGCCGCGAATGCCGCGCCGGCCGCGGCGAGAGCGATCGTCCTAGGCATGGGCGCCCTCCTGGACCGCGCTCGCATCGAGCGAGACGACGCGGTCCGCGACCTCCGCAGCCCACGGCAGGTCGTGCGTCACGACCAGCGTCGCGCGCCGCGGCGCCTCCGAGCGCAGGAGCCGCGCGAGCTCCTCCTTCCGCTCCGGGTCGACGCCCCGCGTCGGCTCGTCGAGCACGAGCAGCTCCGGCTCCGTCACGAGCACCGCCGCCAGCGCGAGCCGCTCGCGCTCGCCGGAGGAGAGGTCGCGCGGGTGGCGCGCGCCATGTCCATCGAGGCCGAAGCGGCCGAGCGCCGCCCGAGCGAGCTCGAGGTCGGCGGCGAGCGCGACCTCCTCGTCGGCGCGTTCGGCGACGACATAGCGGCCGGGATCCTGCGACAGGTACGCGGCCCGAGCTCGCTCCACCGTGCCGCTCGACGGCTCCAGCAGGCCTGCGGCGATCTTCGCCACCGTCGTCTTGCCCGATCCGTTCGGTCCCGTGAGCGCGACGATCTCGCCGCGCCGCAGCTCGAGCGACACCCTGTCGAGAACGCGGCGGTCGCCGTACGCGAAGCCGACGCCGGCGAGGCGACACACCACCTCCGGCGCGTGC
>DATHAE010000085.1:0-9044 GCA_035296805.1 Gaiellaceae bacterium | reverse complement strand
GCCTCGGCGAGCGTCTTGCCGATCGGAATCGACCGCTGCTCCACCGCGGGCAGGATCGTCCGCCGCCACGCCTCCTGGAGCTGCTCCAGCTCGAGGTCGGGCGGCGCTCCTGGAGCGGCCGGGGGCTCGGGGCGCTCCGGTGCTCGTGACACTGTGTCACGAGCGACGGGCGGCAGCGGCGCTCCGACGGCGTGGGTCACCTGGCCCTGCTCGAGGCGCTCGATCCGGAAGGCGAGCGATTCGCGGGAGAGGTCGGTGCCCGGGCGCGTCACCTTCACAAGCGCGAGCTCGAGCGGAAGGCGCGGGTCGCCTCCCTGGCGCATGTCCTCGACGGCGACCGCGAGCAGGTCGATCAGCCGAACGACCGTCGCCGGGCCGAGCTGGTTCGCCTGCTCGCGCAGGCGCTCGCGCGTCTCGTCGGTCACCGGCAGCGTGTCGGGAACCTCGCCCGTGTGCTGGACGAGCAGCAGGTGGCGGAGGTGCTCGAGCAGGTCGGTGACGAGGCGACCGAGATCCTGGCCACTCTCCGACAGCTCTTCGAGGAAGACGAGGGCGCCGGCCGTGTCGCCGTCCACTACGAGGTCGCAGAGCCGGAAGAGCACCTCCTCCTCGACGGCGCCGAGCAGCTGGAGCACGTCCTGGACCGTGATCGTGCCGCCGGTCGCCGAGGCGAGCTGGTCGAGGGTCGAGACCGCGTCGCGGAACGAGCCGCGCGCCGCGCGGGCGACGACCGCGAGCGACGTGTCGGCGACGTCCATCCCCTCGCCGTCGGCCACTCGGCGCAGCAGCCGGACGAGGTCCGGGAGCCGCGGCCGCTGGAAGACGAAGGTCTGGCACCGCGACCGCACCGTCGGCAGCACCTTCTGGAGCTCGGTCGTGCAGAAGACGAACAGGAGGTGGGGCGGAGGCTCCTCGATCAGCTTCAGGAGCGCGTTCCATGCGGCGTCCGTCAGCTGGTGCGCCTCGTCGAGGATGTAGACCTTCGACCGCCCCTCGACCGGCTGCAGGATCACGCGGTCGCGGATGTCGCGGATGTCGTCGATCCCGCGCTGCGACGCGGCGTCCATCTCGATCACGTCCAGCGACGTGCCGGCGGAGATCGAGACGCAGGCGTGGCAGGTGCCGTCGGGGGTGGTGGTGGGGCCCTGCGTGCAGTTGACGGCCTTCGCGAGGATGCGCGCGAGCGACGTCTTGCCGGTGCCGCGCGGGCCTGCGAAGAGGTAGGCCTGGCGGACCTTTCCGCTCGTGATCGCGTTCGAGAGCGTGCGCACGACCGCCTCCTGTCCGACCACCTCCTCGAACGTCTGCGGGCGGTAGGTGCGGTACAGCGCGGCCACGCGTCGATTCAAGCAGATCGGCGCCGCCGCTCCCGTAACGTGTCCGGCCGATGACCGCACTCGCCGCTTTCGTCGCCTCGGCTGTGCTCGGCTGCCCGCCGGCGCCGCCCGCGCCGCCCCCGGTGCGGCAGATCGTTCGGCCGCGCTGGCTTCCGGGAACGCTGATCACGGAGTACTGGCCCGCACCAGAGCGGTGGTTCACCGGCAGGCTCGTGCACGCGGCCGGAATGCCGGGTCGGCACCGCGTCGACTGGCTCCACGGCGCCCACGGCCTCCCCATGCAGGGCGAGGGGATCGGCGCCGACGGCCGCGTCTACCACTTCGCGGGTCCGTGGCACCTCGGCTGGGTGAACCGCTCGGGCGCGCGCACGAGGCCGTGCGAACGGGCACCGGGTTACTGGACGAACGGCCGCCCGTTCTGGCTGCACGCGCCCGGTCGCGCACAGTTTGCGCCCGGCCACTCGCGCACCCTCGCCTACTGGCGGAGCGCCGCGGTCGACCGCCGGCTGATCGCGTTCGGCTCGCGGATCTTCGTCCCGGCCTACTGCAACACACCGGCCCGCGGCTGGCTCACGGCCCGCGACACGGGCGGCGCGATCATCGGCGCGCACATCGACGTCTACCGCCCGCCGCCCGCCCGGCGCCCGTCGACGCGCAGATGGGGAACCCTGCTCCGCGGCCAGAAGATCTTCGTCGTGCCGCCGGGGACGACGCCGCGGCACAGGCCGGACTGCCTCTGAGCTACGGTGCGAGCGCCGGACCGTACAGCCCGGTCGACGGGAGTTGCGGCGGCGACTCGGCCGGGAACGCCGCCGTCTCCGGGAAGAGGTCGAGCCCGCCGCCGGCACTGCACGAGTCCGACCGGTACTCGGCCGGCATCGCGGCCTGCAGCGCGAGCACGAACTTGGCGACCGCCGCGCCGTCCGCGGGCGTACCGCCGAGTCGCACGACGGTCCACGGAACGATCTGGATCGCGTAGCACTGCGTCTCCGCCTCGTCGATCCAGCCGCGGAGGTGCAACGACTCGTGGGTCAGTGTCAGGAGCGCTTCCGCGGCCGGCCGAGCCCGGTCGGAGCACGGGCTGTGAAAGTCGACGGGCACCGTCCAGCGGCTCCAGTCGACGGCGCGGAGGCATGCGAGCTCCGGATGGTCGGAGGCGGTTCGGAACCGCTTGAGCGCGCCGCACGTCGCTCGCGTCAGGTAGGTGTCGTTCGCGGGATGGCCGTCGGGGAACTGGACCTCGCCTGCGCGGCTGTTGATGTCCAGGAGCTCCGACCAGAACCCCTGGCACCGAACCTCGACGGGCCTGCCGGCGAGCTCGATCGCGACCGCCCCGACCGCGTGCTCGTTCGCGACTCGTCCGTGGCGCGCCCACGCCCAAACGAGGGCGAACGCGATCGTGAGCACCAGGAGGACCTTCACGCACTCGCATTACACGGGCGAGCGCGGCGGGTCAAGAGCACCGCGCTCCCGATGATCGGGCTAGCCGCCGTACTCGCCGGCCGAGCCGAGCTGCGTCTTCGGCAGTTCCCCGGGCGCGCCCGACGGAATCACGCTGATCGGCGGGAACGAGAACTCGCCGTTCTGGCCGATGCTGACGCGGTTCAGGCTCAGCATGGGTCCCTGCATCTGCCCCGTCGTCTCGACCGAGATGTCGTTCGTCGCGTAGAACATGCCCTGGTACATGCCGCTCACGACCTGGATGCCGTCGCCGGCGGGAAGCTGGCCGCCGCTGCCGTTCGCGGCGATGCCCATCGCGATCGTGTTCGGGTTCCACGCAGCGGTGTCGCAGCCGGACCAGTCGCTCTTCGGCGTCGCACAGACGGTCGCGTTCTTGACGAGGAAGGTGCCCGAGACCCAGATGAAGCCCTGCCCGACGTAGCGGATCGCGTTGTTCGGATTCCATCCGCGCGCGTTGCCGGCTGCGGTGGTGTCGATTTGGGCGCTGCCGTCGATGTAGACGGCGCCGCTGATCGTGATCGTGCGAGTGGTCGGATCCCACGACAGCTCCCCCCGCAACGTCTTGCACGTGTAACCGTTGAGCGGCGTGATGTTCTGGACCGCGAACACGCTGCTGTTCCGGATGACGTCATTGTCGAACGTGGGCGGCGTGCCGCTCGTCGTCCGGCACCGGCTCTTCGGGCCGGGCGACGCGATCCGGTAGTAGTCGTCCCACGAGAAGCTCGGCGGGGTCAGCTGCGCGCTCCCGATGGACGTGTACCGGCCGCTCGGCGAGACGTAGAGCTTCTCGGAGTCCCACGTGCACGGGTTCGCGATCACGGCGGCAGACCCGGTGTTCTGCCCGCAGCCGTCCTGGACGTGCGCCTCGCTGAGGCGACCCGCGGCAGTCCCGACGTAGTTCTGGTTCGACTTCTGCCACAGCCACCCGCCGGTCACGAGCCGGTTGCAGTCCGTGCGAGTGGTGCTCGGGCACTGGGAGACGGGCACCGACGAAGGCTGGCTGATCGAGCCCTGGTTCTCGAGGCAGAGGTTGCCGACGACGTACAGCGGCGACATGATCCGCGTCTTGTTGCCGATGACCATGTTGCACGACGACTCGGCGAACCCGGCGCTCTGCGGCGCGCCCGAGTAGACCCAGCTCCAGATCGGGTTCGCCGGCTTCGTCGGCCCCATCGACGCGGGAATCCGGGCGCGGAGCGTGTACGCCGCGTCGGCCGCGCCGGGCCCGGTCGGGTTCTTGACGCTCCCGGTCGACTCCAGCCGCCACAGGCCGGTGTCGTCGACGGTGCAGAGCGCGGTGGCGGTCCCGGTGCAGTACTCGCCCCCCCAGCGGACGGTTCCGCCGTTGAGGGTGGTCGTCCGCTGCGGGAGCAGGTCGACCTCTTCGCCGTAGAAGATGATGTTCTGCGCGTACGCGGCGGCCAGGATCGAGAGGGAGTTGTTGATTCCGGCCTCGGCGAGCGCGTGCGCCTTCTGGATCGCGTTGCTCTCGTTCGCGTTGCGCGAGTTCGCGCTCGTGAAGGCGACGGCGCCGGTGACGACGAGCCCGAGCGAGGTCATCGTGCCGAGCGCGGCGATGAGTGCGATCCCGCGCTCGTCGCGCAACCGCGCGAACACGCTGCGCAGGGCGGCGCCGAGGCGGCTATCCCGAGTTCCCATGCTCGGGAAGTCGGCGCCCTGTGCCCGGGCACCGATCGCTCGTTCGAGTGAGCGGCGTCAGGCAGGCTCGGCGGCGCGCGAGGGCGCGGCGCGCACCGCGCGCGGCGCGAGCGTGAGCAGGACGAAGATGCCCGCGGCGACGTACGCACCGCCCTGGAAGGTGAGGAGCGCGATCGGCCCGACGACCGCTCCGGCCGCGCCGGCGGCGGTCGTCGCGATCAGCATGAGCAGCGACGCGCTCGTCGAGAGCGACCCGAAGACGCGGCCGCGGTAGGCGTCCTGGACGTGCGTCTGCAGGATCGTGGTCTTCGCCGCCTGCGTCGAGACGCCCGGGATCCCGACGAGGATCATCAGCCCCATCCCGATCGCGACGCCGCTGAGCAGCAGCGGGTAGTAGAAGAGCGCGAGGTCGCACACGCCGAAGACGAGCAGTCCGAGACCGAAGAGCCGCTCCGGGACGATGCGTCTCCCGACGTACGCGCCGACCGCGCCCCCGACGAGACCGCCGGCCGCCTGCGACGTGTGCAGCCACCCGAGCTCGCGCGCGCCGCCTTCCAGGACGTCTCGCACCCAGACGACGAACATGACGCCGAAGACGCCTTCGCCGATCGCGGTCAGCGCCGTGACGACGAACACGATTGCCACGGCCCGCTCGCGCCGCACGACCTCGAGGCCGTCGCGCCACTCGACCCACACGCGCCGCCAGCGGCGGACGGCCGCCGCCGTGGCGTGTCCGGCCGCCTCGACGGCACCCGACACGTGCACCAGGGCGAGGAGGACGGCGGCGACGGCGAACGAGACGGCGTCCGCGGTGACGGCGCCCGCGAGGCCCAGCGAGGCATAGAGAGCGCCGCCCAGGGCCGGGCCTCCGAGGCGCGCGAGGCTGTTGTTCAGCGCGTTCAGCGAGTTCGCCGCCACGAGGTCCTCCGCGCGGACGAGGCGCGGCAGGAACGCGTTCTCCGCCGGATCGGTGAACTGCTCGAGCGTCGAGAGCAGGAACGCCGTCGGATACACGATCCACAGCCACGACTCGTCGCGTGCCGCGATCAGCGGCAGCGTCGCGACGGCGAGCAGCAGGTTCCCGGCGACGAGCGTCGTCTTGCGGTTCCAGCGATCGACGAAGACGCCGGCGACGGAGCCGATCAGCACTCCGGGCGCCACGACGGCGGCGATCACGCCGCTTGTCGCGAGAGCCGAGCCGGTGAGCTGGTAGACGTGGATCGGCAGCGCGATCCAGAGCGCCCAGCTCCCGAGCATCGAGACAAGCCCGCCGAACCAGGCAAGTGCGAAGTCGCGCTGCCGCAGAACCCCTCCCATGACGCCACTATGACATCGTTTCTGCATCAACGTCAAGTCAAAGCGGCCACGCGGTGGCAGCGTTGATCCTGTACCGCCCGGCCGAGCATGAGCCGCTGACGGCCGAGCCGTGGGACGAGGAGCGCGTTCGTGCGGCGATCGCGGCGGTCGTCGCCGAGGCAGAGTCGGCGCTCCTGGACGACGGCCTCTGGCCGGCGAACGAGCGGGACGTCGACGAGGGCGACGTCCCGCCCTTCACCGTCGTCTATCTCGGCGCCGCCGGCGTCGCTTGGGCGCTCGCGGAGCTCGGCTCGCACCTGGACGTCGGCCCGCTGGTCGAGCGCGCGCTCGAGCGTTACCGCGAGCGGCCGGACCTGGGGGAGGCGATCCCGTCGACCTTGGTGGGCGAATCCGGGTTGCTGCGGGTCCTGGAGCGCTTCGCGCCGGATCCGGTGCGGCGGGAGCGGCTGCGCGAATGCGTCGCCGCGAATGTCCGGAACGAGTCGCTCGAGCTCCTGTGGGGCGCGCCGGGGACGATGCTCGCCGTCGAGAGCCTCGACGGCTTCGACGACCTCTGGCTCGACAGCGCCGATGCGCTCTGGGAGGCGTGGGACGATGCGGTGTGGACGCAGCAAATCGCCGGGCGGTCCGACCGGCTCCTCGGCGCGGCTCACGGCTTCGTCGGCAACGTCCGAGCGCTCGCGGGGCGGCCCGACCTGCTCGGCGCGGAGCGCCTCGCGGAGCTCGAGCGCCGGACGGTCGCGGTGCTTGCCGACGAGGCGCTGCACGACCGCGGCCTCGTGAACTGGCCGCCGAGCGAGGGCGAGCGCAGGCCCGACAAGATCCGATTGCAGTGGTGCCACGGCGCGCCGGGGGTGATCGCGTCGACCGTGACGCTCGCGCCGGCGAACGACGACCTGACCGCGCTGCTCGTGGCGGGCGGCGAGCTGACGTGGGCGGCGGGGCCGCTCCGCAAGGGGCCCGGCATCTGCCACGGCACGGCGGGTAACGGCTACGCGTTCCTCAAGCTCTGGCGGCGCACCGGCGACGATCGCTGGCTCGAGCGGGCGCGAGCCTTCGCGATGCACGCGATCGGCCAACTCGAGGGCCGGCGGTTCTCCTTGTGGACGGGCGACACCGGCGCAGCCGTCTACCTGCGCTCGTGCCTCGAAGGCGACGCGCGCGTTCCGACGATCGACTACTGGTAGGGCCGCGGGGCGGGCGCGGCCGAGCAGCCGTGCTCTGCGACGCGATTGCCCGTGGGGCCGTAAGGAATCGCTCGTGCCCGGGTTGAACGTGCATGAGCGAACACAACACACACCTGATGGCGGTCTCCGTCGACGTGCAGTGGCTGGACGACTGGATGGCGGAGGGCATCGCCGCATTCGAGGCGTTCCTCGCCAAGCAGGCGGCCTTCGCCGCTTTTCTCGCCGCGCGGGAAGCCCTACACTCGAACGATGGCGACGGCGCCGCCGGCCGCTGACCGCGTCCTCGCCCGACGGCTCCACGAACGCGACCGGACAGCGTGGGAGGAGCTTTACGGCGAGTACGGCCCCCGCCTGCGCCCGTTTGCGTACCGGCTCACCGGCAACCCGCACGACGCCGACGACCTGGTGCAGGAGACGTTCGTGCGGGCGCTGCCGCGGCTCGACCGGCTCGACCCGGAGTCGGTCGAGCTCGGCCCGTACCTGTTCACGACCCTGCGGAACCTGTTCCTGAAGTCGGTGGAGCGCGGCCGGCGCGCCGAGCCGGTCGCCGAGGTTCCCGAGCCGGCCTCGCCCGCGCCGATCGACGACGACCCGGAGCGGAGCACGCTCCTGCATCGCCAGCAGGAGGAGGTGCGCGTCGCGAACGCGCGCCTCGCGCCGCGCCAGCGGCTGGTGCTGGCGCTGCGCGAGCTCGAGGACCGGAGCTACGCCGAGATCGGCGAGGTCGTCGGGCTGAACGAGAACGCGGTCGCCCAGCTGATCTCGCGTGCCCGCGACAACCTCCGGACGGAGCTTCGGCTCGCGCAGGTCGATCCATCGCGCCTGCCGGAGGAGTGCCGCCGGCTCCTTCCGCTGCTCTCGCGCCATCTCGACGGTCAACTGCGCGGCGCGCAGGTCGAGCCGACGCTCGCGCACCTCGACGGCTGCGAGCGCTGCCAAGCGGCGCTCGTCGCGATGCAGGAAGCGCAGCGTCGGTACCGGACCCTGTTCCCGCTCCTCGCGGGCGCCGAGGAGCTGTGGAGGCGGATCGACGACGCGCTCGCGGCGACCGGCTACTGGTCGGGGCCGCGGCGTTCGCGTCTCCGCCTGCGCGGCCGGCATGCGCTCGTTGCTGCGACCGTAGCGGTGCTCATGGGGGGCGGAGGCGTCGCCGCCGCGGTGGTCACACGGGGCGGGCCGGTTCCCGTCGCCCAACCCGCGTCGGTCTCACGCACCTCGTCGCCGGCGACGACGACGGCTGCGGCTCGACCGTCCGCGCGGCAGCCGACAACAACCGTTTCGCCGCCGCGTACGACGCGTGCGGCGGCGACGACCGCCGCCCGTCGGCCGCATCCGTCGCCCGCGGCCCGTCGGGCGCAGCCGCCGACACCGACGACGTCGTCGACTGCGGTCGCCACGACGACCGCCACGACCGCCGCCGTCGCTCCGGCGCCGCCGCCGAAGATTGCAGTCGTCCCGGCACCGACCAAGACGGCCTTACCTACGGTCGAGCCGCCGACGCCGAAGCAGCCCAAGCCCGCGCCGCTGCCCAAGCCTGCGCCGACTCCTCCCGCCACGACGGCGCCGACGACGACTGTGGCGCCGCCCGTCGACCGGACGGCGCCCTCGGTGACGATCCTCGCGCGCCCGCCGGCGGAGACGACGAGCGGTGACGCGTCGTACTCCTTCCGCGCGAGCGAGACCGGGTCAACCTTCTCGTGCCGGCTCGACGGCGCCGAGTTCGCGCCGTGCTCGAGCCCGACCGCCCACCGCGACCTCTTGCCCGGCCCGCACTCGTTCGCGGTCAGGGCGCGCGACGCGGCCGGGAACACGGGTCGGGCGGCCGCCGCCGGCTGGATCGTGCTGCCGCCTCCGGACACGACGGCTCCCACCGTCGCGATCGTGGCCTCGACGCGGGGGAGCGCCGCGAGCTTCGCGCTCACGGCGTCCGAGTCCGGTTCCGCGTTCTCCTGCTCGCTCGACGGCGGCGCGTTCGAGACGTGCGGCAGCCCCCGCGTGTACTCGGGCCTCACCCCGGGCGGCCACACATTCGCCGTCCGCGCGACGGATCCGGCCGGAAACACCGGCCCCTCGGCCACGCACT
>DATHAE010000084.1:0-2211 GCA_035296805.1 Gaiellaceae bacterium | reverse complement strand
GCGCGATCACTGCGAACCGCCGAGTGCGCGGAAGACACGGAATTCGAGATGAAGGTTCATGCCTCGATTGTCGGGGTGGAGGCGCGACTTGATCGATCCCTCAACAGGTGGTTCACCAGGCCGGTGCACTTCGTCGCCTCGATGCGCCGTTCGATCGACCGGTCAATCCGTTTGGTTCGTCGACTCGGGAGGGTAGGACGCCGCTGCGCGTGCTGCGGGGAGGCCTTTTCGCTTACGCGTCGGAGTCGATGACGGTCAGACGAACAAAGGGAGACGCAGATGAGGTTCAACCTGCACCATCCGCAGGCCTCGATCGCCGCGACCTCCGACAATGGCGACCGGCACGACGCCCCGCAACGGCTGCCGCTCGACGAGCACGCCGGGGAGCTGCAAGACCGAGATCTATCCGGCGGAGGTGCCCGTGGAGGGCAGCGTCGGCTTCACGTTCGGCCGCGACGGCGACGCCGATCTCATCTACGCCGACGTCGACGCCACCCGCGCGTTCGACTACACGCTCGCGCGCACGAGGTAGCGCGCACCCATGCGAGGGGCGGCGTGCGGCCGTCGCCCCTCGCGCTCCCTCATCCCTTCCAGGGGACGGGCGTGTCGCGCGGCACCGGCGGGCCGTCGGCGCGCACGATTCGCCGCGCCGTCCCGAGCCGCAGGTCCTCCGCCACCGTCGTCGCGACGAGCACCGCGAGGGCCAGCGCGAGGAGCCAAACCGCCTCCAGGTCGCGCCCCACGACGACCACCACCGCCAGCACGGCGATTCCCGCGAGCCGCTCCCACGAGACGCGGTGGATCACGCGCAGACGGCCGAGGACGAACTGGAGCAGGAAGAGCGCGAGCCCGATCCCAAGTGCTGCCCGGCCGCCGCCCGAGAGCGGCTCGGACGGGTGCGCCACAGCCTTCTTGGCCGCGACCGCGATGTAGATGATCCCGAGCACGTTCGGAAAGTGGAAGAACGTGAACAGGTCGCGCGCGAGCGCTCCACGGCGCTCCGCCGGCGCCCGTCGCAGAGCCCGCGCGGCGGCGAGCGCGGGGAAGTCGAAGTACGACCACCACAGGACGGCGGCGAGCGCGAACGCGGTCGCGACGACCGCGAAGAAGGTCGCGTCGCGCGGGAGCCCGGTCGCGGTGGCGCCGACGGCGACGACCGATTCGCCGAGCGCGATGATCACGAAGAGCGCGTAGCGCTCCGCGAAATGCGACGGCGAGACCCGGAAGCCGCCGCGACCGACGCTGGCGGCGCCGGCGACGTCGATCGCAAGCGACAGGATCCAAAGCGCGACGCGCGTGTTGCCGTCGGCGAAGCCGCCGCCGAGGGCGACGAAGGGCGCGACGAAAAACCACGGCGCGAGGCGGAGGATCGCCGCCTGGTGCTCGGGGTCCGAGCGGAGCCCCCACACGTACAGGCCGATGTGGACGAGTCGCACGACGAGGTACGCGAGCGCGAAGCGGAGCCCGTCGTCCCCGAACGCATCAGGGAGCGCGATCGCGAGGAAGAAGCTCGCGCCGGCCGCGACGAGCACGAGCACGCGCGCGACGGCGCTCTCGATGTCGATCGCGTTCGTCAACCACGCGTAGCCCGACCACGCCCACCACACGAGTCCGAACACGAGCGCGCCGTGCGCGAAGCCGTGCGCCGTGGGATCGTCGGCGACGAGCGCGGTCACCTGCGTCACGGCGAAGACGAACACGAGGTCGAAGAAGAGCTCGAGGAAGCTCGTCCGCCGTTCTTCCTCCGCCTCCGTCTCCGGCTGCGCGAGCTGCTCCAGCGTCGTCACAGCCGTAAGTAAATCCTCCGCGAGGACGACGACGGCGCGGCGGCCCGACGCTACCGTGAGCGAAATGCTCTTTCTGCGGAGGATCTCGCCGGTAACGGCCGTGACGACGCTGCTCGTGGCGCTCGTGATCGCCGGCCTCGGTACGAGCCTCGGCCTCGCGGCGGCGACGCTCAACAGCGGCGAGTCGCGTGGCGACGGCGCGATCCAGCTCGTCCACCCGTTCTCCGTCGAGCCGGAGCTCGACCGCGCGAACCACGACCAGGCGAATCATTAGCCGGAGACGGTTGTCGTGAGTACGGCGCGGCGTTCGTGGGAACGGACGCCGCATGACGAGAGACATCCAGGAGCAGTTGACGAAGTACCTCGCGGACGCGCACGCGATCGAGGAGCAGGCGCTCGCGCAGCTCCGGACGGCGCCCGATCT
>DATHAE010000083.1:0-7348 GCA_035296805.1 Gaiellaceae bacterium | reverse complement strand
TCCCGGCGACACGGCAAACGGCGAGCGTCCCGCCGACCGTCGTCGCGCCGACCGCGCCCTGGACGATGCCGGCGGCGACGTCACGCGGCCCGATCTTGCGCGCCGACGCGTCGAACCGCGCCAGCTCGTCCGCCGTCAGCCCGACGACGACCTCGCCGTCGAGGATCCCGATCGTCGCCGGCACGGAGCCGCCGTCACGCACCCCGCGCTCCGATTCGAGCCCGACCTCGACTCCCTCATCCGACGGAAAGCCGTGTGCGACGAGCGTCGTCTCGAGCGCGACGACACGAGAGCCGTCGCGCAGCGCCGTCTGCACCTCCTCCGCGAACCGGATCACGGCATTGCCCCCAGCTGCGCGCAGCACCGCGCTGCCGCCTCGAGCCCTCGCTCGATCCCGCCGATGAGATACCCGGCCGCGAGCGCATCGCCCGCGCCCGTCGTGTCGACGACCTCCGTCGCAAGCGACGGAAACGACTCGCCCGCGACGACGACTCCGGCCGCGCCGCGCTTCACCACCCAGTCCGCCTCGACCTCGCCGACCGCGTCCCGCTCGCGCTCGTTCGCGAACACGATGTCCGGCTCGAGCGCCCGCAGGCGCGAGCGAAACCCCTCGTCGACGAGCGTCCAGGCCGAGACGTCGACCGACACTCGCGCGCCCGCCCCGCGCGCGAGCGCGACCGCTCGTCGCGCCGCCGAGGCGATCGGCTCATGGGCGAGCGAGTAGCCCGAGACGTGGAGCACGTCGCACTCGAACCACGCCGCGTCGAGCTCCTCGGGTCGCAGCTCGGAAGCCGCGCCGCGATCGGATGCCATCGTGCGGTCACCGCCCGCCGCGATCGACACGACGACGCCGTTTCGCCCTCCTGCCGGGCCCGACACGCCCACGCCCCGCGAAGCGAGCTCGCGAGCGACGACGACTCCTGCCGCGTCGTGGCCGCGCTTCCCGACGAACCGCGACTCCGCGCCGAGGGTCGCGGCCCACGCCGCCACGTTCGCGGCCTGACCGCCGGGGCCGGCTCGCGTCTCGGCGACGCTGTCGTCGCCGACGACGAGCGGGGCGTCGAGCCGCACGATCACGTCGAGGATCAGGTCGCCGAGCGTCGTCACACGCACGCATACGATGCTGTCATGGACGGCGACGGTAGACGCGGCAGGCTGCGGTCTTTCGCCCTCGGGAGCGTCATCGGCGTCGCGGGTGCGATCGCGACCGGGCATCGCCTTCGGCTCCGGTCGAGACGACCGCGGCACGCGCCGGCCGGGCTCGCGGCATTCGAGGACGCGCCCTGTTTCCTCGAAGTGGTCGAGCAGGAGGCGCAGAGCTACCGCGAGGGCGGCGAGATCGCGAGCGGCCGGTTGAACGACGAGTAGCGGTCGGTCATGAAGTGCGCCGCGGCGATCATCCGCAGCTCGCGCGGTTGCCCCGTCCGCGAGTCGACCCTGAGCCGGAACCACGCCGGCAGGCGCGGGTCGAAGAACGAGATCGTCCCCGGCGCGGCGAGGTGCGCGTTCCGGGAGCGGTCGCTCCAACCCGGCGTCGGGACCCGGAGCGGCGTCTGCGGCGACGCCTGCCACTCGCCGCCGGGGCTGCGGTCCCACCGGCGCGCCCCGATTACGATCGCCTCCGCGCCGCCGCGGATCGAGTAGGCGAGCCGGTTCGGCGCGACCACGCGGAAGCTCGACACCTGAGCCGGCCGCGCCGACGACGCCAGCGCCTCCTCGAACTCGACCGACTTCGCACCCTTGAAGGTGCGCGTCGCCCGTCGCAGGAGCTCCGTCGCGTCCTGCGGCCGCGCCGGCACGTCGAAGGCAAGCCGCTGCCCGCCGACCCGGACGTCGCTCGGGCGCGCGACGCTCGCGCGGTAGCAGCCGGGCCCGCAGGCGGTCGCGCGTCCGCCGTCGACTCGGACGTCGAGGCCGCGCTCGCCGTTCCCGTCCGGTCCGAGCACGGTCACGGTGGTCCGGTTCGAAGCGACGGCGAGGCCGACGGCGAGCGTCCCCGCCTGCCGCGCGTCGACGAACGCGTCGGGAGGTGGCAGCGGTGGAGTCGACGCGACCGGGAGCGGAACCTGCTCGCGCGCCCGGGCCGATGCGTCGGCCACGCGCCCGGGCGTCAGGTCGGTGAGGACGGCGACGACGGTAAGGATCGCCGTCAGGAGCGCCAGCTCGACGAGTACGGATCGCCGCAGGCGCGCGAACGCGTCGAGCAGCGCGACCCGGTTCAGCCAACCCAGCCCGATCAGCGGCGCGAGGATCGCCGTCTTGATGACAATCGCGCGGCCGTAGCCGGTCGTCCACAGGTCGTCGACACGCGCGAGCTCCGTCACCGCCCTCACGACGCCGGCGGCGCTCACGACGAGGACGGCGACGAGCGCGAGCTTCGAAAAGCGATGCACGGCTCGCCCGCGCGCCTCCTCGCCGAGGCGCGGCAGCACGAACGCGAGTGAGAGCAGCCCGCCGAACCAGAACGCGGCCGCGCCGACGTGCGCGAAGTCAGCGACCGGCGCGAGCACCCGCGGCTGGTCGTCGTCGAGCGCATGGCCCGCGAGCGTCGGCACGAGCACGAGCGCGAGCCCACAGGGCCACGCGATCCAGCGCAAGCGACGGTACATCGGCGTGAGGGCCGCAGCGGCCGCGCCGACGACGGCGATCGTCGCGCCGACCTCGATCACGCGTTGGAACCGCGTTCCCTCGGACGTGCCGCCGTGGATCAGCGCGTCGCTGCCCGCGAATGAGACCAGAAACCCGACGAAGAGGAGGTGCGCCTGCCGTCGCACGAGCTGGTCGCCGAGGCGCAGCGGCCGGAGCACGAGCAGCGCGAACGCGACCGCGCCGCCGGCGGCGAGGATCCCCAGGAAGAACAGAGACCGCGAGAGGACGCGCTGCCACGTCACGTTCGACCGCGTTCCGAGCGTGACGAGCGGCGGCTCGCGGCCGACTCCGACCCCGAATGCGAGCACGCCCTCCTCCTCGTGGCCGTCGTCCGACACGATGCTCCAGCGGACGGTGTAGTCGCCGTCGCCCAGCTTGCGGAGCGGGAGGACGAGCGTGTCCCGTGCGACGCGCGGCGACCCGCGCAGGATCGACCCGCCGCCGTTCGCGATCGCGGCGTTGCGCGGGCCGACCCGGACGCCGTCGGTGAACTCGACGCGGACGGCGCGCGGGGCGCGCTGGAGCACATCCCCCGACTCGGGCGTCGACCGGACGAAGTCGGCGTGCGCCCACGCCGGCTGCGCAGCCGCGAGTGCGAGCGCCGCGACGGCGACGGCTCTGCGGACAAAGCGCGGCGAAGCTACCCGGAAGGCCGCTGGTAGCCTTCCGCCTCCGCATGCCGATCTACGAGTACAAGTGCCCGAACGCTCATCTTTTCGAGGTTTTCCACGGGATGACGGAGCCGTCCCCGGAGTCGTGCGAGGTCTGCGGCGCCTCGCCGCTCCAGCGCGTGCTGCACCCCGTCGCCGTCCACTACAAGGGCTCGGGCTTCTACTCGACCGACTACGGGCGGAAGGGGAAGAAGGCCGGCAAGGACGGCGGCTCGTCCGAGTCGTCGTCGGATTCGAAGGGCGACTCGAAGGGCGACTCCAAGAGCGACTCGGGATCGAGCGGCGAGACGAAGAAGGCTGCCGAGGCCTGAGCATCGCGTGCCGCTACCGGCGCGGGAGCGCCTCGTCGCCGACGGCGCACCCCGGCCCGAACGGGCCCGACCCCGGCGGCGGCGGCTGCGGCGCCGACTTCCCGACGACCATCGCGATCACGTTCCGGTTGTCTTCGCTCGGCTCGATCACGTACTGCCCGCCGTAGGTCGACGCGGTCCCGCCGAGCCGGCAGTGCAGCGCCCGCGACGCCGGCGCGCGGAACTTCACCCAGCCGAGCTGCGCGAGCTGGCCCGCCGTGAGGTCGGTCGCGAGCGGGGTTGCGATCTCGTCGCCGACGAACGGCATCTTCAAGAGCGTCGTCGGCGACGTCAGCTTCGTCGAGATCGCCTGCAGGACGCGTTGCTGCCGCTCGCTGCGCGTGACGTCCGACTCCGTGGGGTCGAGCCGGTTCTCGCGGATCCGCGCGTAGACGAGCGCCCGCCGCCCGTCCATGTGCTGCTTGCCGCGCGCGAAGCGCCAGCCCTGCCAGCGCTGGCAGCGCTCCTCCGTGGCGTAGGGGCAGTCGAACGGGTTCGAGACGATCGGCGCCGGCACGTCGATGTCGACCCCGCCGACTGCATCGACGAGATCCCTGAAGTCGGCGAAGTCGACGATCACGACGTGGTTGACGGGGATCCCGGTGAATGCCTTGATCGTCTTCAGCGCGAGCGTCGGGCCGCCGATCTGGAAGGCCGCGTTGATCTTCTGGTCCAGGTAGCCGGGGATCGAGACCCGCAGGTCACGTGGTATCGAGAGGTACGCGATCCGGTGCTTCGACGGGTCGGTGTGGACGAGCAGGATCGAGTCCGAGTGCCTGTCGCCCTCGCGGCCGCCGACCTTGCTGTGGTCGGTGCCGAGGAGCAGGATCGTCGACTCGTGCGAGAGCAGGAGCCCCGGCGGATCGTCGGCGAGGGCGAGCCGCGCGTTCGGGTCGAGGCGCTTGTTCGCCTTCCCCACGCCGCCGCGGAAGGCGAGGAAGCTCGCGACGCCCCACACAACGAGGAGCACGAGCAGGAGGACGACCCCGATCCCGATCTTCCGTCCCCGCGAAACGCGCCGCCGGGGCGAGTCGGGCCCGCGGTACTCGACGGGGCCGCCCGTGCCGTTCGAGCCGCCGCCGTCGCGCCGCCGCCCCGGGCGCGCGGGCGCCGGGACCTTCCCCTTCGTGCGCCCGCCGCGGTAGACGCGGTAGGGCTTCTCTTCGGACGGCATCCGGCGGAGTAGGGTACCCCGCGCAGTGGCCGCCAAGCGCGTGATCGGCGTCGACCTCGGCGGAACGAAGATCCGCGCCGGTGTCGTGGATACCGAAGGCCGCATCATGGGCTCCGTCGATCACGCGACGCCCACGACCTCGCAGGCGGCGCTGCTCGACGCGCTCGAGTCGGCTGTCCGGGAGTTGCTCACGCCGGAGATCGCCGCTGTCGGGTTCGGCATCCCGTCGCGGATGGACCACCGGAAGGGGATTGCTCTCGGCGCGGTGAACATCCCGCTGCGGGACGTCCCGTTCGAGGCCGAGATGGAGGGGCGCCTCGGGCTGCCGGTCGGCGTCGACAACGACGCGAACGTCGCCGCGCTGGCCGAGTTCACCTTCGGCGCAGGCCGCGAGGCGCGCGACCTCGTGATGCTGACGCTCGGGACAGGCGTCGGCGGCGGTGTCGTGACCGAGGGGCAGCTCTATCGCGGCTGGGCGGAGCTCGGCCACATGGTGATCGTGGAGGACGGAGAGCCGTGCCAGGGAGCGTGCTCGGGGCGCGGCCACGTCGAGTCGTATTGCTCGGGCGGCGCCGCCGATCGGCTCGCGCGCCGCGTGCTCGGCTCGGGCGCGACGGCGCGCGACCTGGTCGCACGCAACCACGAGGCACTCGACGAGATCGGCGCCCACCTCGGCGCCGCGATCGGCTCGCTGGTCAACATCTTCAATCCCGAAGTGGTCGTGATCGGCGGTGGGTTCGGCGTCGCTGCGGGCGTCCGCCTGCTCCAGCCGGCGCGGTCGGTGATCCTGCGCGAGGCGCTCGCACCCGCGGGCCAGGAGGTGCAGCTCGCGTTGGCCGAGCTGGGCGGCGAGGCGGGACTGATCGGCGCGGCGCTCGTCGGCCTCGAGGCGCTCGCAGGCCGCGTGGCGCACTAGATGCCGCTCGCGGTCTGCGCGACGCCGATCGGAAATCTCGATGACGTCACGCTGCGTGTTCTCGCCGAGCTGCGTCAGGCCGATCTCGTGCTCGCGGAGGACACGCGCCACACGCGCAAGCTGCTCGACCGGCACGCGATCGATGCGCGTCTCCTCTCGTACCACGAGCACAACGAGGCGGCGCGGGTGGCAGAGCTCTTGCCGCGGCTGGACGCGGGCGAGCGGATCGCGCTCGTGTCGGACGCCGGCCTCCCGGGTGTGTCCGACCCTGGAGCGCGGATCGTCCGCGCGGCCTTGGCCACGGGCGTGCCCGTGACGGTGCTTCCTGGGCCGTCGGCCGTCGAGACGGCGCTCGTCGCGTCGGGGCTCGTCGGCGAGCGGTACGCGTTCCTCGGGTTCCTGCCGCGGCGCCGGGTCGAGCTCGAGGGCGTGTGGGCCGAGCTCGCGGCGTCGCCGTGGCCGGCGGTCGCGTTCGAGTCGCCGGCGCGGCTCCCGGCGACGCTGGCGTCGCTCGCCGCGGCCGCGCCGTCGCGCGAGGCCGCGGTGTGCCGCGAGCTGACGAAGCGGTTCGAGGAGGTCGTCCGCGGGCCGGTCGAGGAGCTTGCTTTGCGATTCGCCGAGGCCCCGCGGGGCGAGATCACGGTTGTGATCGGGCCGGCGACGGCCCGGCCGGTGGAGGACGGCGTGGACGCGGTCGCGGTGGCCGCCGTCGCGGAGCTGGTCGAGGCCGGCACACCGCGGAAGATCGCCGCAGAAGTCGTCTCGAGGCTGACGGACATGTCCCGAAACGACCTCTACCGGCGCACTTTGTGACAAATCTGTAACCACATTTGACAACCCCGCGCGGCTCCTCCTACCGTGGACGAACACGCGTTCCCCGCACACGTTCCCCGCCCACGCGGTGATGTCCATGCAGCGACTCCTGCTCGCAATCGCAACCGCTCTGGCTCTCGCCGTCGCACCCGCGGCGGGCGCGTGGACGTGGCCCACGGACGGTGAGGTCCTGCAGTCGTTCGTTTTCGACGTCGCGCACCCGTACGCCTCGGGGCAGCACCGCGGCGTCGACGTCGCGGGTGCGGACGGCGCGACGGTTCGCGCGCCCGCCTCAGGAGTGGTCACGTTCGCCGGGACGGTGCCGTCGAGTGGACGGACGGTGACGATCGAGACACCGGACGGCTGGTCGGTGACCCTCGTGCACCTCGGTTCGATCGCCGTCACGAAGGGCGCGACGGTCGCCGAGGGCGACGGCGTCGGGACGATCGGTGCGAGCGGCGAGTCGGAGGTGAGCGCCCCGCACGTCCACCTCGGCGTGCGCCGGACCGCGGAGCCGCAAGGGTACGTCGACCCCCTCGTGCTTCTGCCGTTGCGCGCCGCTGCACCTGCGCCGCTCGCGCGTCCGGATCCTCAGCCGACGCCCCCGGTCGCTACTCCGTCTGGCCCTGCGCCGTCCCCGGCCGGCGCCGGCGGCGGAGCGGAAGGATCGGGCGATCCGACGCCGCCTGGAACGGTCGCGAGGCCGGAGGTCGCGGCGCCTGCCGCCGCTCCGGCATCCGTCGCGCCCGAACCGCCGGCAGCGCCGCCGTCGCCT
>DATHAE010000082.1:0-19685 GCA_035296805.1 Gaiellaceae bacterium | reverse complement strand
CGAGCGCGCCGCGCTCGCTCGCGAGCCACGGCGGGACGGCCGGGAAGAGCACGTACGTCGCGAACCCGAGCGCGGCCAGCGCGGCGACCATCGTCGCGTAGCGGGCGAACCGGTCGTGCGCCCACCGCCACAGGACGGCCGCCAGCACGAACGTCGCGAAGAAGTGCGTCAGGTAGACGAGCCACGCGACGTAGTCCCACCAGCGGATGTCCGTCTCGCCGTGCCAGAACCGATTCTGGAGCCAGACCGTCGGGACGCTGCCGCCGAACAGCCACTCGTCGACGCGCAACTGGGGGTAGACATGCGCCTCGAACGCGGAGTCGGCGACGCCGCGCAGGAGGTCGTAGGCGAGCAGGAAGCCGATGAACGGCGACCACTCGAGCACGAGGCGCGGCAGGAGGCGCCTGGCGTCGACGAGCGAGAACGCGATCAGGCCGAGGAGCAGCCACACGAGCAGGCGGTCCTTCGCGGTCGGAATCCCGGCCACCGCGACCATCACGACCGACCCTGAGACGAACAGCGCCGGCCCTCCGATTCTCACCCATGCTCGCCGCACGCGACGAGGGTAGACGCCGCGCCGGGTACGTCGTTTGCGGGTTCCGCGAGCGGGAACGAGGCCGGCGATGGCTCCGGTCCTCATGCTCGCGATCGTCTTGATCGTGCTCGGGCTGATCGCGACCTTCGTCGTCCCGGGCGGGTTCATCGTCCCGATCGTCGGGCTCGCGCTGCTCGTGGCCTACCTCTTCGGCTTCGGGAAGAGGGCAGCCGACCCCGGTCCGTAGAATCGCAGGCGTGTCGCCGCTCTTCCGTCGCCGCGCCGCCGACCCGGAGGCACCAGAGCTCGAGCTCGACGGGGATGGACCCGACGCGGCAGCGGAGGCTCCCGCCCCCGCTGAGCCCGCTGCCGCCGCCGCGCCGGAGGGCCTCGCGCCGCGCCGCCCGCACGCCGGTCTGCTCCGGCGCGAGCGCCGCACGCTGCTGAAGGCGCGCGAGGGACGGCTGCGCGACCTCGGGGGTCTTCTCGTCGAGATGTACCGCCGGGGCGGCTTCCGCGACGACCTCCTCGCCGAGGGCTGCGCCGACGTGGTCGGCATCGACGCGCGCCTGTCGGAGATCGACGACCTGCTCCACACGCGCCGCAACGCGCCGCGCTGCGAGTGCGGCGCGCCGATCCTCCGGCGCTCGCACTTCTGTCCGAACTGCGGCCGCCCGCTCGATCCTGCGACCGCCAACGGCACCGGCCCGGCCGGGGTGCAGGAGGAGACGATGATCGAGCCTGCGGCGCCCGGGGAGTACTGATCGCGACCACGCCGGCGCAGGAGCGCGACGCCGCCGCGGCCGCCGCGGACACGGCGTGCCCGCGCTGCGGCGCGCCCCGCGACCGCGACCAGGAGTACTGCGTGGAGTGCGGGTTTCGGCTCCCGCCGTCGTACGGCGTGGTGCCGGGGCTCCGCCGGCGGTGGCTCCGCCGCGTCGGCTGGTACCCGGGCGACTGGATCTGGACGGCGCTCCTGACGCTTGCCGTGGCCGCCGCCGGAGCGGCCGCCGCGATCGCGGTCACCGAGGCACGCGACTCCGGCGCCGCCCGCGTCTACGTCACGCCGACCGACGTCGAGTCGGTGCACGAGCCGACGACGGCGCCGGTGTCGGTCGCGAACATCGCCACGCTCCCTGCCGCGCCGGAGCCGACGGTCACGACGCCGCCTCAGACCGCCCCTGGGGCGCCGGCCGCGCCGCCGAACGGGCGAACGCCGTGGCCGAAGGATCGCAACGGGTGGACGCTCTTCCTGATGTCGTATCCGCAGGAGGACGACGGCGGCCGCGAATCGGCGCTCGCAGCGGCGACGCGCGCGGCCCAGGCGAGGCTGCCGGAGGTCGGGATCCTCGATTCGAGCCGCTTCGCGAGCCTGCACCCGGGCTACTACGTCGTCTTCAGCGGCATCTACAGCTCGCAGGCGAGGGCGCTCGCCGCCCTCCGCACCGCGCGTGCAAGCGGGTTCTCCGGTGCCTATCCGCGCGCTGTTTCACGCTAGTCGGCGCGGGTACGGAGGTCGGGCGACGTCCTTTTCGTTTTCCTGACAGAAAACATTTGTAACAGTGTTCTGAACGAGGTAGAGTGCCACCGGGTCGCTTCGGAGTTGTCGTTTTTACCGCGCCCAAACAGGGTTTGCGGCAGAATCTCAAGGAGATACGAGCCACGTGATGGATGAGCGGATCCTCCAGATTCAGCACTGCATGTATCAGTACTCGCGAGCGATATACCGTTCGATCAAGGATCTCATCGACCCGTATGTGGATGGGCCGACGCAGTTGGAGTACCGCCGCGAGGTGCTGGCGGCGTGCGAGGGGACGATGGAGCGGCTCGCAGCGGATCCGCAGTACTTCGCCAAGCCGGATCGCGCGCTTTTCCAGGACATTCGGCGCTACTTCCCGATCACGGTGCAGGCGCAGGTCGCCTGGGCGGTGACGCAGGGAGTCAACGCCGCCTGCACGTTCGTCGAGGAGCAGATCGAGCAGGGCGCTTTCGACGGCGGCGTCGCCCGCTGCCGCGCCACGACCCGCAAGGGGAAGCCGTGCCAGCGGACGCCTCTTCCCGAGCGCGAGTACTGCCCGAGCCACCAGCACCTCGATCGCGCCACCGTCGCCGCCTGACCGCACGCCGCACCGGGGTGCGGCTTCACCGACGCGATAGGCTCGTCGCGGCGTGAGCCACGACACCGACAAGCTGATCCGCCAGCTCTCGCTGGTGGCGTTCCTGATGGCCGAGCGGCGGCCGCTGACGGCGCGGGACATCAAGGGCAACGTCGAGGGCTACCAGGAGATGAGCGACGAGGCGTTCGCGCGCCGGTTCTACTCCGATCGCGCCGAGCTCGTGGCGCTCGGCGTGCCGCTCGACTCGCAGCGCGACGAATTCACGGGCGAGGAGCTCTACACGCTCCGCCAGGAGCGCTACTTCCTCCCCGAGCTCGAGCTCGACGACGAGGAGCTGGCGGCGCTCCAGACGTGCCTCTACCTCCTCGAGGGTCGGTTCGCCTATGCCGAGCCGCTGCGGCTCGCGCTCCAGAACCTCGCGCTCGGCCGCGCGTCCGGCGCGCTCGACGAGGCGCCTACGTCGACCGCCGTCCGCGTGGAGGTCCGCGACCCCGACTACTCGCCGGAGCTCCAGGGCCGCCTCGGGAAGCTCGAGGCGGCGATCTCGAAGCAGCGGACGGTCAAGTTCGAGTACTGGTCGATCGGCAGGGACCAGTTGCGCGAGCGCGCGATCAACCCCTACGCGCTGCTGCCGGAGAACGGGACGTGGTACGTGATCGGGCACGACCTGGACGACGGCGTCGTCAAGAACTTCAAGGTCTCGCGGATCAGGTCCGACATCCGCTTCGCCACCCGCCGCGAGCGCGACTTCCGCGTGCCGGAGGACTTCAACGTCGAGGAGTATCACGGGCGCGCGGAGTGGCAGTTCGGGGACGTCCTGGGCGAGGCGCGGATCGAGGTCGCGCCCGACACGGCGTGGTGGGTGCGACGCGCCTACGGCGGCCGCCGGAACCGCGTGGACCGCGACGAGTTCGTCACCGAGTACGCGTCGCTCCCGCAGCTCGCGCGCTGGATCCTGCGCCAGGACGGGCGCGCCGTGCCGATCTCGCCGCCGGCGCTGCGGAAGCTCGTCGTCGACGGCGCCCGCGCCGCGCGGCGCGCACATTCCGGGGCAGCACCGGAGCCGGCCGCCGAGGCGGCGAGCCCGCCCCACGCTGCCTCCGACCGCGTCGCAGGCCCGGTCGCTCCCGAACGTTTCGGGGTTCTGCAGTCGCTCCTCGCGTACCTGCTGACGGCGTGCGGTGACGAGCCGCAGGCGGTGATCCCGGCGCAGCGCCTGGTCGACCGCTTCTCGATCCCGCGCGAGGCGCTCGAGGAGCACCTGTCGCTCCTGAACCTCGTCAACTTCGGCGGCGGCTGCTACGCCGTCTACACCGAGCTGCACGGCGACGAGGTGCACGTCGACAAGGAGCTCTTCGGCGACACGTTCCGCCGCCCGCCGCGGCTGACGCCGCTCGAGGCACGCGCGATTCGCCTCGCGCTCGAGTTCGTCGGGCCGATGATCGCTGCGGGCGCGCACTCGCCGCTCGAGCGCGTCCGCGCGAAGCTCGAGGAGACGTTCGGCGCGTTCGACCTCGCCCAGACCCCCGAGCCGCACACAGGCGCCGAGGAGGATCTCGTCGCGACGCTGACGCGCGCGATCGACGAGCACCATCTGGTCGAGCTCGAGTACCTGAAGCCGGAGGAGACGGAGGTGACGACGCGGACCGTCGAGCCGTACTCGATCGAGCGCCGGCTCCCGCATTGGTACGTGCACGCGTGGGACCTCGACCGCGACGAGGCGCGGAGCTACCGACTGGACCGGATGCGCAAAGCGAAGATGCTGCGGAGGTCTTTCAAGCCGCGCGAGGGGTTCGATCCCGCCGAGATGCACGGCGCGACCTCGGCGCGCATCTGGTACTCGCCGGAGGTCGCGCGCTGGGAGGTCGAGAAGGGAGCCGTCCCCCTCGTCGACGGCGCGGCGATCGGGATCCGCAACGTCGGCAGCGTCGAATGGCTGGTCGGCGAGGTGCTGTCGTTCCGCGGCGAGGCGACGCTGCTCGAGCCGCACGACCTCCGCGCCCGCGTGGCCGAGCGCGCGCGCGCTCTCGAAGGCGAGCTCAAGCAGGCGAAAGCGCGCGCGTGACGGACGAGGCGCGCGAGCACCGGCTCGCCGAGAACGAGGCGCTCGCGCGCGACGTCAACGAGCGCGTCGGCGAGGTCGCGGCCACGTGGTACGCGGAGGGCGAGCCGCTCGAGTTCGTCTGCGAGTGCTGCCGCGAGGACTGCACCGACCGGGTCCACCTGCGGATGGAGGAGTACCTCGAGGTTCGGAGCTCGCCGGTGTGGTTCGCCGTTCTGCCCGGCCACATCGCACCGGAGATCGAGCGTGGCGTGACCACACTCGGCGACGCTCTGGTCGTCGAGAAGACGGGCGCCGGCCGCGAGGTGGCCGAAGAGACGGCGCCCGACCGGATCTAGCGGGCCGGCAGCGAGATCGTGAACGTCGCGCCGCGGCCGCGCGACGACTCGACCGAAAGCGTCCCTCCGTGGGCGTCGACGATGGAGCGGGCGATGTAGAGGCCGAGACCGGTCCCCGGCTTCCCCGCGCCGCTCGACGCGCGCCCGAACTTCTCGAAGATGAGGCTCTGCTCGTCCGCGGCGATCCCGGGGCCGCGGTCGGCGACGTCAACGAGCACGCGGCCGTTCACCGCGGTCGCGGCGACCTCCACCGGCAGGCCCGCGGGCGAGTGCTTGACCGCGTTCTCGATCAGATTCGACACGACCTGCCGAAGCCGGCCGGCGTCGCCGCGGACGGGCGGCAGAGGCCCGGCCACCTTGGAGACGACCGGCACCTCGTCCTGGCCGACGACGGCGGCGGCGACCGCTTCGTTCACGATCGTCCCGAGCTCGACCTCCGTGAACGTGAAGGTGAAGGTGCCGGCGTCGATGCGAGACGTGTCCACCACGTCGCCGACGAGCGTCGCGAGGCGGTTCGTCTCGTCCGCGATCAGCGCGAGGAACGCGGCGCGCTGGTCGGGCGAAAGCTCACGCCATCGCTGCTGGAGCGTCCGCGCGGAGCCGATCACCGCCGCCATCGGGCTGCGGAGCTCGTGCGAGACGACCGAGACGAAATCGGCCCTCAGCGCGGAGAGGCGCCGCAGCTCCTCGACCGTCCGCCGCTCGGCGTCGTACGCGCGGATGTTCTGCACAGCCGTCGCGACGAGCCGTCCGAGGAGCGACGCCAGCTCGACGTCGGACGGCGAGAAGCTGTGCGGCTCGCTGCGCCCGATCGACAGCAGCCCGATCGGCGTCGCCCCGACGAGCAGCGGCGCGACCACCCGCGCGCGGATCCCGGCGTCGGCCGGCTCGCGCTCCTCCTCCTCGTGCTTCGCCTCGGTCAGGTCCTCGTGGTAGATGGTCTGCGCGCCGCGGAGCACGTCGCCCAGCGCGTCCCGCTCGACCGAATAGGAGTCGCCCGGCGCGAGGACGCCTTCGGCTGACGCGCCGGCGGTCGCCATCACCCGCGCGCCCCCGTCGTCGGACAGCGCGATCGCCATGCGGTCGAACGGCACCAGACCCCGGAGCTCGCGGATGAATGCACTGAATGCTTCGTCGAGGTCGAGTGAGGAGCTCAACGCGCGGGCGCAGCGGCCGGCCGCGTCGAGCACGTCTGCCCGCCGCCCGAGCTCGTCGCGCAACGCCTCGGCCTCGTCCGCGCGGGCCGCCGCGCTGGCCGTCTGCGCCGCGAGCTTCTCGACGAGCGCCCCCACCAGGACGGCCATCAGGAGCGCCACGCCGAGCTGGAAGTAGACGAAGTTCCAGCGGAACGGCTCGCCGGCGCGGTCGCTCCGCAAGTGCTCGAACCACGCGATGACCGGTGTGGACGCCACCGCGACGATGAATGCGCCGGGCAGGGCGAAGCGTGCGGCGCCCTCGAGCACGGGCAGGAAGAGGAGCTGCCGGCTGGGCGTGCCGCGCTCGAAGTGGAACACGAGCGCGAACGCGGAGATCAGCACGAAATCGAAGGCGAGCGCGGCGACGTCGAGGGCGCGCCCTTCGGTCTCCCGGCGGCGCATGAGCCACAGGACGATCGCGCCGGCGGCGAAGACGAACGCAACAGCCCACGCCCAGACCTCGTAGCCGTCGGGATAGTTGTCGGTCGTCGCGACCTGGACCGCGACGAACGGCACGGCGAGCAGCCGCACGTTCGCGATCCAGCGGTCGACGTCCCTCAGCCGCACCGCCGCTCCACCTCCGCGAGCGCCCACTCGGCGTGCTCGCGGAGCAGCTCGTCCTCGTCGTCGGCATACCGGCGGAGGACGGGCTCGTGCTCGCGGCTCCCGACGTTGCCGAGCGCGACGAGCGCATTGCGGCGCAGCCAGCGCGGGTCGTTGCGCGGCACGTACAGCCGGTCGTACTCCTCGACGAGTGCACGGCCGTCGCGCTCCAGCCAGTCGACGAGGTCGACGTGCGCGTCGGTCCGCTCCGCAAGCGCCGCGCGGCGCTTCTCGACGCCGCGGTTCCACGGGCACACGTCCTGGCAGATGTCGCAGCCGTAGACGCGCGCGCCGAGCGCGGTTCGATGGTCGAGCGGGATCGGCTCCGGCGCCTGCGTCGACCACGAGAGGCACTTCGTCGCGTCCAGCACGCCCGGCTCGTCCAGCGCGCCCGTCGGGCAGGCGTCGATGCAGAGCCTGCAGTCACCGCACGCGGCGGGCAGCGGCTCGGTCGGCTCGAGCTCGGCGGTCGTGACGAGGGTGCCGAGCACGACCCATGAGCCGTGCCGGCGCGTGATCAGCATCGTGTTCTTACCGTAGAAGCCGACGCCGGAGCGCGCCGCGGCCTCGCGGTCGACGTGCTGGTTCGCGTCGACGAGAACGCGGTGGTCGCCCCCGAGCGCGCGGCCGAGCGCGTCGAGCTTCTCGCGCAGCGCCGCGTAGCGGTCGTCCCAGCTGTAGCGCGCCAGCCGGCCGTGGCCCGCCGCGAGCTCCGGCTCGGGCTCCCAGTAGCAGAGGGCGGCGGAGACGACGGTGCGCGCGCCGGTGAGCAGCTTCTCCGGGTGACAGGACACGTCCGGCCGGGCCGTCGTGAACTTCATCCCGCCGAAGAGGCCGCGCTCGCGCCGCTCGACGATGTGCCGCTCGGTGCCCTCGTAGGCCTCCGCGCGCGCGGCGCCGACCGCATCGAGCCCGAGCTCGGCGCCCAGCGCGAGTACGTCTTCCGTCGTCACCTCGCGGATTCTGCCCGCCGCGCCCCGTTGCCACGCGCGCCGGGAGGGTCAGACCAGGACACGTCCCGACCGGCCGCGGCGAGGGTCAGACCGGGCGCGTCCCGGAGCGACGCGTCCATCGGGACGACGCCGGGGGTCTGACCCGTTCGCCGGGGTACCGCGCGTGCGGCGTGTCAGGCCGCCTTCGCCCGCTGCGGCGGTGTCCGCCAGGCCGCGGCTTGCCCCGCGGTACGATCGCCGCCGCGTGAAGGCGATCCGGATCCACGAGGACGGCGGGCCGGACGTCCTGCGCTACGAGGACGCGCCCGACCCCGAGCCCCGCGACGGCGAGGTGCTCGTCGAGCTGCGCGCCGCCAGCCTCAACCACCTCGACGTCTGGGTACGCAAGGGGCTCCCGTCGGTGCCGAAGCCGCGCATCCTCGGCGCGGACGGCGCGGGCGTGATCGCCGGGACCGACGAGCGCGTCGTGATCAACCCCGGGATCGAGCACGGGGGGCGAATCTCCGTCGTCGGCGAGCACATGAACGGCACGCACGCGGAGCTGATCGCGGTGCCGCGCGGCTCGGTGCACCCGATTCCGGAGGGGCTGTCGTTCGAGGAGGCGGCCGCGTTCCCGCTCGTGTTCGAGACCGCGTACCGGATGCTCGTCACGAAGGCGCATCTCCAGCCGCGCGAGTGGGTGCTCGCCTGGGGGATCGGCAGCGGCGTCTCGACTGCGGCCCTCCAGATCGCGAAGGCGCTCGGCGCACGCGTCGTCGTCACGAGCTCCAGCGACGCGAAGCTGGAGCGCGCGCTCGAACTCGGCGCGGACGAGGCGCTGAACCACGAGACCGAGGACATCCCTGCGCGCGTGAAGGAAATCACCGGCGGCGGCGCGGACATCGTCGTCGAGCACGTCGGCGAGGCGACGTGGGCGCGGTCGCTCAACTCGGCGCGCCAGGAGGGACGGATCGTCGTCTGCGGCGCGACGAGCGGCCCGAACCCGCCGGCCGCGCTGCACCGCATCTGGTGGAAGCAGCTCGCGATCCTCGGCTCGACGATGGGCACCCCCGCCGACTTTCAGGGCGCCTACGACCTCATCGCGTCGGGCAAGGCACGGCCGGTCGTCGACCAGGTCTTCCCGCTCGGCGACGCAGCGTCTGCGCACGAGCGGCTCGAGCGCGGCGAGCAGCTCGGGAAGATCATCCTGCGAATCCCGGCGTAGCGCGCCCAGTCAGAACCGCGCGGCCAGAACTCCTCCCGCCGTCGCGAGCCTCTGCCACGGCGTTCCGCCCGCGGTCGCGACGACGAGCGCCCGGCGCAGCAGCCGCTTGTCGCGGCGTACGCACTCCTTCGCGAGCCGCGCGACGTCGGCGTCGACCCGGTCCGCTCCCCGCAGCGAGAGGTGGAGCGCGTCCAGCGCCTCGGCGTAGTCACCCGCGAGAAATCGCACGCGCGCGATGTCGGCCGCATACGCGGACGGGAACGGCCAGTCCTCGGTCCACGCCTCGTTCAGCTCCCCGAGCCCCGCCGCCGAGCGACCTTCGACCGCGAGCGCGAACGCGCGGGCGCGGTGCGCGTCGTAGCTCTCCTCCCCGGCCGCGCCCTGCAGGAGCTCCGCCACGCGCCGCAGCGCGGGAGCATCGCCGGCGAGCGCCAGGCTCCAGGTCTCGTCGCCGAACGCGCGCCGACGCATGGCGGTCGAGGCTACTCGACGCGCCGCAGGAACTCGCGCACAGCGCGTGGCGAGCGGAGCCGCACGAGCCGCGCGTTCCCGTGCGCGGCGACGCCCGCCGCGAAGCTGCGGCGCCGCTCGAAGTGCTTGCGGAACGCCCACCCGAAGATGTTCGGACGCTCGAACAGGTTGCGAAACCGTTCACGGTTGCCGTTCCACAGCTCCTCGCCGGTGACCATCCGCCGGAGCGTGCGCGACGCAAGCCGCGGCAACCACACGCGGATCGGCAGGTCGAGCCACACGACGGTATCCGCACGCTCGATCACCATCGTCCCGAGCTTCGCGCGGTAGGAGCCGTCGATCACCCAGCCGTCCTCCGCGACGATCGGCCGCACCTTCGCCTGCAGCTCGTCCGCCGTCGCCTCGACCCACCCCGCCCCGTGGTGGAGCGCGTCGAGCTCGACGTACGGCACGCCGAGCCGGTCGGCGAGCGCGCGACCGGTCGTCGATTTGCCCGACCCGCTGACGCCTTCGACCTGGACACGGCGCATCGCGGCGGCGAGGCTAGCATCGCCCCGCATGAGCGGCACCGTCGCGCCGCCGCCACCCGTGAAGGCGAGGCGCTAGCCGAAGCCGATCAGCCGAAGCCCAGGATGAACTTCGCGTCGTCGCTCATGCGGTCCGGCGTCCAGGGAGGCTCCCACGTCAGCTCGACGTCGACGTCCTCGACGCCGGGGATCTCTCGGACCGCGCGGTCGATGTCCTCCATGATCATCGGCCCCGCGGGGCACCCCATCGAGGTCAGCGAGTGCGTGACCTTGACGGTCGAGCCCTCGATCTCGGCGTCGTAGAAGAGCCCGAGCTCGACGATGTCCATCCCGAGCTCCGGGTCCTCGACCCCGCGCAGCGCCTCGACAACCTCTTCCTTCGACGGCATGCCGCCACTCTAGATCAGGCGGACTTCCTCGCGCCGCTCGCGGGCGAAGAAGTGGATGCCGTCCACGAAGCGGACCCAGTTGCAGCGCGTGCACATGACGAGCGTGTGCGTGCGGGCGGAGTCTGTGAGGTAGCGGACGCCGCGGAGCAGCTCGCCGTTCGAGACCCCGGTTGCGACGACGATCACCTCCTGCGGCGCGAGGTCGTCGATCGTGAAGATGCGGTCGACGTCCTCGATCCCGTGCTCCCGAGCGGCTTCGATCTCGGCGCGCCGCGTGGGCCACAGCTGCGCCTGCAGCTCGCCCCCGAGGCACCGCAGCGCCGCGGCCGCGAGCACGGCCTGCCTCGTGCCGCCGATCCCGATCGCGAGGTGGTCGTTCGTCCCCCGGACCGCGGCCGAGATGGACGCGAGCACGTCGCCGTCCTGGATCAGCTTGATGCGCGCGCCGGAGGCGCGGATCTCCTCGATCAGGTCGTGGTGGCGCGGCCGGTCGAGCACGATCGTCGTCACGTCGTTCGCCATCCGGCCGAACGCCTCGGCGATCGAGTTGATGTTCTCCGCGACCGGCCGCGAGAGCGCAATCTTGCCGCGCGCGAGCGGGCCGACGGACATCTTGCGCATGTACATCTCGGGCAGCCGCGGCATCGACCCGCGGGGGCCGACGGCGATCATCGAGATCGCGTTGTTGCCGCCGCGCGCCGTGACCGCGCGCCCCTCCAGCGGGTCGAGCGCGAGGTCGACCTCCTCGCCGCCGGCCCCGATCGTGGTGCCGATCGCGAGCTGCTCGGCGTCCTCGGACGCGCCGATCACGATGTGCCCCGTGATCGGCATCGCCTCGAGCGCGAACCGTGCGCCGGAAAAAGCGGCGTGCTCGGCGGCGTCCTGGTCGGCGCGCCCGAGCCACCGCGCGCCGCCCAGGGCGGCGCGTTCGGTCACCCGCGCGTAGGTCTCGCAGAGGCACGCCGGCCGCAGCACCTCGCGCTGCGGCGCCTCCTCGTCGGGGCGCTGCTCGAGCTCGGTCATCGGACCGGTTGAACCCGCTCGGCCGACGACAGCACGAGCTGCATCACCTCGTCCGTGGCGTGGTCCGGGTTGTCGTTGTCGATCACGGGCGTCCCCGTCCGCTCCGCGCGCGCCACGATGTAGTCCTGGATGCGGCGGATGTCGCCGAGCCGCGAGAGGTACTTGTCCATTGCGCGGACGCCGCCGGTCGCGGTGTCGCGGACGTGGAAATGGGTCGCGTGCACGTCGGGGTCCGGCACCCGGAGCACGACGTGGACGACGAGCGCGCCCTCGATCTGCTGCGGGACCATCCCCGGCACGAGGTGGACGCCCTCGAGCACGATCGACCATCCCTCGGCGAGCGCACGCTGGACGGCCGCCTCGACCCCGACGAGCACGTTCCTCGTCTGCGCAAGGAATCCGAGCAGCGTCGGGTCGCCCGTCTCCGCGTCCTCGACCGCATCGCCCGCGTCGAAGCTCGAGTAGTGCACGGACGGCATGAAGCCCTTCGAGAAGAAGGCACGGATCGTCTGGCGGATGAAGTCGGTCGAGGTGACGCGGGTGATCCCGAGCCGGTGTGCGGCCTCCGTCGCGACGGTCGACTTCCCCGTGCCGGTCGCGCCGCCGACGAGGAGCACGATCGGGAGATCGAGCGCCTGCAGGTCCTGGTAGCGGCGCAGGCGGCGAGTCGTCCGCGCCGCGTCGTCGGGGCCGAGCACGTCGGCCGCGAGCTCCTCCAGCCGGTCGAGCTCGATCGTGTACTCGCCGCGGTCGACGAGGTCCGACTCGATCCGCCGCGCGAGCGCGTACGCGCGCTCGGCCGTCACCCCCGCCGCGATCAGCGCGCGCGCCATCAGGCCCTTCGAGTACGGCAGGCCGTCGGGCTCGCCCAGCGGCAGGGGATCCCCGTACCGTCTGTGAGTCATGCCGCCACCGGCGCGAGCGCGAGGAGCGCCTCGTCGAGGTCGGGCGCGACGACGTCGTTCCCCGCGAGGACGACCCTCTTGCCCGCCGCGTGCGCGTGCTCGGCGACTACGTCGATCGCCGCGGCCTTCACCTCGACGAGGTAGGTGTCCGCATCGACGTGCGCGAGCTCCTCGCGCAGCGCGTCGCGGTTGGCGAGGTTGCACGAGACGTGGACGACCTCGGCCTCGAGGTGGTCGACGTCGGTCCCGCCGGCGGTGAAGACGGCGACGCGGCCCTCGACGGGCTCGACGGGCCGCAGGCGAAGCGTGGCCGCGATCGCGCCCTCGACATCGCAGTTGACGGCGACGACGACGTCGGAGATCAGGCGGCGGTAGGTGTTGAGGTACGCGTCTGCGTCCTGGCGGCCGCCGACGACGAGGACGCGGCGGTCGACGGCGATCGGCGGCATTGCGGCGCCGCTGCCGTCGAAGACGATCACGTCGGGGCGGCGCTCGACCGCGATCCGCGCGCCCTCGAGCACGTTCGACGTCGTGACCGCCCCCGCCAGCCCGCCGCCGGCGCGACGGCAGCCGATCGTCGTCACGCCGCAGATCGCCGCCGTCTCGAGGTGGTCCGACGCGGCGTGCCTTCCCGACCGGGAGAGCTCGAGCAGATCGTCGACCGTCGGCGGCGTCTCGATCACCTCCGGCTCCGCCGGTCCGCCGCGGCCCATCGCGACCACCACGACGTCGTGCTCGCGAGCCAGCAGCCGCACGAGATGGCCCGTGACTGCGGTCTTGCCGACGCGCTTCCCGGTGCCGATGACCGCGATCGAGGGCGCGTCGACCGGCTCCAGCCGCGGCGGGTCGAAGCGGAAGTCGGCGCCCACGTACGGCAGTCCCGCCGCGAGCGCGCGCGAGGCCCAGCGCATCCGCTCCGCCGGCCCGAGCACCGGCTCGTCCGAGAGGTCGACCACGATCTCGGCGTCGCCGAAGTCGTCGCGCAACGCAACGCCGTAGTCCTCGCCGCCGCGCAGCTTCTCGGTCCCGCCGACGAGGATCGCGGCCACGACCTCGTACGGCAGCTCGGCGAGCGCGTCGCGCACGACCGACACGTAGTGCTCCCCGTCGATCAGCGCGACCGCCCTCACGCCCCTGACCGCCTGCCGGGCCCGTGCAGAGCACTGTGCCCTCCGCGAGCGAACCCGCAGCGACACGTCGGGAACGTGAGGAAACCGCTCACCGCTGGGTCGTCACCTCACGGTCGATTCGGCCGGTGTACTTCTCGTACTCGAGCGTCTCGAGGTCGAACTGGATGATCCGCTCCTGGCCGTGGAACGGGTAGCGGCGCCAGACGGCGACGTGCGATCCGGACACCTCGACGACGTTGTAACAGGGCCTCGTGTGCCCGCGGAGGCGCAGCGACGAAACGGTGCCGGTGTTGACGACGAACAGGTTCTCGAGCTTCCACGCGTACGGCACGTGCTTGTGGCCCGAGAGGACGAGGTGCACGCCCGCGCGCTGGAGGCACTCGATCGCGTCGCCGGCGTCGTGGACGACGTTGCGCTCGCGGCCGGTTCCCGGCACCGGCAGCAGGTGGTGGTGGAGGACGAACACGCGCAGGCGCGACGGGTTCTCGTCGAACTGCTCCTCGATCCACTTGTACCGCCCGCGGCCGACCGACCCGTTGTCCAGGTCGGGCTCAGTGGAGTCGACGGCAACGACGGTGCAATCGCCCTTGCTGAGCACGGAGTTCCGCGAGCCGTAGAGATCCTCGAAATGCAGGTACCCGACGTTGCGCGAGTCGTGGTTCCCCGGCACCACCACGAACGAGTCGCACTCGATCCGGTCGAGGTAGCGCTTTGCCTGCGCGTACTCCTCCTTGAAGCCGAACGTGGTCAGGTCGCCGGAGCAGACGACGATGTCCGGCTCGAGCCCGTTGATCTCCGCGATCGCTCGCTCCATCAGGTCCGGGACGAAGTGCGGGTCCCCGCAATGGATGTCCGACAGATGAGCGATCGTGAACGTGGAGTCGATGAACGGAGTCTAAAGAGACGGGAAGGCGTCCGATTCCGCTGCTACCGTGGTGAGGATGACGCTCCAAATGCCGGATTTCCAGGCATTCCGGGGTGACACGCCACCGCGCTTCCAGAACGAGCCGGAGCTCGAGTACGCGAAGATCCTCGATTACTACGGCATCCCGTGGATGTACGAACCGCGCACGTTCGTGCTCGAGGAGGACGAGGAAGGCCGCGTCCTCGAGGCATTTACGCCCGACTTCTACCTCCCCGAGCAGGACCTGTACCTCGAGGTCACGGTCATGAAGCAGTCGCTCGTGACGCGCAAGAACCGCAAGCTGCGCAAGCTCAAGCAGCGGTACCCGGACGTCCGCATCAAGCTCTTCTACGAGCGCGACTTCGAGCGGCTCGCGTCGCGCTACGGCCTGCCCCGCGCGTCCTGACCCAGGACGCGCGGATCGGCGAGGTGTACCTCGACGCGGAGGAGCTGGCGACGCGCGTGCGCGAGCTCGGCTCCGAGATCGCCGCCGACTACGCGGGCCGCGAGCCGCTGCTCATCGGCGCGCTGAAGGCGTGCGTCCCGTTCGTCGCCGACCTCTCGCGCGCGATCCCGATCCACCACGCGCACGACTACCTCGAGCTCGCGGGCTACGGCGGCGCCGAGACGGGCGGTCACGAGAGCATCCGCTTCCTGAAGGACCTCGACACCGAGATCGAGGGGCGCGACGTGCTTCTGGTCGACGAGGTCGTCGACACAGGGCTGACGATGCACTACCTGTACCGGACGCTGTCGCTTCGCAATCCCGCGTCGCTCGTCGGCGTGGCGATGTTCGACCGCCCGTACCGACGGCTCGTCGACGACCTCCCGGTGCGCTACGTCGGCTTCACGGTTCCCGACGAGTTCTTCGTCGGTTACGGCTTCGGCCTCGACGACCGCTGGCGAAACCTGCCCGACCTCCGCCTCGTGCAGAAAGTTTAGCCCCGGCTAAACTCCGTCGGGTGATCGGGACGCCGCCAGCCGAACTCCCGGAGGGGCTCCGCACCGTCGACGAGGCGCTGCACCGGACGCGGTTCCGGATCCTACCGTTCCTCGGCCCCGCGTTCATCGCGTGCGTCGCGTACATCGACCCCGGCAACTTCGCGACCAACATCGCCGGCGGGGCGAAGTTCGGCTACACGCTCGTGTGGGTGATCGTCGCCTCGAACCTGATGGCGATGCTGATCCAGACGCTGTCGGCGAAGCTCGGGATCGCGACCCGCCGCAACCTGCCGGAGGTCTGCCGCGAAAACTTCTCGCGCCGTACGTCGATCGGGCTGTGGATCCAGGCGGAGGCGATCGCGATGGCGACCGACCTGGCCGAGTTCCTCGGCGCGGCGCTCGGCTTCCACCTCCTGTTCGGGTGGCCGCTCTTCCCGTCGGCCGTCCTGACAGGAGTCGCCGCGTTTGCGATCCTCGGGCTTCAGCGCTGGGGCTTCCGCCCGCTCGAGGCCGTGATCGCGGTGCTCGTCGGCATCATCGGCGCGTGCTATCTGGCCGAGCTCGTCTTCGCCGACCCCGACCTCGTGCAGGTCGGGAAGCACGCGATCCTGCCCGGGTTCGAGGGCTCGGAGTCGCTGCTCCTCGCGGTCGGCATCCTCGGCGCGACGGTGATGCCGCACGTCATCTACCTCCACTCGGCGCTGACGCAGGACCGGATCGTGGCCGAGAACAGCGAGGACGCGCGCACGCTCCTGCGCTACACGCGGATCGACGTCATCGTCGCGATGACGATCGCCGGCCTGATCAACATGTCGATGCTCGTGATGGCCGCGGCGACGTTCTTCCGCACGGGCCGCGAGGACGTGGACTCGCTGGAGGGCGCCCACCAGACCCTGGAGCCCATCCTCGGCGGAGCCTCGTCGGTGCTGTTCGCGCTGGCGCTCCTCACCTCGGGGCTCTCGAGCTCCGCGGTCGGGACGCTTGCCGGTCAGGTCGTGATGCAGGGCTTCATACGCCGCCAGATCCCGGTCTGGGTCCGGCGCGCGGTGACGATGATCCCGGCGTTCGTGGTCATCGCCCTCGGCCTCAACCCCTCGCGCACGCTCGTCATGTCGCAGGTCGTCCTCTCCTTCGGGATCCCGTTCGCCCTCGTCCCCCTGGTCTGGTTCACGAGCCGAAAGGATTTGATGGGGCCGCTGGTCAACCGCCGCGTCACGACGGGAGCGGCCGCCGTCGTCGCGGGCCTGATCATCGCCCTGAACGTCTTCCTGCTGGCGCAGACGTTCAACGTCTTCTAGACATGAAGAGCCCGATCACCCACAGGATCGCGAGGATGATCGCGACCCAGATCAGGAACTTCACGACGAAGAAGCCAAGCCCGAACACGATCAGGATGATGAGCAGCGCGATCAGCAGTAGGGCCACGGTCGCCTCCTTGGTCGCTTGACAAGGAGGGGTTCAGCGCGCTGTCGCGTTCCCCTGCGTCCGACCCGTATCCGATCGTGCCCCTGCGGCGTTTATGCTTTTGAAGCGGGAAGCGCGCATCGCCGCGCGCCGACCAGCACAGTCGTCTCCCGACGACGCGGCCGCCTCCTTGGAGGCGGCCGCGATATTTCGCGTGCGCTACAGGTAGCCGAGCGGATCGACGGCCGCGCCGTTGACGCGGACTTCGAAGTGGAGGTGCGGACCGGTGCTGTGGCCGGTGCTCCCGACGTAGCCGATGATCTGGCCGCGGCTCACGGCCTGGCCGCACCCGGCGGCGATCGAGCTCTGGTGGCCGTAGGCGGTGGCGAGGCCGCCGCCGTGGTCGATCACGATCAGGTTCCCGTAGCCGCCCATCCAGCCGCAGTAGATGACCGTGCCGGCGCCGGCGGCGCCGATCGGGGTGCCGTAGCCGACGGCGATGTCGATCCCCTCGTGCATCCGTCCCCAGCGCCACCCGAACGGGCTCGTCACGGGGCCGCTCACGGGCCACTGGAGCGGGCCGTTCGAGGTCGGGGGCGCGGGCGCCACCGACGAGCCGCGCGCCGCACCGGCCGCAGCGCGCGCCGCCGCGCGGGCCTGCGCCTCGCGGATCGCGGCCGCGATCGCCGCGCTCTGCGCCTGCAGCGCGTCGATCTCCCCCACCTCGGCACGCTCCTCGGCCGTCAGCTGCGACAGGTCTTGGAGCTTCTCCCGCTTCGAGGACGCGAGGTCGTTCGTCGCACCGACCAGCTCGTCGCGCGCTTCGCGCGTCTGGGCCGTTCGAACGGCGATCGCGCGCGCGGCCTGCCGGACGCTCGCCCGCACCTGCGCCGTGCGCGCGCGGGCGGCCTTCACCTGCCGCTTCGCGCGATCAACCTCGCGCGCGATTCGCTCGTCCTGGTCGGCGACCGCGCGCATGTAGTCGAACTCGTCGAGTGCGTCCGAGATCGAGGAGGCGCCGAAAAGGACGTCGAACGACGTCACTTCGTCCGACTCGTAGATGTCGACCAGGCGGTTGTTGAGCCGCTCGACAGCGAGCTTGTGCTGCCCCTTGAGCGCGTCGTACCGCTCCGTCTGCAGCTGGAAGAGCTGCGTCAGCTTCTTCAGCCGGTCCTCGTGGAGCGCGAGGTCCTGCTCGAGCGTCCGCAGGCGGAGCGAGACGTCGCCGACCTCCGCCTCGAGCGTGCGGATCCGGCCCGTGACGTCCGCGACCTGGCCGCGGAGGACGTCCTCCTGGTGGCGCTGCTCCGTGAGGTGGCCCCTGAGCTGCTCGATCCTCGCGTCGATCGACCGCTTCCTGTCGCGGTCGCCGGCCAGCGCCGGCGCCGCGAGCGCGAGCGCAAGCAGGAGCCCGAGCGTGAGCCGCCTCATGTGGACGAGCTTTCGGCTGCCGGCGCGCTACTCCTGCGGGCTCGGCTCCGGAACCTCCGGCACGCTCGGCGGCGTCGCCTCGTCCGGCGGCGGGTACGGCTCGGGCACCGTCGCAGGCGTGGGCGGACTGCCCTCGTCCGGCGGCGGGCCCGGCTCCGGGACCGGCGCGGGGGTCGGTGGCTCGGTGATCGAGGCTTCGCTCATGGCGGGACCGTACCCTTTCCGGCCATCGAGCGCACGCAGCGCGGCCGCGGCAGAGCGCCGGAGCGGGCCCACGAGCTCGCGGTAGTCGGCGTCGGAGAGTTTCCCCGTGCGGTGGTCGAACTCGAGCTCCTTGAGCGCCGCGAGCGCGCGGTCGCGCTCCTCGATCAGCGCGAGGCGCCGCTCCTGCTCCTCGGTCCGCACGTCGAGCCGGTCGTCGGAGGACACCGGCTCGCGGAGGAACGGCAGCGCGACGAGCACGACCGCGGCGACGGCGAGCACCGCCCCGACGACGACCGCGGTCACGCGCGCGCGAGCGCGAGCCGTGCCACGAGCCGGCGCTGCTCGCGCGCATCCGGCCACAGCGCGACCACCGAGCCGACGACGAAGACGAAGCCCGCCAGCCAGATGAGATTCACGAGCGGCTTCACCAGCACCTTGAGGTGGACGTCGCCGTTGCGGTCGATCTGGTCCGTGATCACGTAGAGATCCTCCGCGCGCAGCCAGTTCGTGCGGATCCCGACCTCGCGCGAGCTCTGCTGCTCGGCCGGATAGCGGTTCACGCCCGACCGGAGCGTCCCGCTGCTGCGGCCGGAGAGGTCGAGGACGGCGCGAACCTCGGTCGCGTTGGCGGCGGCCGTACGCTCGAGGCCTCGATAGGTGAGCCTGTTGCCGTCGACGCTCATCGACTGGCCCGGGCTCAGCTTCCGCTCGCGCGTGGTGGAGTACGCGCTCGACCCGGCGACGCCGATCGCGAGCAGGACGATCGACGCGTGGACGATGTAGCCGCCGTAGCGGCGCCGGTTGCGGCCCACGAGCTGCCACAGCGATCCGGTCGCGCGCGTCCCGCGCACTAGCTCGACGACGATCGAAGCGAGGACGAACGCGCAGAACGTGTACGCGACGAGCCCGGCGCGCGAGGATCCGGCGCCCACCGCGGCCAGGATCGCTCCCGCCGCCACCGCCACCCCGAGCGGCCAGCGCACGGTGCGCAGCAGGGCACGCCAGGAGGTGCGGCGCCAGGCGATGAGCGGCCCGATCCCCATCAGCAAGAGAAGCGGCAGACCGAACGAGCGCAGGAAGAAGTCGTAGTACGGCCGACCCATCGTCCGCGTCTCTCCCTTCACCAGCTCGGTCACGATCGGGAACAGGACGCCCCACAGGATCGTCAGGCAGAGCGCGACGAGCAGCAGGTTGTTGTAGAGGAACGTCGCCTCGCGCGAGAGCGGCGACTCGAGCCGCGTCCGCGCGCGCAGGAGCGGCAGCCGCCAGAGGATGATCGTCACCGCGAACAGCGACGACACGACGACGAAGCCGAGAAACCAGGTGCCGATGGAGCTCTGCGCGAAC
>DATHAE010000081.1:0-2788 GCA_035296805.1 Gaiellaceae bacterium | reverse complement strand
CTGCCGCCAGCTGAGCGTCAGCTCGCGTTCGCGCGACGAGGCGACGTCTTCGTCGAGGACGCTGAGCTCTCGGTCGGCCTTCCACCTCCCGAAGGCACCGCTCGCGTGGAGTTGGGTCGCCAGCTCCCGCAAGAACTCGCGGCGGAGAGCGTCGTTCTCGTAGCGCCAGGCGTCGAAGCCGACGAACGTGCAGTCCCTCCGCTCCGCGAGACGCTCCCGCAGCGCCTGCAGGATCGTGCTCTTCCCGAGGCCCCAGTCGCCGAACAGACCGAATGTGAAGCGCGTCGGCGCGGCGAGAACGGCGCGCTCGAGCATTGCTGCATAGTCGCGATGGCCGAAGAGATCGTCCTCGGCCGACAGCGAACCGGGCTCGTCGGGAACGAACGTCGGATGCATCATCTCGGCCCCGCCGCCAACGCTAATGCGAACGCGAGCACAGGTAAAGGTCGCGCAACTCGGAAGTCAGAAGACGACCGTACGGTTTTCGTGCACGAGCACGCGGTCGTCGACGTGCCAGCCGACGGCGCGCGCGAGTACGACGCGCTCGATGTCGCGCCCGATGCGCTCCAGCTCCTCGACGCTCTGCCGGTGCGTCACGCGGGCGACGTCCTGCTCGATGATCGGCCCCGCGTCGAGCTCCTCGACCACGTAGTGCGCGGTCGCGCCGATGATCTTCACGCCGTGCTCGCGCGCGCGCCGGTACGGATCGGCTCCGACGAAGCCGGGCAGGAACGAGTGGTGGATGTTGATCACCGGCACGGCGAGGCGTTCCAGGAAGTCGCCGGTCAGGATCTGCATGTAGCGCGCGAGCACGACGAGGTCGACGTGGCCCGCGAGCAGCTCGAGCATCCGAGCCTCCGCCTCGGCGCGGCCGCCGCTGGGCGTGGGAACGTGGTGGTACGGGACGCCGAAGGCGGCGACGTCGGCCGCGTGGTCGGGGTGGTTCGAGATCACCGCGACGATCTCCGCGTCGAGCTCGCCGCGGCGGCGGCGCCACAGCAGATCGAGTAGGCAGTGGTCCTCGCGCGAGGCGAGCAGTGCGACGCGCTTGCGCTCGTCCGCGACGTTCAGGCGCCAGTCCATCGCGAACGGCCCGGCGACGTCTCCGGCGAACCGGCGCTCGAGCTCGTCGCGGCGCTCGTGGAGGTTCTCCAGGTGGAACTCCATCCGCATGAAGAAGCTCCCGCCCTCGCGATCCGTCGAGTGCTGGTCGGCAGTGAGGATGTTCGCGCCGCTCTCGGCGAGGAAGCCCGAGACGGCCGCCACGATCCCGTGCCGGTCAGGGCACGAGACGAGCAAGCGCGCGATCTGCGGAGGCTCGTCCACGCCCGGCGACGATACCGCCGAGCCGCGCGCGGGCGTCCGCCTCGCGCGCGCGAATCAGCTGAACGTCACGAGCGCGTCGTCGATCGTCCGCGCGCCGGCGCTGCATTCACGACGGGCGGCGACCTCGGCAAGCTTGGGACAACCGGTGCGCGCGAAGCCGCCGTCGGTGACGACGGCGAGCACCTTGCCGAGCCACCGGTAGCAGGCGCCGCGGGCGGCGACCGCGAACCCTTCGCAGCGCTCGATCAGCCTGACGTACTGGGTCGCAGGCGCGCCGAGCACGTTCTGGACCTTCGTCCCGCGAACGCAGTTCGCAGCGTCGGAGGCAACGCGAAGGCCTCTGCAGAGCTCGAGTTGGAGCCCGGGGTCCGATGGACCGATCACCGACGCTGCGGTCACGCATGCCTGGCGCTGCAGCGCCCGAAGGTCGTGGCACAGCGCATCCACGTCCTCGGGAGCCTGCACCGCGAACGCGCTCGGGCGGTTGTCGATGAAGGCGCGGTACCAGCACGGGCGCACATATGCCGCGGGCTGAGCGGCGCACAGCTCTCGCGGGTCCTTGACCGCCTTCTCGGTCAGCATCGCGTCGTCGGCGCCCGCGACCGCGAACCAGTAGTCGTGGTACGCGCCCTGAGCGCAGTCTGCGTCCGCACGCGGCCCGAGCGCGTGGCAGAGGTGGAGCGCCGGCCTGAGCCGGTCCGAGTTGATGCGCATGAACGCGTGCCCGAAGCCGTGGATGCAGCTGTAGCGCTGGTACCGCGTGCGCGCGTCGCCGCACACGGCGGCCGCAGCGCGCGGTCGCCTCGGATCGATCAGCGGAGCGACCGCCGTCACGAGCCCGTGCGCGAAGCCGGCGCTGCACGAGGGATCGTTGTTGCGCGGGAGGTAGTTCATCAAGGTCGAAAGCGTCACGCCCTTCTCGCGCGCGTACGTCCTGCCGACCGTGTGCATCACGCCGTGGCAGTTCGAGAGCAGGAACCCGCCCCGGCGCCACGCGGAGTCCGCAATCTCCTTCACCACCGGTCGCGGGTCGCGCCGGCCCTCCACCCGGGCGAGGAACTCGCGCGTGTAGCAGGAGCGGGCACCGTCGTCCGTCAACCCACGGCATGCGTCCACCTCTGCGGCGGGCGCGGCGGGCGGCGGGTCGCCTCCCTGTGTCCAGATCGCGGCGATCGCCACAGCCGCGGCGGCGACGACCGCCGCCGGCACGAGGACGGACACGAGGCGCGGACGCCCGTTCACACCGGCGGCCGTACGGCGGGCGGCCCGCCGGAGCGAGCCGCCCGCCGTCCGTGATTCGCTACTTGATCGTGAACTTCTGGAACCCCGTCGAGACGTTGCCCTTCATGTCCGTCGCCATCCACTTGAAGGTCGTCGTCGTCGTGACGGTGAAGGACTGGCCCGGCTCACGCGGGCCGGTGGCGTCCCACAGCGTCGAGCTGTTGGTCGGCTTCGACCCGTC
>DATHAE010000080.1:0-7480 GCA_035296805.1 Gaiellaceae bacterium | reverse complement strand
GATGTAGCGCTCGAGGTCGCGCATCAGCCCCGGCTGGATCTCCTCGATGCTTCGCTCCCGCTCCGTGTACGCGTCGAGCGCGTCGTCGAGGAACTCCTGGACGATGTCCTCGCGGTCGAGCGACCGGAGCTCTTCGGCGGCGACGCCGGTCCCGTAGAGCTGCCCCATCGCCGTCACGAGCTCGTCGAGATCCCATTCCTCGTTGATCTCGCCCGGCGTGTACTCGGCAACGACGTTCGAGATCACCTCGGGCAGCCACTCCTCGCGCAGGTCCTCGTTCAGGTCATGGCCGTCGAGAACCCGCCGCCGCTGCTCATAGATCTTCTGGCGCTGGACGTTCATCACGTCGTCGTACTTGAGGACGTTCTTGCGCGCGACGAAGTTCTGCTCCTCGACCTTCTTCTGTGCACCCTCGATCTGGTTCGAGAGGATCTTCGCCTCCATCGGCTCGTCCTCGGGGAGCTTGAAGCGCTCCATGATGTTGAAGATCCGGTCGCCGGCGAACAGACGGACGAGATCGTCCTGTCCCGACAGGTAGAAGCGCGTCTCGCCGGGGTCGCCCTGACGACCCGAGCGGCCGCGGAGCTGGTTGTCGATGCGCCGTGACTCGTGCCGCTCGGTGCCGAGGACGTAGAGGCCGCCGACCTCGCGCACGCGGTCGTCGATCTTGATGTCGACGCCGCGGCCGGCCATGTTCGTCGCGATCGTGACCGCGCCCTCCTCGCCGGCGTCGATGATGATCTGTGCCTCGCGCGCGTGCTCCTTCGCGTTGAGGACGTTGTGCGGCACGCCCTGGCGCTTGAGCAGCTCGCTCAGGTACTCCGACGTTTCGACGGCGATCGTCCCGACCAGCACCGGCTGGCCCTTCTCGTGCCGCTCCTTGATGTCGGTGATCACGGCCTTGAACTTGGCGTCCTTCGTCTTGAAGATGAGGTCGTTCTTGTCGAGCCGCTCGACGGCGACGTTCGTCGGGATCGGGACGACGTCGAGGTTGTAGATCTCGACGAACTCCTTCTCCTCGGTCTTCGCCGTGCCGGTCATTCCGGCGAGCTTCTCGTACAGCCGGAAGTAGTTCTGGAGCGTGATCGTCGCGAGCGTGAGGTGCTCCTCCTGGATCGGGACGTTCTCCTTGGCCTCGATCGCTTGGTGGAGGCCCTCGGACCAGCGGCGGCCCTCCATGATCCGACCGGTGAACTCGTCGACGATCTTGACCTCGCCGTCCTGGATCACGTAGTCGACGTCCCGCTTGTAAAGCGACTCGGCCTTCAGCGACTGGATCAGGTGATTGACGAGCTGGACGTTCCGCGGGTCGTAGAGGTTGTCGATCTTGAGCGCCCGCTCGACCTTCTCGATCGCGGCCTCACCGGGCGCGACCGTCTTGTGCTTCTCGTCGTAGACGAAGTCGTTCTCCTGCTGGAGGATCTCGTCCTGGGCCTTCGTCCCCTTCGATTGCGCACCCTGGAGGCCCTTGACGACGCGCGCGAAGTCGTAATACGTCTTGGCGGCCGTCTGCGGCTCGCCCGAGATGATCAGCGGGGTGCGCGCCTCGTCGATCAGGATCGAGTCGACCTCGTCGACGATCGCGTAGCTGTGACCGCGCTGGACGACCCCGTCGAGTGAGATCGCCATGTTGTCGCGGAGGTAGTCGAAGCCGAACTCCGAGTTCGTGCCGTACGTGATGTCGGCCGCGTACGCCTGCTTGCGGCGGTCGAACGGCATCATGTTCTCGATGTAGTCGACGGTCATGGCGAGCCGCTCGTAGACGCCGCGATTCCACTCCGCGTCGCGCTGGGCGAGGTAGTCGTTCACCGTCACGAGGTGGACGCCGGTTGCGGGCAGTGCGTTCAGGTAGAGCGCGAGGCTCGCGACGAAGGTCTTTCCCTCGCCGGTCTTCATCTCTGCGACGTCGCCCTCGTGAAGGACGATCCCGCCCATCATCTGGACATCGAACATTCGCTGGTCGGACTCGCGCAGGCGCGCCTCCCGGACGGCCGCGTAGGCCTCGAACAGCAGGTTGTCGAGCTCCTCCCCGTTCTCGAGGCGCTCGCGGAACTCGGTCGTCTTCGCGCGGAGCTGGTCGTCCGAGAGGTCGCGGAACTCGGGCTCAAGAGTCGCGATGTACGCGGCCTGCTCCTGCAGACGCTTCATGCGACGGCCCTCGCCGAAGCGCAGGACCTTCTCGAAGGAGCCCAGCTGAGGCATGGCGACAGGGTACCGCCTCGAGCGCGGCGGCCCGCGACGCGCAGCGAGCGGCCCTCACAGCGGCGTCGCCTCCACCTCCCAGAGGTCGCCGTCAAGCCGCCGCGCGCGGACGACGTACTCGGGGCCTTCGGCCTCGCCGGCCTGCGCGAGCGCGGGCGCAGCGTGCAGCGTCCGCGTGCCGTCCAAGACAAGCTCCCGGACGCCGCCGACGTTCGTCAGCTCGGCCTCGTCACCGCGCAGTCCCTTCACCTCGAGCACGCGGATCCGCCGCGCCGCCACCGACCACAGGTCGCCCTCACGCCGGACGCCTTCCGCGCGATACGGAACCTCGATTGCCCGCTCGACACCCTCGGCCAGGACGGTCAGGGCCTCCTCGGGCTCGTTCTCCTCGACGAGGAGCACGCGGTCCGGCAGCACGACGAAGTGCACCGCGGACCCCCGAAGCCCGCGCGACTCGACCGTCTCGACCGCATCCCAGCGGCGCGGCCTCGCCACGCCGTGGATCCCGGCGTCGCCGAGTTGCTCGCCGAACCATCCCGGCGGCCTCGCGCCGGACGGCGGGACGGCGTCCAAGTCGAGCCCGCCCTCCTCCGCCAGACGCTCGTGGAGCGCCTTGCTTCGCCGGAACCGCCGCACTACCTGACGGAGTCGGACCCGTTCGGGCTCTGCCGCCGCGGCTCCTCGACGCGCTTCTCGCGGTACTTCTTGACCTGCCGCTCGAGCTTGTCCGCGAGCTGGTCGATCGAGGCCTTCATGTCGCGCGACGCTTCGCGCGCCCGGAGCGTCGTACCTTTCGTGAAGATCGTCGCCTCCGCGACGTGGCTCGCCGCGATCGACGGGTTCTTCTCCTCGGAGAGCTCGACCTCGACCTGCGTCTGCTCAGCGAGCTGCTTCGAGAGCTTCGACAGCTTCGCCTCGGCGTACTCCCTCAACGCGGTGCTGACCTCGACGTTCTTGCCTTTCACGCGAAGACGCATCCGTCCCCTCCTCCGTGGCCAGCTCGTCCTGGCGAGCCTAGCGGACGGCGCGCGCAAAGGTGACGACGTCGACCCTCCGCGCACCACCCGCGCGCAGCGCGGACGCCGCCGCGGCAACCGTGGCACCGGTCGTGTACACGTCGTCGACGAGCACGACCCGTCGCGGGACGACTCCGTCCGCGCGGAAGGCGCCGCGGACGTTCCGACGCCGCTCGGGGAGCGTCAGGCCCGCCTGCCGCGTCACCGGCCGCGCTCGGGCGAGCAGCGGGGACGGCTCGAGCTCCCACCGAGCCGCCAGCTCGCGGGCGAGCCGTCGGGCCGGATGGTGCCCGCGCCGCACGCTGCGGTCTCGATCGGGCGGGATATACGTGATGACGTCTGCCGCCGGCCGCGGCACGAGGTCCGCGACGACGTTGGCGGCGAGGATCGCGAGCGGGCGGAGGCCGCGCTCCTTCCACGCCCGAACGACATCGGGCGTCGGGCCGGAGTACGAGACCGCCGCGCGCGCCGTCGCGAACGCGAGACGGCGTCCGGAGCATTCGCGGCACCGGTCGACCGCCCACGCCGACGGCCCACCGCACCGGGCGCACAGGGGCGGCCGCAGGCGCACGAACGAGCGCTCGCACGCGGCGCAGAGCCATGCTCCATGCGCGCGGCAGGAGACGCAGTACGGCGGAAGGACGAGATCCAGTGCCCACGCTCCACACCGTACGGCGGAGCGTGTGACCTGTCTGTGTCAGCTTTGTGACAAATTTGTGCCCACGTCAAGCGAGTACTCGTCGCGGACGGGCAGCCCGACGCGCCCGCGCAACTCGTTGTCGGCTTCGAGCAGTTGCTCGCTGTCGCCGACGTCGAACCAGCGCTCGTGGAAGCGGTAGCCGTAGACCGGCTCGCGCGCCTGCAGCCATGCGACGAATCGTCCGGGCTGATCCGGCGGATTCCCCGCGTCGAGATACGCCGGCACGAGCGCGACGTGGTCGTGGTGGAAGACATAGGTCGCCGTCGCGATCAGGGTGGACGAGGGCTCGTCTGGCTTCTCGACGAAGCCGATGACGCGCCCGTCGGAGTCGAGGTCGACGACGGCGTACTTCGCCGCCAGCTCTCGTGAATCGATGTCGCGCACCGCAACCGCACTTGCACGTCCCTTCGAGCTCCAGAACGCGACGTATTCGGCGAGGCTGAACTCAAAGAGGTTGTCGCCCGCGATCACGAGCACGTCGTCCCCTGCCAGCGCGCCGCTGTCGAGGACGAACCGGATGTCGCCGATCGCGCCGAGGCGGTCGTCGTTGGACGTCGTTCCGTCGTCGTGGATCGTGACCCGCCGACCGCCGACCCAGTCCCGGAACCAGGGCGCCTTCCGCGCGTTCGTCACGAGGTGCACCTCGTCCACCTCGTCCACCTCGTCGACCTTGTCGAGGATCCAGTCGACGATCGGGCGCCCGCCGACCGGCAGCAACTCCTTCGCGACGCTGTCGGTGAGCGGCCGAAGACGCGTCGCGTACCCAGCCGCCAGAACGAGCGCTTTCACGTCCGAGTCACGTCCCCGGCGAGCGATTCGGTGAACGGCGCGCCGTGGACGCCGCGCTCCGTGACGATCGCCGTGATCAACGCGGCCGGCGTGACGTCGAACGCGGGGTTCCGCGCGACGAAGCGGTCCGTGATCTCTGTCGGGTCGCGCTCCTCGATCGGGATCTCCGAGCCCGTCGCGGTGCTGAGGTCGACGGTCGACGTCGGAGCGACCACGTAGAACGGGATCGCATGGTGGCGCGCGAGAACCGCGAGCGCGTATGTGCCGATCTTATTCGCCGTGTCGCCGTTCGCGGCGACGCGGTCGGCGCCGGTCACGACACAGTCGACGGTGCCCGCGGCCATCAGCGAGGCGGCGGCCGAGTCGGCGATCACGGCGTGCGGGATCCCCGCGGCCTCGAGCTCCCACGCGGTCAGGCGCGCACCCTGCAGGAGCGGCCGCGTCTCGTCGACCCACACGTGGTCGAGCAGCCCCCCCTCGTACGCCGCGACGAGCGCCCCGACGGCGCTTCCGTAGCCGCCCGTCGCGAGCCCGCCGGCGTTGCAATGGGTGAGAGCCCGAGTTCCCGGCGCGAGCAGCTCCGCGGCGTGCGCGGCCATGCGGCGGCAGCGGTCGACCTCGTCGGCGTGGATCGCCCGTGCCCGCTCGTAGGACGGGTCGTCACGCATCTCGTCGAGCGCCCACGCGAGATTGACGGCCGTCGGTCGCGACGCGCGGAGGACGCGGTCGGCCGCGCCGAGGACCTCGCCACGGGCGGCCGCGAGCGCGTACCCGTAGGCGGCGGCGATGCCGATCGCAGGGGCGCCGCGGACGACCATCGTCCGGATGGCGTCCGCGACCTCCGCCGCGGAGAAGCACTCCATCTCGACCTCCTCGAGCGGCAGGCGGCGCTGGTCGAGGAGGACGACACGATCGCTCTCGAGCCGGAGGATCCGCTCGGGCTCGATCACGCGCGGATCGGAACCGCGCGGACGACACCCGCGACCTGCGATCGCAGGACGCGCAACACGACGTACGCGCGCGTGAGCGCCTCGCACACGACCGTCCCCTTCGCCGGCGGCTGTGCCGCGAAGAGAACGCGGAGCCGCGTCCCGCTCCGCTCGAGCGCCCGCACGCGAACGCTCCAGCCGCACGACGGGAACGGCGCGACCACCGCGACGAGCGCGGAGCGCGTGAGGTCGACGGCGGCGACGCGCCTTGCTTCCTCGAGCGGGAGCAGGCTCGAGAACGCCCGGACCGCCGTCCGCGTGCGGAGCAGCGACGCGGCATCGGCCTCGGCGCTTCCGACGCGCGACCCCGACGCGACGACCGTCCACGGCACGCCGTGCGCCCGCGCCGGCGCCGCCGGGACGACGACGGCGGCGGCCGCGACGGCAAGCGCAAGCGCGAGGGCTACGTGCCCTGGTCCCACGACGCGAGGTACTTCGCCTGGTCCTCCGTGAGCCGGTCGATCGAGACGCCCATCGTCTCGAGCTTCAGCCGTGCGATCTCGTTGTCGATCTCCGTCGGGACGGGGTACACCTTCTTCTCGAGCGACGCCGCGTGCTGGACGGCGTACTCGGTCGCGAGCGCCTGGTTCGCGAACGACATGTCCATCACGAGCGCCGGGTGGCCCTCGGCGGCCGAGATGTTGACGAGCCGGCCGTCGGCAAGCAGGAAGATGCGGCGGCCGTCGGCCATCTTGAACTCCTCGACGAAGTTGCGGGCCTCGCGCGTCTCGGTGGCGAGAGCCCGCAGCGCCGGGATGTCGATCTCGACGTTGAAGTGGCCGGTGTTGCAGATGATCGCGCCATCTTTCATGCGCTCCATGTGGGAGAGCGAGATCACGTGCTTGTCGCCTGTCGCGGTGCAGAAGATGTCGCCGATCGACGCCGCCTCGATCATCGGCAGCACCTGGTAGCCGTCCATGAGCGCCTCGAGCGCGCGCATCGGGTCGACCTCCGTCACGATCACGTGCGCGCCCATGCCTTTGGCGCGCATGGCGACACCGCGCCCGACCCAGCCGTAGCCGGCGACGACGAACCTGCTGCCTGCGATGAGGACGTTCGTCGCGCGGATGATCCCGTCGAGCGTCGACTGCCCCGTGCCGTAGCGGTTGTCGAAGAAGTGCTTCGTCCGTGCGTCGTTGACCGCGATCACCGGGAATGCGAGCGCGCCCTCGGCCTCCATCGCCTTGAGCCGGATGACGCCCGTGGTCGTCTCCTCCATGCCCGCGATGATGTCGCCGAGTTGGTCGCGGCGGGCGCTGTGGAGGACGCCGATCACGTCGGCGCCGTCGTCCATCGTCAGCTGCGGCTTGTGGTCGACCGCGGCCTCGATGTGCTGGTAGTACGTGTCGTTGTCCTCGCCCTTGATGGCGAAGGCCGAGATGTCGAACTCGTCGACGAGCGCGGCTGCGACATCGTCCTGAGTCGACAGCGGGTTCGACGCGCAGAGCACGACGTCGGCGCCGCCGGCCTTCAGGGTGCGCATCAGGTTCGCGGTCTCCGTCGTGACGTGGAGGCACGCGGCGACGCGGTAGCCGGCGAGCGGCTGCTCGGCGTCGAAGCGCTCGCGGATCGCCGAGAGCACCGGCATCTGCCGGTCGGCCCACATGATGCGCCGTACGCCCTCGGGCGCGAGCGCAAGGTCCTTCACGTCGTGTCGTTTCGTGGTCGCCATCAATCCCTCTCTGTTCGGTCGGTCGGCAAGTGTAGACGTCAGGCGGCGAGCAGCTTCTCGTGCTTGCGCTGCTCCCAGTCGATCCACGACGCGGTGTCCGCCGACGCGGCGA
>DATHAE010000079.1:0-22778 GCA_035296805.1 Gaiellaceae bacterium | reverse complement strand
GCGCGGTCGATGATCGTCTGCGGGATCAGCTCCCGCTCCGCCCGCTCGTTCAGCGCCCGGGAGAGGCGGAAGACATCGGTCTTGTACACGTCCTTCAGGAGCGCGAACCCGCCCGCCATGTCGCCGTAGAGCGTCGCGTAGCCAACGGACAGCTCGGATTTGTTGCCCGTTGCGACGACGAGCCAGCCGAACTTGTTCGAGAGCGCCATCAACAGCGTGCCGCGGACGCGCGCCTGCAGGTTCTCCTCGGTGAGATCGGGCTCGCGGCCGACGAACGACGCCGAGAGCGCCGCAGTGAATGCCTCGACCACCGCCTCGATCGCGATCTCGCGGAAGTCGACCCCGAGGTTCTCGGCGAGCCGGCGCGCGTCGCCGCGCGTCCCCTCGGACGAAAAGCGCGAGGGCATCGAGACCGCGTGCACGCGGCCCGCGCCAAGAGCGCCGACGGCGATCGCGGCGGTCAACGCCGAGTCGATTCCGCCCGACACCGCGATCACGACGTCCGCGAACCCGTTCTTCTCCACGTAGTCGCGCAGCCCGAGCTCGAGCGCGGCGCGCATCTGCTCGAGGTCGTCGAGCTGCGGCGCGGGCTCCGGGTGAAGCGCCGTCGTCTGCTCGGCCGGCGGAGCGAGCTCGACCTGCTCCACCTCGACGCGGTCCTCGCGCTCGCGTGCGAGGGAGCGGCGGCGGACGTCGCGCAGGCGTCGCCCCACCGTCGCCGTCGGGTCGATGTCCACCACGAGCAGCGTCTCCTCGAACCCGGGCGCACGCGCGACGACTTCGCCGTCGTCGTCGATCACGACCGAGTGCCCGTCGAAGATCAGCTCGTCCTGTCCGCCGACCGCGTTGCAGAGCGCGAAGAAGCAGGAGTTGTCGCGTGCCCGCACGCGCAGCATCTCCTCCCGCTCGCGGTCCTTGCCGACGTGGAACGGTGACGCCGAGATGTTCGCGATCAGCTGCGCGCCGGCGAGCGCGAGGTCGGTCGCGGGCGGCCCGGGCTGCCACACGTCCTCGCAGACCGTCGGGCCGACGAGCACGTCGCCGAACCGGAGCAGGAGCAGGTCGCGGCCCGACGCGAAGTAGCGATCCTCGTCGAAGACGCCGTAGTTCGGCAGGAAGCGCTTGCGGTAGACGCCGCGGATCTCGCGACGGGCGAGGACGTAGCAGGCGTTGTAGAGATCGGTGTCGAGATGCGGCGCGCCGACGAGCACCGTCAGTCCCTGCGCGGCCTTTGCGATCGCTTCCACCTCGCGCCGCGCCGCGCGCAGGAAGCCTGGGCGCAGCAGGAGATCCTCCGGCGGATAGCCCGTGACCACGAGCTCGGGGAAGAGGACGACGTCCACGCCGGCCTCGCGCGCCTCCTCGATCCTCGCGACGACGCGGTCGCGATTGCCGCCGAGGTCGCCGACGACGCTATTGATCTGGGCGAGCGCCAGTCTCATCAGTAGTTTTCGCCTCTCGGTCGAAAACTCTAGCAGCCACGGCCCGCCGCCAGGCGAAGTAGAGGGCGACGCCGGCGATGAAGAGCGCGAACGACAACCATCCGATCAGCGGCGAGTCCGCCTTCTTCCCGACGACGCTGATGATCGCCGCGGCGACGAGCGTGAGGATCAGGATCGCGCGCAGGCGGTTCGCGCTCACGCCACGAGCCTCCGCAACGCGTCCTCGACGGCGCGCGCGACCGCCGCGTGGCCGTCAGCGTCGAGGTGAACGCCGTCGACGTCGCTGAAGCGGGTGACGCTGGCGAGATCGACCAACGGGCACGCGAGCTCCTCGGCGACGGCGCGGAACCGCTCGGGCAGCAGCGCCGACTTCCCCGGCGCTCCCTTCCAGCCGTCCTCCCACTCCGTCTCGCCGACGCGCGGCGGGCACGCGAGGATCGGCTGCGGCGCGCCGCCGTCGACCCCCGCGGCGCTGTGCCGAACGACGTGCACGAGGCGGCCGGCCCCGCGCGCGATGTCACTCGCGCTGAGCGAGTAGCGGTCGGCGAGGTCGTTCGTGCCGAGGAAGATCACGACGGCGTCGAGCGGCGCGTGCGAGTCGAGGCACGGGACGAGATAGCTGAGCCCGTTCTTCCCCGGGGCGAGGGGGCTGTCGAGCGTGGTCGTCCGCCCGGGCAGGCCCTCCTCGACGACGTGCCACCCTTCGCCGAGCCCCGCCTGCAGCCGCCCCGGCCAGCGCACGTCGCGCGGGAGCCGGAGGTCGCCGGCAGGGTCGGTCCCCCACGTGTTCGAGTCGCCGAAGCAGAGGACGGTGCGCACGGGTCGCGACAATAGCCGGGTGATCGAGATCGTGATCGACCGCCGCTTCCGCGGGCCCGACGAGTCCGGCAACGGCGGCTACACGTGCGGGCTCGTCGCGCGCGCGGTGAACGGGCCGGCGGCGGTGACGCTCCGCCTGCCGCCGCCCCTCGACGTCCCGCTGCGCGTGGACGACGGACGCGTGCGGCACGGCGCGGCGCTCGTGGCCGAGTTCGCGCCGGCCGAGGTCGACCTCGACGCGCCCGCGGCGCCCTCCTGGGAGGCGGCCGTCACGGCGCAGCGACCCGACCTCGACTCCCCGTTTCCGCACTGCTTCGTCTGCGGCCACGCGCGGTCGGACGACGGGCTGCATATTCACGCCGGCCCCGTCGCCGGGACCTCACTCGTCGCCGCGCCGTGGATCCCGGGGGACGACACTGTCGGCGAGGAGTTCGTGTGGGCGGCGCTCGACTGCCCCGGCGCCTACGCGACCGGCGCGATGGGACGCGGCGTCGTCGTCCTCGGGCGGCTGGCGGCGCGCGTCGAGCGGGTGCCGCGCGCGGGCGAGCGTTGCGTCGTCGTCGGCTGGCCGCTCGGAGCTGAGGGCCGTAAGCACGAGGCCGGCACCGCGCTCTACTCCGGCGATGAGCTGGTCGGCGTCGCGCGCGCGGTGTGGATCGAGCCGCGCTGACCGACGGCGGCGGCGGCGCGCGCCGCGCCGTCGACGACGAGCCACAGCGCGCCGCCGCCGCGCTCCGACACGAGGTCGACGGTCTCGCCGAGATCGATCGGCTGCCGGTACTCGAGGTCTGCCTGTAGCGCTTCGCGCAGACGCGCGCCTGCCACCTGCTCGACGGCGGCCCAGTAGGCGGCGTTGTTGACGTGGCCGAGGAGGTCGACGTCCGTCGCGCGCAACGGCCACGGCGCCCGCACCGACTCGGCGGGCGGATCGCCGAGCGAGAAGCGCGTCGAGACCCCGCGCCCTTCCGCCGCCGGCGCGTAGACCGACAGGAACCGCTCGCCGAACCGCGCGGGCCCCAGCTCGCGGTCGAGGTGGATCCAGACGCTCTCGGCCTCGATCGCGCCGCCGCGATCTCCGGCGAGGGAAGTGCGGCGCGCGGCCGCCGCGGCGCCGACGCCGCTGCACCAGGTCGCGAGCTCGACCTCCTCGTCGCCGAGAAACGGCCGCGCGACGTCGAGCAGCGTGCGCCGCACGACCCACACGTGCTCGTCGGCCGCCCAGCCCGCATCGGCGACGTCGTCGGAGGCGACGTCCTGGAGGTAGCGCGCGACGGCGTCGAGCCGCAGGCGTCCCTCGGCGTCGGTGTCCGAGAGGCGGACGCGCCGCCGCGCCTCGAACACGCGGCCGACGGCCGGCCGCGGCGGCAGGCTCACCGCCTCAGGCGGATCGTGTTCAGGTCGTTCTCGCGCAGCTCGTCGATGCGCGCCAGCAGGTCGTCGACGTCGTCGTGCTCGGCGTGGAGGTAGCGGCCGGCGAGCGCGTCGTAGCGGCCCGAGGCGAGCTGCGAGACGAGCCGCGGCGCGAGCTCCGGCGGCGTCCACGGCAGGTCGTCGGGGAACTCCTTCGTCATGTCGGTCCTCACGAGCCCCGGCGAGATCACGAAGACGGGGACGCGGCCCTCGAGCTGCGACGCGAGGATCTCGCCGTATCGCCACACCGCCGCCTTCGACGCCGCATAGGCCGCGTTCGAGGGTCCGGGAAGGTAGGCGGAGCCGCTCCCCGTGATCACGATGCGGCCGCGCCCCCGCTCGAGCATCCCGGGGATCGCCGCGCGGCAGCAGAGGTGGACGCCGAGGACGTTGACCTCGAACGTCCGCCACCAGTCGTCGGGATCCGTCTCCCACGCGCGCGCGTCGCGCGAGCCGGTCCCCGCGTTCGCGAACAGCAACTCGACCGGCCCGGCCTCCGCGACGGTACGCTCGACCGCATCGCGCGAGGTCACGTCGAGCTCGAGCGCGCGGCCGCCGATCTCCGCCGCGACGGCCTCGACCTGCTCGCGCGAGCGCGCGGCGACGACGACGTCGAAGCCGTCCGCCGCGAGCGCACGCGCCACGTTCGCGCCGATCCCGCGGCCACCGCCCGTGACGAGTGCGACGCGGTCAGGCAACCGCGGCCTCGATCGCATCCAGCGACTCCGGGTTCTCGAGCGACGACAGATCGCCCGGATCCGTGCCGAGCGCCTTGGCGCGCACGGCGCGGCGGACGATCTTCGCCGAGCGCGTCTTCGGCAGCGCGTCCACGAACACGATCCGGTCCGGCCTGAACGCCTTCCCGAGCTCTTCTGCGACCGCGCCCGCCACCTCGGCGGTAAGCTCGGGCGACGCCTCGTACTCCGGCAGGAGGCAGCAGAAGATCCACGCGACCTCGCCCTTCACGTCGTGCGGCACGCCGATCGCAGCCGCCTCCCTCACCGCCGGGTGGCCGACCGCCGCCGACTCGAGCTCGGCCGGCCCGACGCGCTTCCCCGCGATGTTGAGCGTGTCGTCCGAGCGCCCGTGAAGGAACCAGGAGCCGTCCTCGTCCACCGATGCCCAGTCGCCGTGCGTCCAGATGCCCGGGAAGCGGCGCCAGTACGTGTCGAGGAACCTGTCGGGGTCGCGCCAGAAGCCGCGCGTCATCCCGGGGAACGGCTTGCGGCAGACGAGCTCCCCGACCTCGCCCGAGCCGATGAGCGACCGGCCGTCGGCGTCGACCACGTCCATCGCCATCCCGAGCGCCGGGCCGCCGAGTGAGCAGGTCTTGATCGGCGTGACGGGCGTCGGCGACAGGAAGCAGGCGCCGACCTCGGTTCCGCCCGAGCAGTTGATGATCGGGACGCGCGAGCCGCCGACGGTTTCGAACAGCCACCGGTACGGCTCGGGGTTCCACGGCTCGCCGGTCGTGACGAAGGTGCGCAGCGACGAGACGTCGGCCGTCGGGTCGCCGTGCGGGATCAGCCCTCGGACGAGCGTCGGGGAGAGGCCGAGCGAGGTGACCCGCTCCTGCTCGACGATCCGCCAGAGCCGGTCGGGAGGCCAGTCGGGCGCGCCCTCCGCGAAGACGATGGTGGCGCCGAGCGCGCCGGCGCCGACGAGCGTCCACGGGCCCATGATCCAGCCCATGTCGGTCGCGAAGTGCATCACGTCGCCCTCGTAGAGATCCGCCTGGTAGGCGGCCTCGCGCGCGATCGAGACGAGGAACCCGCCCTGGACGTGGAGCACGCCCTTCGGCGTCCCGGTCGTCCCCGAGGTGTAGGTCAGGAGGTACGGCGTCTCCGAATCGACCTCGAGCGGCGGCAGCTCGCCCAGCTGGTCGTCGAGCTCGAACGGCGCGAGCACCACGTGCTGGACCGACGCCGACTCGCACAACGCAGCATCGGCGATCTGGAGCATCGGCTGCTCGCGTCCGCGCCGCGACGAGACGCGCTGCGTGATCACGACCTTGGCCTCGCTCGCCTCGAGCCGCTGTGCGACCGCGGGCGCGGCGAAGCCGGAGAAGATCGGCACCTGGATCGCTCCGATGTGCGCGCACGCGTGCGACGCGACCGCGACCTCCGGTGACATCGGCAGGAAGATCGCGACCCGGTCGCCCGGCTCGACGCCGAGGGAAACGAGCTTCTCGCCGAGCCGCGTGACGTCGCGCGAGAGCTCCGCCCACGTCAGCTCGCGCCGCCTCCCGTCCTCCCCGAGCCCGACGGCTGCGATCGCGTCCGGCCGGCGCTCGGCCCAGCGATGGACGCAGTTGCGCGCGATCGACGTGCGTCCGCCCACGAACCACGTCGTCCACTCAGGCCCGCGCGAGTCGTCGTAGACCCGTGACCATGGCTGGGAGAACTCGATGCCGAGATCCTCGACGACGAGCGGCCAGAACCAGTCCGGGTCCTCCGCCGAACGGCGTACGAGCTTCGCGTAGTCCGCGATGCCGGCGCGGCGCATCAGTCGCGCCGCGTTCGCCTGCTCGAGCGTCGCGGCGTCCGGCCGCCAGACCACCTCCGTCACGGTCGAGAGCCTACTCCGCCGTTCATCGGCGGCCGCTGCCGTTCGGCGACCCGGTCTTGCGCCGGCGGACCGTGCGAGAGCAAGGCCGGCTGCAGTCACTATTGACGCGCTCCTGGTGCGACGGCCCCCGCCGCGCCTCCGGTAACGTAGCGGCGACTAACTTAGCGACTGCTAACGGGGAGGCCGGATGAGGCAGAGGTTGCTCACGGAGGAGAACAAGAAGTGGTGGACGCTCGGCGCCGTCGCGGTCGGGCTGTTCATGATCATGCTCGACAACACCGTCGTGAACGTCGCGCTGCCGTCGATCCAGCGCGACCTGGGCGCGGATCTGTCGTCGCTCGAATGGATCGTGACCGGGTACGCGCTCACCTTCGCAGCGCTGATGCTGACCGGCGGCAAGCTCGCCGACGCCTACGGGCGGAGGCTGATGTTCGTGCTCGGGATCGCTGTCTTCACGCTCTCGTCGCTCGCCTGCGGCCTCGCCACGAGCGAGGAGATGCTGATCGCCGCCCGCATCGTTCAGGGCGCCGGGGCCGCGCTGATGAACCCGGCGACGCTCTCGATCATCGCCGCCACGTTCCCGCCGAAGGAGCGCGGGACGGCGATCGGGATCTGGGCCGGTGTGGCCGCGCTCGCGCTCGCGATCGGCCCGCTCGTCGGCGGCCTGCTCACGGAGCACCTCGACTGGAGCTGGATCTTCTTCGTCAACGTGCCCGTCGGGATCGCCGGAATCGCAGCCAGCTTCGTGCTCATCGACGAGTCGCGGGACGAGACACACGTGAGGCTCGACATTCCCGGCCTCGTGACGTCGGGCCTCGGCCTGTTCGCGCTCACCTACGCGCTGATCGAGGGCAACGCGTACGGGTGGGGCTCCGGGCGCATCGTCGGCGCGCTCGTCTCCGGCGTCGTCCTCCTCGCCGTCTTCATCGTCCTCGAGCGCCGCCAGCGGGCGCCGATGCTCGACCTCACGCTGTTCCGCAGCGGGACGTACGCGGGCGCGAACCTCGTCATCCTCCTCGTCGCGCTGGCGATGTTCGGCGTCTTCTTCTTCGTGTCGCTCTACATGCAGAACATCCTCGGCTACTCGGCCGTCCAGGCCGGCGCTGCGTTCCTGCCGATGACGATCGTGATCATCCTCACCGCACCGATCGCCGGCAAGGCGAGCGACCGCTTCGGCTCGCGCTGGCTGATGACGACGGGGATGACCCTGATCGCCGCCCAGCTCTTCTACTTCTCGCAGCTCGGGTCCGATTCGTCGTTCTGGAGGCTCCTGCCCGCGCTGATCGTCGGCGGCCTCGGGATGTCGCTGACGATGACGCCGAGCACCGCGGCGGCGACGCGTGCCGTGCCCGTCGAGAAGGCCGGGATCGGCGCTGCCGTCTTGAACGCGTTCCGTCAGGTCGGAGGGTCGCTCGGCATCGCGCTGATGGGCGCGATCTTTGCGAACCGCGCCGGCGGCGAACGGACGCCGGAGGCGTTCATGCGCGGCTTCGAGCCGGCGCTGGTGACGGCGGGAGTGATTGCGTGCGCGGGCGCGATCGTCGCCGCCACCCTCGTCCGGAGCCACCACGAGGCGCGGAAGACGGCGCCGGGCGTCGTCCCGGAGGTCGGATGACGCGCAGCGCTCAGGAGTCGCCTCCGCGGCCGCGTCTCGCGGCCGCGGAACGGCGGCAGGCGGTCCTCGACACCGCGTGCGACGTCTTCGCGCGCTCGAGCTACCGCGGCGCGACGACGGCCGAGATCGCGCGCGCGGCCGAGATCACCGAGCCGATCCTCTACCGCCACTTCGGGTCGAAGCGCGACCTCTACCTCGCGTGCCTCGAGCAGGCGTGGCAGCAGTTTCGGGCCGTGGGCGAGGAAGCGATGGAGAAGAACCCCGAGGGTTGCCTCGGCGCGATCGCCGACGCCTACATGAAGCCGGGCGCGAAGGCGCGCATCCGCCTCGTCGATCTCTGGATCCAGGCGCTGACGGAGGCGGCGGGCGACGAGACGATCGCTGCCGCGCTGCGGACCCAGATCCGGGAGGTGCACGACTTCTTCGCCGCCCTGATCCGAACCGCGCAGCACGAGGGGTACGTCCACTCCGACCGCGACGCCGAAGCCGAGGCTTGGCTCTTCATCGCCGGCGGCCTGCTGGCGACGATCGACCACCGCCTGGGCGGCCTGCTGGGAGATGACCTCCTGAAGGTCAGAGCCGCCCGCCGCGAATGGATGGCGCCCAGCTCCTGACCGGCCTCGGCACGGGCTCTGCCCGTCCCGCCGCCACGGAAAGCGGTCTCGCGTGTAGCACGGGTGCGCATCCGAACGCGCCCGCGAAAGTGTCGGAAGGGGGCTCATGGGGGAAACCAAAGGTGTCCCCCCGTGCTCTTTCCCCCGTGCCTAAAGGAAGAGCCCCGGCTGCGGCACCCGGGGCTCTTCCTGGTCAGGCGGGGCGCCGGGTGGGCGACTCCGAGATCCGCGGCTCTGCGGCCCAGCCACGGTTCTCGGCTTTGTGTCGCCCGAGGCGCTCCCCCTGCACTTCGACCTGGCGTCCGGCCGGCGTGCAAGGTGCGCTCACAATACGAAGATACGGCCGGTGTGTCAAGTACCTCAGTCAAGTGATTCGGATTGCGCATAGTTGACCCGAAAACCCCGATGAACTGACCCTTTTGGGGGAGATTCCCAAAAGGGGTATTGCGGTTCGGTCAAGTATTGGTCAGACTGCGCCAGCCTTGAGTGCTCCTGCCGCCAGGAGGTCTGCCGCCGCCTCTGCACCTCGCGCTCCTCGCCTCGGCGAGCGCCTGCGCCAGCTGCGCGTGTCGGCGGGGCTGACGCAGACGGACCTCGCCGGCGACCGGTTCTCGAAGGAGTACATCTCCCAGATCGAGCGGGGGAAGACGCGGCCGACGCAGGAGACCGTCGACTGGCTCGCCTCGCGCCTCGGCGTGGACGCGACCTTCCTGTCGAGCGGCGTCTCGGCCGACGGCCGCGCGCGCGCCGAGGCTCTCGTCGCCCGCGCCGACGCGCTGGCGGCGGACAAGGAGTACACCGCGGCCGTCGAGCACTACTCGCAGGCGCTGTCGGCTGTCCTCGGCACGGGCGCCGTCGAGCTGCACGTCCGTGTCCTCAGCGGCGAGGCCTGGGCCCGCGCCCACGCCGGCGAGGTGCGGCCTGCGCTGCAGCTGCTCGAGCAGGCACGCGGCTACGCGGAGGGTGCCGAGTTCTCGGACGTCGACCGCGCGGACATCCTCTTCCGCCTCGGTGTCTGCCGGTACCTCCTCTCGAGCATCACGACCGCCCTCGCCCTGTTCGGCGAGGCTCTGAAGCTTGCGGAGCGCTCGCCGCTCCCGTCGGACCTCCTCTGCGCCAACATCCTCTCGTGGCGCTCCCGCTGCTACCGCCGCCAGCGCGATTACGAGGCGGCGCGCGAGGACGTCGAGCGCGCGCTCGAGCTCGCCGAGTCGCAGCAGGACGCGAAGGCCCTCGGCGAGGTGTACTTCCAGGCGTCGCTGCTCGCCGAGCGCGACGGCCACTGGGTGCTCGCGCGCACGTACGCGGAGCGCGCGAAGGCGCAGTACGAAGAGCTTGCGGACCGGCAGAACGTGGGCCGGCTGCTGAACAACCTCGGCGTCGTCGACTTCCTGCTCGGGAAGCCGGAGGACGCGGTCGTGCGGCTCAAGGAGGCGTTCCGCATCGCCCTCGAGCTGGACGATCAGAACGAGGCCGCCACAGCGGTCTCGTCGCTGGCGCAGATCCATCTGCGTACCGGCGACTACGACACAGCAGCGAGCCAGGCGCGCCACGCGCTCGAGCTCCTCGGCGGGCGTGAGGACCGCCTGGACGAGATCGGCAATGCCCGCCTCGTGCTCGGCCGCGCTCTCCTCGAGCAGGAGCACTACGACGAGGCCGACGCCGTGTTCGCGCAGGCCGAGAACGCGTTCGACCAACTCTCTTCCGCATCGCATCGCGCTGCGGCCTGGGTCGCGCAGGGCGAGCTCGCCCAGCGCCGCGGCGACGACCGCCGCGCGGCCGTGCTCTACCGCCGCGCCGCGGAGGCGCTGCAGGACTTCAGGTTCTAGAGAGGAGGTGACATCTGTGGCTAGCAAACTGACGGCAGCCGGCCGGAGAGGCCTGGTGCTGGTCGTCGTGGTGTTCGTCGCTGCGTCGTTCGGCGTTTCCGGAGCCTCGGCGGCGAACATCATCAAGGAAGCGCACGCCCCGCAAATGGTGGGGCTCTGGGACGGTCCGGGCTGATGATCGCCGTCCCGTCGCGCGCGCTTCCCGCACGGGAACCGCGTACCGGGGCGAATCGGCGCGGCCGGGCACCGCGCGACCGCGCCTAGCGCGCGGAGTCGTTGCTCGTGAGCACGCGGAGGTCTTGTACGACGTCCGCGGCTTCGACGTGCGCGCCGTAGACGACGCGCCGCCTTCCCTGCGGGTCGACCAGCACCGTCGAGGCGACGTGGTCGACGAGCTCCTTGTCGCCCGCCACGGCCAGCACGCCGTAGTCGCGCCATACGTGCGTCAGCTGTGGCTTCGTCCCGATCAGGTATCGGAACTGGGGCAGGAGTCGGAGCCGGCGCGCGTACGCGCGGACCGCGGCGGGTGTGTCGCCCTCCGGGTCGACGCTCACCGCCAGCACCCGGACGCCTTCGCGGCGAGGGCCGAGCGACCTCAAGGCGGTGTTCAGGTTCGCCGCGATCAGCGGGCAGACGTCGGGGCAGTGCGTGTACAGGAACGTGACGATCACGTAGCGTCCGCGCTGCGCCGAGAGGCGCACGAGCGCGCCGTCCTGGTCGCGCAGCGCGAGGTCCGGCGCGGGCTTCGCGACGGGCAGCTCCGCGCCGGCGAAGCGCGAGTCGCGCGTCTCGGGTTGCGCGGCATCGTGGCTCGACGCTCCGCCGCAGCCCGCGGCGAGGACGGCGAGCGCGAGGACGGCTGCGCGACGCACGGCTCGTCACCGTAGCGCGCGCCGTTTTCAGCCGCGACGGCGCGGGCACGAACCGCGCGTGGCCCCGAAGGGCAACCGCGTCGGCCGGGCGCTCGAGTTGACGCGTGTCGCGCGCCGCACGCACCTCCTACGCGTGCTGGGCGAGGTCGGTGTCGTCGGCGACAGGCCCGCGACGCGCGAGGGCGCCGTCCGGTTCCGCGAGGCGCTCGAGGAGCTCGGCACGACCTTCGTGAAGCTCGGGCAGCTGCTGTCGTCGCGGCCCGACCTGCTGCCGGACGTCTACATCGACGAGCTCGGGAAGCTCGTGGACGAGGTCCCTCCGGTTCCCTACGAGGAGATCGAGCCGGTGATCGCGGCCGAGATCGGGCTGGAGCAGTTCACGCGCATCGACCGTGAGCCCCTCGCCACGGCGTCGATCGCGCAGATCCATCGCGCGCTCCTGAAGACCGGGCGCGAGGTGGTCGTGAAGGTGCGCCGCCCCGGGGTCTTGGAGCAGGTCGAGGTCGACCTCGCGCTCCTGCGAAAGACGGCGTCGGTCGCGGAGGGCCGGTCGCAGACGGCGCGCCTGCTGCAGCTCGGAGCGCTGACCGAGGAGCTCGAGGTTCACCTCGGCGGCGAGCTCGACTTCCGCGAGGAGGCGCACAACGCGGAGCTGATCACCGGGGTCGTCGCCGACTACGACGAGCTGTTCGTCCCGCAGGTGATCCACCCGTACGTCACCGAGCAGGTGCTCGTCCTCGAGCACGCCCGCGGCGTGAAGGTCGGCGCGGATCACGGCGTCGAGCCGGAGCACGCACAACGACTCGCGCGACAGTTCTTCCGCGCGTACGTGCGGCAGGTCACGGTCGCCGGCATCTACCACGCCGATCCGCACCGCGGCAACGTTCTCCTCACCGAGGACGGCCGACTCGCGCTCCTCGACTTCGGCCTCCTCGGCCGGCTCGACGACGACACGCGAACGTCCCTCGCGCTGCTCCTGCTCGCGATCGCGCAGAACCGCGCCGACGACGTCGCCGACTTGATCCTGTCGCTCTCGCTCACGACCGCCGAATCGGACGAGGCCGGCTTCGTCCACGCGCTGCGCCGGAAGCTCCCGCGCTACCACTGGCGCCCGCTGGCCGGGATCCGCGCCGGCCGCGGCCTCGCCGACCTCCAGCGCGTCTGCCTCGAGCACGGAATCGCGCTCCCGACCGCGTTCGCGCTCGTCGGGAAGACGCTGTCGCAGGCCGAGGAGATCGCACGCACGCTCGACCCGACGATGGACCCGGTCGAGCTGATGCGGAGCGAGGGCCTGCGGGTCATGGCGGCCGAAGCGGAACGCCGCCTCGAGCCGACGCAGATCGCCGCGCTCGCGTTCACGCAGGTCCAGCCGTTGCTACGGATGCCCCGGCGCATGGCGCAGCTCGTGAACCGGATCGAGAGCGGCTCGCTCAAGATCGCGATCGCGCCGACGGAGCTCGAGAGCTTCGAGCACCTCCTTCGCTCGACGGCAAACCGGATCGGCGCGGCGCTGATCGTCTCGGCCCTGCTCGTCGCGTCAGCGCTCATGGCGCGCGTCAGCGACACCGTCGCGTTGATCGGCTTCGTGCTCGCCGCGCTACTCGGTCTCTACATGATGTGGCGGATCTTCCGGACCCCCGGCGGGCTGTAGCATCGGCCGCCAGGGGCAATCGCTGGGATAGGAGGCGCTGATGGCGGCGACGGGGTATGCGAAGGACGTGCTCGTGACGACGGAGTGGGTCGCCGAGCACCGCGGCGACGACGACGTCGTGGTTGCCGAGGTGGACGAGAACCCCGACCTCTACGACGAGGCGCACATCCCCGGCGCGATCAAGCTCCACTGGCGCGACGACCTTCAGGACCCCATCGAGCGCGACCTCGTGGACAAGGACGCCTTCGAGCGGTTGATGGGCTCGCGCGGGATCGGTAACGACACCACCGTCGTCCTCTACGGCGACAAGAACAACTGGTTCGCCGCCTACGCGTACTGGTACCTCAAGATCTACGGGCACGGCGAGGTGCGCATCCTCGACGGCGGCCGGCAGAAGTGGCTCGACGAGGGCCGGGAGACGACGACGGACGCAGCGCAGGCGTCCCAGAAGCAGTACTCGGCGAGCGACCGCGACGAGTCGATTCGCGCCTGGCGCGACCAGGTCCGCGAGTGGCTCGGCGCCTCCGGCCGCGCCCTGGTCGACGTGCGCTCGCCGCAGGAGTACGCGGGCGACCTGCTGGCGCCACCCGGCTACGAGCAGGAGGGCGCGCTCCGCGGCGGCCACATCCCGACGGCGCAGTCGATCCCGTGGGCGCAGGCCGTGCGCGACGACGGCACGTTCAAGCCGCCGGACGAGCTCCGCGACCTCTACGGCGGGAAGGGCGTGACGTCCGATAAGGAGATCACCGCCTACTGCCGGATCGGCGAACGGTCGGCGCACACCTGGTTCGTGCTGCGCGAGCTGCTCGGGTACGAGAACGTCCGCAACTACGACGGCTCGTGGACCGAGTGGGGCAACCTCGTCGACGTCCCGATCGAGAAGGGCGCGGCCGCCGCGGCGGCGTAGGGATTCCATGGCGCGGCGGCGCCCGGTGCGTCGCCCCGCGCAGGCCGGGGCCGCGCCGACGGCCGCAAACAATTCACGGATTTGGCACCGACGCGTGACGCGTCCCGAAGGTACGGTTGACGCGGCGGGTTCCGGGTGGAGGACCCCGGGTTGGGTGGGGCGTGGACCGTTGCGCGCGCGCGAGCTACCCGACGCCGCCGACCGCGCCGACGCGCTCGATCACGACCTGTGGGACGCGCGCGTGCGGCGAGAGGTGGAGGCACATCCGCACCACCTCGACGCAATCCCCGGGCGTGATCATCTCGTCGGCGGCGATCCCCGACCACTCCGCCATCGGCGTGTCCACGAAGCCGGGGCAGATCGCGATCGCGCGCACGCCGTCGCCCTCGAGCTCACCGTTCAGCGAGCGCGTGAACGAGATCACGGCCGCCTTCGACGCGCCGTAGGCGGCGAGCCCCGGCGTCGGAGCGGTGCCCGCGATCGACGCCACGTTCACGATCCAGCCGCGGCTCTCGCGCAGCAGCGGGATGCACTCGCGCGTGATGATGAACAGCCCGCGGAGATTGACCCCGAGCTGGAGGTCCCAATGCTTCGTCTGCTGGCGCTCGACGTTCCCACCGATTCCGATCCCGGCCGAGTTGACGAGGACGGCGAGCCCGCCGAAGCGCTCGCGATGCTCGGCGACGAGCCGGAGGCAGTCCTCCTCCTTCGAGACGTCGGCGGCGACAGCGTGCGCGCCGAGCTCCTCCGCCGCTGCCTCGATCCGCTCCCGCCGGCGCGAGGCGAGCGTCAGCTCGTACCCCTCCTCGCGCAGCAGGCGGGCGATCGCGAGGCCGATCCCTGACGAGCCGCCGGTGACGAGCGCAGCCTTCACGCGCGCGACTCTAGAGGGATTGACAGCCGACCGGCGAACGAGGCAGCGCAGGACGTTCCTCTCCCCACGGCGGCGGCTGCTCCAGAGCCGCCGCCGCCGTTACTGTGGCCGGATGGACGTCGACGTCAGGCTCACCGACCTCGTGAGCTCCGGCGGGTGCGCGGCGAAGTACTCCGCGGCGCGGCTGCAGGAGCTGCTGCGCGGATTCGCCCCCGCGGAGGAGGAGAACCTGCTCGTCGGCCTCGATCCCGCCGACGACGCCGCCGTGTACCGGCTCGACGACGAGCGTGCGCTCGTGTTCACGATCGACTTCTTCCCGCCGATCGTCGACGACCCGGATGACTTCGGCACGATCGCCGCCACGAACGCGCTCAACGACGTGTTCGCAATGGGCGGCACTCCTCTGCTCGCGCTGTCGGTCGCGGCGTTCCCGGAGGAGCTGCCGACGGCGACGGTGCGCGCGGTGTTCGACGGCGCCGAGCGCCAGGTGCGCGCGGCGGGCGCGCTGCTCGCCGGCGGCCACACGATCCGCGACCCGGAGCCGAAGTACGGGCTCGCCGTCGTCGGCACCGTCCACCCGGACGGGATCTGGCCGAAGAGCGGTGCGCGACCTGGCGACGCGCTCTTCCTGACGAAGCCGCTCGGGACGGCGCTCGTCCTCGGCGCGGCGTCGCGCGGGCTCGCGCCGCGCGACGAAGCCGTGCGGTGGATGCGGACGCTGAACCGCGCGGCCGCGGACGTCCTGCGCCGCGTGACGCCGAACGCAGTCACCGACGTGACCGGTTTTGGCCTGCTCGGCCACGTGCACGAGCTCGCGACGCGGAGCGATGTCCGCGTCGTGCTCGAGGGCGCGCGGCTACCGGCGCTCGACGGCGCGCTCGACGCGGCCCGTGCGGGAATCTCGACCGCGGGCACCGACAACAACCGTGGCTACGCGGAGGTGGAGATCGGCGACGTCGCACCCGAGGTCGTCGAGCTCGCATACGACCCGCAGACCGCGGGCGGCCTGCTCGTCTCGCTTCCGGCCAAGAAGGCGCCGGCCCTCGAGGCCGAGTTCGCCGCCGCGAGCCTCTTCCTCGCCCGCATCGGCTCGGTCGTCGCCGGCTCCGGCGTCGCGCTGACGTAACGCGGGCGCTACGCCCGGCCGAGGACGAGGTCGATGCCGGTGAGCACAAGCGCGAGGTCACTTTCGGATAGGTGTTCGGCCCGCTCAGTCAAGATCTGCGCGTCCTGGTAAACCTGGCTCCGAGACTTCCCGAGCCGCTGCGCCAGTTCGTCCGCACGCTGGAAGAGCACGTCCGGGATCGGGATCGCGGTCTTCATACCCGGACCATGACCGGCTCTGCGGGCCGCCTCGATCCGGCGGCTCGCGTTCCCGGCGCGAAGCTACAGTCAGCCGCATGGAGACGTCGCTGCCGCAGGCGCGCGCGCTCGCGGTCACGGGGGGCGGCGGCTGGCTGCGGCGGATCACGCTCGCGAACGCCGTGATGCTGCTGTTCGTGATGGGCACCGGGGCCACGGTTCGCCTGACCGCGTCGGGCCTGGGCTGCGAGTCCTGGCCGGGGTGTCGCGACGGCTACCGGCTGCCCGAGAAGGACTACCACTCGTTCGTCGAGTTCTCGAACCGGGTGGTCGCGGCGGTCACCATCCTCGTGACGCTCGCGGCGATGGTCGCCGCGTTTCGCGCGCGCCTGCCGGCGTGGGCGAAGGCGGTCGCGGCGGGCACGTTCGTGGGGACGCTCGCGCAGGCCCCGCTCGGCGCGCTGACGGTCCACTACGATCTGAACCCGTGGCTCGTGATGAGCCACTTCGCACTCTCGATCCTCGTCCTGACGCTGGGCGTGCTGCTTGCGCTCGAGGCCTGGGACGTGCGGCGCGAGTCCGTTCCGCGCCGCGGCGCGATCGCCGGCCTCGTCGTGGCAGCCGCCTGCGCCGTCCTCCTGGTGACGGGAATGCTCGCGACCGCCGCAGGCCCCCATCCTGGGAGCGTCGCAGTGCGGCGCTTGGGCTCGTTCGAGCCGGCCGTCTGGCTCCACGTGCGCGCGACCGCCGTCTTCGGTCTCTCGTTCGGCGCGCTCCTCGTGTGGCTCCGGCGGCGGAGGAGCCCGCACCTTCGTCCCGCGCTGGTCGTCCTCGGCCTGCTTGCCGTGCAGATGGCGATCGGCGAGACGCAGTACCGCACGAGGCTGCCGTGGTGGCTCGTGCTGGGTCACGTCACGGTCGCGGCGACCGTGTGGGCGGCGACGGTCGTGTTCGTAGCCGGGCTCTGGCGGCCGTCTAGGATGGCTCGGTGACTGACGACCTGCGTCTCGAGCGGCGCCCCGAGCTCGATCGCGGGGTACTGGTGGCCGCCTTTCGCGGCTGGAACGACGGCGGCCAGGGCGCGTCGCTCGCCGGCAGCTTCCTCGCCCGCGCGTGGGCGGCCGAGCGCTTCGGCGAGATCGACCCCGAGACCTTCTTCGACTTCCAGGCGACCCGGCCGCACGTGTCGCTCGTCGAGGGGATGAGCCGGCGGATCGACTGGCCGGAGAACGCGTTCTTCCATGCGACCCCGCCCGGCGCGCCGCGCGACGTCGTGCTGCTGCTCGGGATCGAGCCGAGCCTGCGCTGGCGGTCGTTCACGGAGATCGTGAGCGGCCTCGCGCGCGAGCTCCGCGTCGAGATGGTGGTCACGCTCGGATCGCTGCTCGCGGACGTGCCGCACACGCGCGCAGCTCCGGTGACCGGCAGCGCGAGCGACGAGGAGCTCGTCCACCGACTCGGCCTCCAGCAGTCGCGATACGAGGGGCCGACCGGGATCGTCGGCGTCCTCCACGACGCCTGCCGCGCGTCGGGCCTGCAATCGGCGAGCCTGTGGGCGGCCGTGCCGCACTACGTGTCGCTGACCCCGTCGCCGCGCGCGGCGAAGGCCCTCTGCGACCGGCTCGCGGCGCTGCTCGGCGTGGAGCTCGACACGTCGGATCTCGACGAGGCCGGCGAGGAGTACTCGCAGCAGGTGAGCGAGGCGGTCGCTGCCGACGCGGACACCGCGGCCTACGTCGAGGAGCTCGAGCGCCGCGTCGACTCGGCCACGGACGACGAGCTGCACATCGCCTCGGGCGAGTCGCTGGCCGCGGAGCTGACGCGCTTCCTCCGCGAGCGCGATCAGGAGGAGGACGGCGGCGACGCCGCGCGCGGCGGGCAGCCGTAGGAGACGGTCGCGGCGTGAACGGTCTCGCCAGGCTGACCGACCGGTTCGCGGGCGAGATCATCCTCCCGGACGACCCGGGCTATGACGCCGCGCGCGCCGTCTGGAACGGCTCGATCGACCGGCGCCCCGCGCTCGTCGTCAGACCGACGGGGACCGAGGACGTCGTCAGCGCTCTGCGGTTCGCCCGCGAGCAGGACCTCGTCGTGGCCGTGCGCTGCGGGGGTCACAGCATCCCGGGCCTCTCGACGTGCGACGACGGGATCGTGATCGACCTCTCGCGCATCCGCGGCGCCCACGTCGATCCCGAGCGACGCACGGCGCGCGTCGGCGGCGGCTCGCTGCTCGCCGAGCTCGACGACGCGGCGCAGGCGTATGGGCTCGTGTGCCCGGTCGGCGTCGTCTCGCACACCGGTGTCGCCGGCCTCACGCTCGGCGGCGGGATGGGACGGCTGCAGCGCAAGCTCGGCCTCACGATCGACAGCCTGGTCGCCGTCGAGGTCGTGACCGCGGACGGCCGGCTCGTCCGGGCGAGCGAGGACGAGCACGCCGACCTGTTTTGGGGTATGCGCGGCGCCGGCCCGAACTTCGGGATCGTGACCGCGTTCGAGTTCCGGCTGCACCCGTTCGACGGACGAGTCGTGCACGGCAGTGTCTCGCTGCCGATCGAGCGCGCGGAGGAGCTCGCGGGGCATTTCCACGAGCTCGTCGAGAACGGGCCGGACGACCTCTGGGTGTCCTTCGCGCTCACCGTGCGACCTGACGTCCCCGGCGGAGCGGTCGCGACCGTCTCGGTGATGCACTGCGGGTCGGAGGCGGACGCCAACCGCGATCTCGCCGCGCTTCGCGCGGTCGACGGCTCGCTCGACGGCCGGATCGAGCCCAAGCAGTACCTGAGCATGCAGCGGGTGATGGACGAGCCGATGGCGTGGGGCCAGCGCTTCTCGTACAAGAGCGCGTTTCTGTCCTCGCTCCCCGACGATCTCGTGCGCAGCTGGGCCGAACACACGCCGCGGCTCCCCGAGGGAGCCGACGGCGGGTTCTCGATCTGGGCCTGGGGTCGCGCGATCGCGGCCGTGCGCGAGGAGGACACGGCGTTCACCGGTCGTGCCGCCTCCTTCTGGGCGGGCACCGAGGCCTTCTGGCGCGACCCGGAGCTCGACGACGCGTGCCGTTCTTGGGCCCGGACGGGGAATGCGCTGGCGGAGCGCCACGCGCTGGTCGGGCGCTACGTCAACGACGTGGTCGAGGTCGGGGAGGACGTCGTGCGCTCGGTCTACGGCGACGTCAAGTACGAGCGGCTCGTGGCGCTGAAGCGCGAGTGGGACCCGGACAACGTCTTCCGCCTCAACCAGAACATCCGGCCCTAGCCGAAGGTGAAGGCGTATGCGGCGACGCCCGGGGTGACGCGCAGCTCCATCACCGCGTCGTCCGGCTCGCCCTCCCGCAGTGTGTAGAGGCGGTACGAGTCGACGGGCACGGTGCGCGTCTTGCGGCCGCGCACGAAGACGTCGACGCGGCCGCGGCCGCCGAGGACGAGGTAGACGTCGCGCGCGTGGAAGTGGAGACGCAGCCGCGCGTCCTCGCCGGCCACGATCCGCTCGCCCTCGACCTTCCACCGGCCGCCGTAGGCGAGCTCGTTCTGCGCCAGCTCCCGCGGGAGCCGGTAGCGCGCGCTCCGGTCTTGCGCGATCGGCGGGCCGGCGTAGCGCGCGATCCGCTCGTAGCCGAGATACGACTCGGGCGTGACGAGGCCGGCCGGCGGCACGTCCATCTCCATCCCGCGCGCCCGCAGGCCGAGCAGGCGCCGGATCACGTTCTCGGTGTGCCCGTAGTCACCCTCGCCGAAGTGGACGAGGCGGACGTGGCCCCGGCGGTCGACGAGGTACTTCGCCGGCCAGTACTGGTTGGCGTACGCGTTCCAGGTCGCGAAGTCGTTGTCCTGGACGACGGGATAGCGGATACCGAGCCTCTTGACCGCCGCGCGCACGTTCGACGCCTCGTGCTCGAACGCGAACTCGGGCGAGTGCACGCCGACGATCGTCAGGCCCTTCGAGCGGTACTCGTCGTCCCACCGCTTGACGTACGGAAGCGTGCGCAGGCAGTTGACGCACGAGTACGTCCAGAAGTCGATCAGCACCACGCGGCCGCGCAGCGAGCGCATCGTCAACGGTTTCGAGTTGAACCAGTCGCCGCCCGCGTGGAGCCCCGGCGCCACTCCGTAATCGGAAGTCCCGTGCGCCGCGACGGCGCTCCCGCCGCGCACCTTCGCCAGCTCGCGCTGCGCGTGCGAGCTGTCCTCGACGCCGCTCTGCAGCGCCGAGGTGTAGCCCGGGAGCGCGGTCTGGAAGCGCTCGTCGACGTGGAGCGCGATCGCGGCCGCGGCGGCGGCGATCAGGATCCCGGAGGCGATACGGACGGGCTGCGCCGACGCCTGTAGCCGCCGCGCGACGCCGCGGCCTCCCATCGCGATCGCGAGCATCGGCATCGCTGCGCCGACGGCGTAGGCGACCGTCAGCACGACGGCTCGCCCGCCGACGTCGTTGTTGGCGGCGACGACGCTCACGGCCGCGAGCACCGGGCCTGCGCACGGGACGAACACGAGCCCGAGCGAGAGCCCGAGCAGGAAGCCGCCGCCGCCCGCCCGACGGCGCGTGAGCGGCGCGAACGGCCGCTCCAGCAACTCGGCGAAGCGCGGGAAGAGAAGCGTCGCCGCGACGACGAAGAGCAGCGCGAGCGCGAGGGTCCGCAGCAGGTCCTTCGGCAGCCCGAGCAGATCGAGTATCCAGGCCGCGAAGAGCGTGAAGGTCGTGAAGCCGACGACGAGCCCGGCAACGATCCGCAGCGGCTTCCGCCCACTCGCGCCGCCGGCGAGCAGGATCGGCAGGACCGGCAGCACGCACGGCGAGATCGCCGTCACGATGCCGGCTAGCAGGCCGATCCAGACGAGGAAGAGCACAACGTCACGGTATCGCCGCGACGATTACGCGCCGGTTAAACGAGGACGAGTGGCAGGCGCCTAGACCGACTCGGAAGCTGCCGGCGTCTCGGCGGCCGGCGCGCCCGTCTCGGGCGGCGGCCCTCCGTTCGCCTGCTGCTCCGCGATCGGCTTCTTGCGGCGCCGGCGGCGCTTCGGCTTCGGGTGAGCCTCCGGCGCGCCTGCCTCCGCCGTCTCGACCTGCTCGCCGGCGGCGGTGTTGCCCGCCGAGGCCTCCGGCGCTCCCGCCTGCTCCGGCGCGGCCGGCGCTCCACCCCTCTTCTTCTTGCGCCGGCGCCGGCGCGAGCGCGTCGGGCCCGTCTTCGGCTGCGGGAGGTTGTCGGCGAGCGCGGCGGCGATCTCCTCGACCGTCCCGAGCCGCTCACGCGCGTCGTCGAGCATCTTGGTCGAGCGCGGCGTGTACGCCTCCGCCGAGGCGAGCAGCGCCGCGCCGACCTCGCGCGGCGAGGTGAGCGCGGCGGCCACGAGTTTCGCCGCGTTCTCCTCGTGGCGATGCCCGCGCGAGTTCGCGAGTGCGCCCAGCAGGCGCTTCGCCTCTGGGAACTCCTGCGACGCCTTGCGGTCGAGCGTCTTGCGCACGGCGCGCGCGAGCTTCCACGTCCAGCGCGCCAGGATCTGCTCCGGCACGCCCTCGCACTTGCCGTCCGCGAGTGCGCGCAGCAGCGTCCTGACGCCGGCGGCGCGATCCTTCTCCCAGGGCGGGGCCTGCGTCACGAGCGTGACGAGGTCGTCGAAGTCGGCGCGCTCGACCCGCATCGAGACCCGGTCGGCGAGCGCGATCAGCCGGAGCCGGCGGTTCGAGTTCTGCGCAGCGCAGGTCGAGAGGAAGACTTCGAGCGCGCGCTTCGACGCACCGCGTTCCGTCAGCTTCTCGACGAACGCCTGCCGCTCGTCGAAGCGAAGCTGGCGGCCCGCGATCGTGGCCCAGATCTCCTGCTCCTCGCCGTCGAGGAACTTCGGGTCGACGCGCTGCCACTCGCGCTGGATCACGATCGCGCGGCGGCGCACGTCGGGCGTCACGGGGACGAGCCACGGCGCCGGCGTCAGCTTCCGGCGCGCCCGGCGCTGGAGCCTCCGCCTCGGCGCCGGCGTCACTCGCGCGCCCTCGCGGTAGAAGTCGGCGTCGAGCAGCGAGTGCAGCGAGACGACGCGCTCGTGGTGCGTCGCGCCCTTCGGCGTGAAGTCGACGACGACGCCCGCCTCCTTGCGCGGGTGGATGCGCATGATGCGGCCGATCCGCTGCTGGTAGACACGGCGCGAGGCCGTCGGCGCGAGGTGCATGACGACCGTCGCGCGGGGCGAGTTCCAGCCCTCGGCGAGCAGCATCGCGTTGATCAGGACGTCGATGTCGCCGCGCTCGTACGAGGCGAGGACCTCCGCGAGCTTGACCGGCGGCGTCCGTCCCGACACGGCCTCGGCCTTGACCCCGGCGGCGCGGAACGCCGTCGCGAGGTTGTAGGCGTGGTCGACGCCGGCGGCGTAGACGATCCCGGGCGTGTCGCCGAAGCGCTCGCGGTAGAGCGTCGCGGCGGCCATGTTCAGCGCCTCGTGGTCGAGGGCGTTGGCGAGCGCGCGCTCCTCGAAGTCGCCGCCGACGATCGGCACCGAGTTGATCGCTGCGACCGGCGGGACGCGGAGGCACCGCAGCGGCGCGATCAGGCCGCGGCGCGCGGCGTCCGCGAGTGGCAGGTCGTCGACGGAGGCCGGAAAGACGTCGGAGACCTGCTTCGCGATCAGCTGCTCCGTCGCGGTCATGCCGACGTAGATCGGCTCGTGCAGCGTCCGGATCGCGGCCGAGGTCTTCTCGCCGAGCGCGGTGTGCGCCTCGTCCGCGATCACGAGTTGATACGCGGCGCGGGCGACCTCGCGGACGTGGCGCGCGAACCACGCGTAGGTCTGGATCGTGATCGGGTTCGTGACGCCGCGCGCGGCGTGGCCCTCGAGCACGGCGTCGGAGATGCGCTCGCCATAGCCGTGCTCGGTCAGCTCGCG
>DATHAE010000078.1:0-10455 GCA_035296805.1 Gaiellaceae bacterium | reverse complement strand
CGTGCTCCAGTACGTGATCCGCCGGCTGCTCTGGGCCGTCGTGCTGTTCGTCGCGGTGACGGCCGTCACCTACGTGATCTTCTTCATCATCCCGGCCGATCCCGCCCGGCAGGCGTGCGGGCAGCGCGCGACCGAAGAGTGCATCCAGCGCGCCGCACACTTCCTCGGCACCGACCAGCCGGTCTACGTGCAGTACGGCAAGTTCATGAAGCGGCTGATCCTCGAGCAGGACCTCGGTCGCTCGTTCACCAACCGCCAGAGCGTCAACCACGTGATCGCGGACGCCGCGCCCGTGACGGCGTCGCTCGTCTTCGGCGGAGCGATCCTGTGGCTCCTGATCGCGTTCCCGGTCGGGATCCTCTCGGCGCTGCGACCACGGTCGCTGCTCGACCGATTCGCGATGGTGTTCGTCCTGATCGGGATCTCCGCGCACCCCGTCTGGATCGGACTCATCTTCTCGTACTTCCTCGGCTTCAAGGCCGGGATCTTCCCCATCACCGGCTACGCCGATTTCTTCAATCCGTCGACCGAGCAGGGCGGACCGGTGCAGTGGGCCTACCACATGTTCCTGCCCTGGCTCACGTTCGCGATCCTCTTCTGCGCGCTGTACGTGCGGTTGATCCGGGCCGGCGTGATGGAGACGCTGAACGAGGACTACGTCCGGACCGCTCGGGCGAAGGGGGCGCCCGAGCGCGTCGTGCTGCGCAGCCACGTCCTGCGCAACGCGCTGCTCCCCGTCGTGACCATCCTCGGCATGGACATCGGCCTCGCGCTCGGCGGCGCGATCTTCACCGAGACGGTTTACGGCCTGCCAGGCCTCGGCAAGACGGTCTTCGACTCGATCCAGCGCGTCGACCTGCCCGTGATCCAGGGGATCGTCGTCTTCGCGACCATCTGCATCATCGTCGCGAACCTGATCGTCGACCTGCTGTACGCCGTGCTCGACCCGCGGATCAGGCTCGAGTAGACCGGTCGGCCGCCGTCGGCGTGCCGATCAGCTTCCTCCCGAACGTGTTGAAGTAGTCGTCGATGTCGAAGCCGGCGAGGAAGTCGCGCGCCGCGCGCCTCCCGGACTCGATCAGCATCCGGCGCGCGCCGGCGGAGAGGTCGAAGTCGGTCGTGCCGACGGAGCCGGCGTCGACGGCGCAGGTGCGGACGCGCGTCGAGTTTGACATGAAGCGCTTGTCCCACGCGTCGGACGCCGTGTGGAAGAGGTCGAAGCCCATCGCCGCCGGCCAGCCGAGCATCCGCAGGTAGCGCTGGACGCCGCTGCCGACGCCGCGCCCGCCCTTGAGGCGGAAGCCGAACGTCGGCCGCATCGGGTCGCGGTGGTCGACGTCGAACAGCCACACCGGGAAGTTCGAGAGGATCCCCCCGTCGACGATCGTCGCCTCCTCGCCGGACGCGTGGTGGGTCAGCGTCACCGGCTCGAAGAAGAACGGGATCGACATGCTCATTCGGACTGCGTCGGCGACCTTGAACGAATCCGGGTCGATCGGCGCGTCGTCGCCCTCCCTCCGGTAGCGGCGTAGGTCGTCGGGGAGCACGAGCATCTCGCGGTTCGTGATGTCCGCGGCGATCAGCTTCAGGCACCACGAGCCCGTGCCGTCGATACGGAGGTCGCGGAACGTCGTCCCGTTGAGTTGGTCGTCCATCCAGTGCCGGAAGTATTCGCCCTTCGCGAAGCCACGGTGAGCGAGGACGTTCCACGGGCCACTGACGAACCTGCCGAGCCTCCCGGTGTCGACGAATTTGCGGAACGGGACGCGCTCGAGCAGCTCGGCGGTCTCGAGCGGCGTGTGACCGCACGCCAGGTAGGCGGCGATGATCGCGCCGGCGCTCGTTCCGGCCGACTGCTTCCAGCCCGTCCAGCCGTGGTCGTAGAACTCGAGCAGTGCACCGACGAGGCCGATGCCCTTCACTCCCCCACCCTGGAATACGCCGTCAGCTTCGCTGATTTGCATCGTTCGGCTTCCCCTCTCCGTTGCAAGACGGGCGCCGCAGACACTTGAACGTACTCCGCTCGCCGCGCCGATACAAGATCGGAAGACTCGGCGAAGGTGGGCGGCCGCCAGGGGGAGCTGGACGACCGCCCGCCTCCGCCGGGCCGGGCTTAGTCGGACTCCGGCAGGTTCGCCGCGCCGCGGTCCCGGCGGCAATTGGACATTCGTCCTATGACCGGCGGGTCAGACCGCGGCAGACGCGCGGCACGCCGCGCCGCCCGCGGCCGACGCGCGAACGACGATCGTGTCGCTTCCGAACCAGTCGCGAACTGTCCTCCGCAGCTCCACCGACCCCGACCGGGCGGCCGGCAGCGTCACGCGCGCGACGATCCGCCGCTCGTGGATGACGATCACGTTCCACCTCGAGCCGGCCCGCACGGGCTCGATCTTCGCATCGATCCTGATCCAGCCGTCCTCGGCGCGGAGGCGCAGGCGCAGGCTGCCGGCGCCCGTGCACTTGCGCGTGACGCGAACCTCGGTGCGGTCACCGCCGTCATTCGCACCCGCGGTGGTCGCCGTCGCGGCGGCGGGTGCGACCGCGAGTGCGAGCACGAGAAACAGGTGCCGGGAGCGCCGGGTCATGGGGAGATCGTCCCACCGCGCCTCGTCTGCCGCAATGAGACTTCGGTCCTAGGACCGGTCGCGCGGCTGCGCGCGCGCGAGGCCGCGGCGCTCCGCCCAGAGCGCCGCCTGCGTGCGGTCGGTGACGCCGATCTGGCGGAAGACGCTCGTCAGGTGCGCCTTCACCGTCTTCTCGCTGATCCCGAGGCGGCGAGCGATCTGCTTGTTCGCGAGCCCGTCGGCGACCATCAGCAGGACCTCGCGCTCCCGGTCGGAGAGCGCCTCGGCCGGTGCGGCCGTCTCGCGGGCGCTCAGGAGCGCCCGCGCCGCCTTCGGATCGAGCGGCGCGTCTCCACGCGCCGCGGCGCGGACCGCGCGCGCGAGCTCGTCCGGGGCCGCATCCTTCAGGAGGTACCCCGCCGCGCCGGCGTCGATCGCGCCCAGGATGCGCTCCCGGTCCGAGAACGACGTCAGCACGACCACGGCGACCTCGGGTTGCGCCGCCTTGATCCGCCGCGTCGCCTCGATGCCGTCGACGCGCGGCATCTCGAGATCCATCAGGACGACGTCGGGGCGGCGGTCGGCGCAGAGCGCAACAGCGTCCTCGCCGTCGGCCGCCTCGCCGACGAGGTCCACGTCGTCCATGGTCGCCACGAGCTGCGCGAGCCCGGTCCGGACGACCGCGTGGTCGTCGGCGATCAGGAGCCGGATCACGGCGCCGGGACCTCCAGCTCGAAGGACGTTCCCGCGCCCGGCGAGGAGCGGACGTCGAGGCGGCCGCCGCGGCGCACGACCAGCTCCTCGAGCAGTGTCAGCCCGACGTGGCCCTCCGCGCGCCGGCGCTCGCGTTCGGCTGCCGCGAACCCGGCGCCGTCGTCCGCGACCTCGAGCCGCGCACGGCGGTCGAAGCGGCTGACGGCGACCTCGACGGTCGTCGGCTCGGCGTGGCGCTGGACGTTGCGGATCGCCTCGCCCGCGGCGCGGAACAGGAGCTGCTCCGTCGCAGGGTCGAGGTCGGCGTCCGGCACGTCGAGCCGCGTCGTCACGCCGCGCGCCGCGAGCGGGGCGAGCAGGTCGCGGAGCGCCGCCTCGAGGCCCGCCGAGCGGAGGTTCGGCGGATGGATCTCGACGAGCAGCGTGCGCAGCTGCCTGATCGCGCCGCGGAGCGCCGCGGCGGCGTCGGTCACCGCCGCGACGATCGCGGGCGGCGTACGCTCTGGCGCGCGCTCCGCGGCAGCGCTCAGCGAGTACGACAGCCCCGCGAGGTCCTGGACGACGCCGTCGTGGAGATCGGCGGCGATCCGCCTGCGCTCGTCGGCCGACGCCTCGACCGCGTGGACGAGGAGCACCTCGCGCTCGAGCTGGCTCCGGCGCAGCCGCCCGGCGAGGCGCCACGCGAGCGGCACCTGGACGAGCCAGAGGAGGACGAGGCTCGCGAGCACCGGTACCGCGAACGGGAGCCATACGTCGCGCCCCTCCGTGACGAGCGCGTTGCCGCGCTGGTAGGTCTCGAACAGGAGCGGCGTGCCGTCCGGGGCCCGCAGGCGCGTGTAGACCTCGTACAGGTCGCCCTGCCCGCGCTCGAACCGATTCTCGGGCTCTTCGAGGTCGCTCAGCTCCGCCTTCGTCTCCCCCGTCGCGAGCGCCTCTCGCTCGTCGGCGCCGAGGGGGTAGACGGCGCCGATCAGGCGGGGCTCGTCGGAGTAGACGATGCGCCCGGAGCCGGTCCAGATCTTCACGCGCGCGACGCGCTCGTTGAGAACGCGTTCCTGGACGATGCGGTCGACCCGCCCGAGCTCGGCGGGGTCTCCGGAGAGCAGCCCGCGGCCGAGCACCGGCTCGACGATCCCCTGGCCGGCGACGACGGCGAGCGCGCGCGCGTCGTCCACCGCCTCGCGGTGGCCGAGCTCGCGCAGCACGAGCAGCGACCCCGCGACGAAGACGACCACGGCGACGAGCCCGGCGACCACGAACTGGACGACGGCGCGCGCGACCGACGCCGGCGGCGCGGGCGCAGCGTGTGTGTCGAATCGGCCCGCGGCCACCTCAGACCCCATCCCTCAATAACGCGTCGGGGCTCGATTCGGTTTGGCGCCTTCAGTACACGGGCCGGCGGCGGCCGCCAACGAACGCGATCAGCGCGGCGGCCACGCCGATCGCCGCCACGAACTCCAGGACGCTGCCGAGGCCGAGGATGTGCGCGATCACGCCGCCGAGCAGGCTGCCGCCGATCCCGTAGAGGGCGGTCGCGAGGACGCCGATCTCCTGCCGTCCGGGCAGGATCGCCCGTGCGAGCGCGCCGATGATCAGCCCTACGAGCGCGAGCCAGAGCAGCTTGAACACGAGCCCGAGAACCGCGATCCCGAGCACGAACACCAGGATGATCGCGAGCAGGATGATCAGGATCACCACGGCGTCCTCCTCACGGCGCGCCGAGCTTCTCGCGCACGCGCTCGTTGACGACTCGCGGATCGGCCTTGCCCGCGGTCTCCTTCATCACGCGCCCGACGAAGAAGCCCAGCAGGCCCTGCTTCCCGTCGCGGTACTGCTCCACCTGCCCCGGGTTCGCCGCGAGGACGCTCTCGATCACCGGGTCGAGCTGCGAGGTGTCGGCGACGACGGTCTGCTCGAGATAGGGACAGGCGCTGAACCCGTCGTCGCCGACGCGCGCGAGCGCCGCGTCGAACGCGTCGCGGCGGATCGTTGCCCGTGCGCGGACGAGCTTCGCAAGCTCGGCCGCGTCGACCCGCTCGGAATCGATCCCCGTGGCGACGAACGAGTTCGCGAGCACGTTCGCCGCCTCCTTCGGCTCCGCGCCCGCCTCGACCACGTCGGACCACAGGCGGTCGAGCCCGCCCGTCACGAGCACATCGGCGTCGTAGAAGGAGAGCGTGCCGGCGATCCTGCGGATGCGCGCGCTCGGAAGCTCGCGGACGCGGCCGCGCAACCGCCCGACGAGCTCAGCGGGCGGGTGCACCGGTACGAGGTCCGGCTCGGGGAAGTAGCGATAGTCCTCCGCCTCCTCCTTCGAGCGCATCGGCGGCGAGTCCTCGTGCAGCGGGTCGAAGTGGAGCGTCTCCTGCTCGACGGTTCCGCCGCCCTCGTAGACGCGGATCTGGCGCGCGATCTCGCGTTCGATCCCCTTCGCGGCGAACGAGAACGAGTTCATGTTCTTGAGCTCGGTCCGCGTCCGGAGCTCGTCGCTGCCGCGCGGCCGGACCGAGACGTTGACGTCGAAGCGCATCGAGCCCTTCTCGAGCTCCGCGTCCGAGAGACCGAGCTCGACGACGGTCTGGCGGAGCAGCTGGAGGAAGCGCTTCGCGGTGTCCGAGTCGTGGATGTCGGGCGCCGTCACGATCTCCACGAGCGGCGTCCCGCCGCGGTTGAAGTCGACGAGCGTCGCCGTCGCGCCGTGGAGGCGGCCGCTCGCGGCGACATGGACGTTCTTCGCCGCGTCCTCCTCCAGATGCGCGCGGACGATCCCGACGGTGACGTCGCCGTCGGCCGTCGGGACGACGAGGTGGCCGTCGCGACAGAGCGGCTCGTCGTACTGTGAGATCTGGTACGCCTTCGGGAGGTCGGGGTAGAAGTAGTTCTTGCGGTGGAAGACCGCGCGCTCGGCGATCGCGCAGTCGAGCGCGAGCCCGAGCTCGATGCAGTCCTCGATCGCCTGCCGGTTCGGCACGGGCAGCGCGCCCGGGAACGCGAGGCAGACCGGGCACGTGTTGCTGTTCTCGCGCGCGCCGTACTCGACCGGGCAGCGGCAGAACATCTTCGTCCGCGTCTTCAGGTGCATGTGGATCTCGAGCCCGATCACGGGCTCCCACGCGCCGGTCTCACCCATCGAGCACCTCCTTCGCCTCGCGCACCGCGTCCTCGATGTGGCGCGTGACTTCGACCATCGCGACCCGGTGCTCGAGCGCGCCGTGCGTCTCGATCAGCCACAGCTCCCGCTCGCCGGCCTCGAGTTGCAGCTTGACGTCGCCGACGAGAACGGCGCGCGAGCCGTCGAGGACGCGCGGCGCGACGCCGAAGACGCGCTCGACGGCGGGCACGAACTCGGCGGCGCGGTCCGCGAACGTCTTCACCGCAGCCTCTCCGGCACCGTGTCGAAGCCGATCGCGTGCTCGAGCGCGTGCCCGACGCCGAAGAGCGTGTTCTCGGCGAACTGCGGCCCGATCAGCTGCAGCCCGACGGGCAACCCCTCGGAGAGGCCGCATGGAATCGAGAGACCGGGCAGTCCGGCCATGCAGGACGGGATCGTGAGCAGGTCGCTGAGGTACATCGCGACCGGATCCTGCGTCTTCGCGCCCAGCTCGAACGCGACCGTTGGGCTCGTCGGCGAGACGAGGACGTCGAAGCGGCCGAACGCTTCCTCGTGCTCGCGCTTGATCACCGTCCGCACCTTCTGCGCCGTCCCGTAGTACGCCTCGTAGTAGCCGGACGAGAGTGCGTAGGCGCCGATCATGATCCGTCGCTTCGGCTCGTCGCCGAGGCCTGCCTCCCGCGTCCGCATCACCATCTCGTCGAAGTCGGCGCCGTCGACGCGGAGCCCGTAGCGGGCGCCGTCGTAGCGGGCGAGGTTCGACGACGCCTCGGCGGGCGCGACGAGGTAATAGCAGGCGAGGCCGTAGTCGACCGACCGCGGCAGCGAACACTCGTCCACCTCGGCGCCGAGCTCGCGCAGCTGCTCGATCGCGGTCTCGACGGCAGCCGAGACGCCGGGCTCCATGCCCTCGACGCCGTTCATCTCGCGCGGGACGCCGACGCGGACGCCCCGCAGGTCCTCGCGTTCGGGGAGCTCGACCTCCGGCACGTCGACGGTCGTCGTGTCGTTCTCGTCGCGGCCGGCGATGATCCTGTACAGGAGCGCACAGTCGCGGACGGTGCGCGTCGTCGGGCCGACCTGGTCGAGGCTGGAGGCGAATGCGACGATGCCGTAGCGCGAGACGGTGCCGTAGGTCGGCCGCAGCCCAACGATCCCGCACAGCGCGGCCGGCTGCTTGACCGACCCGCCCGTGTCGGAGCCGAGCGCCCACGGCGCGAGCCCGGCGCTGACCGCCGCCGCGGAGCCGCCTCCCGAGCCACCGGGGACGCGCCTCGGGTCCCACGGGTTCCGCGACGGTCCAAACGCGGAATTCTCGGTCGACGATCCCATCGCGAACTCGTCCGTGTTCGTCTTCCCGAGTAACGCGAGGCTCGCCTCCTTGCAGCGGCGCGCGACGGTCGAGTCGTAGACGGGGACGTAGTTGTCGAGGATCTTCGAGCCCGCGGTCGTGCGGACGCCCTTCGTCCCGATCACGTCCTTCAATGCGATCGGGACGCCGTCCTCGTCGGGCCGGTCTGCGAGCGTGAGGTAGGCGTGCAGCTCGGGATCGCGCGCGTCGATCGCGGCGCGGTAGGAGTCCCAGAGCTCGCGGCCGGAGACCTCGCGCCGCTCGACGAGACCCAGCGCCTCCTCGGCCGTCAGCCGCAGCGTGTCGAGGCCACCGTTGGCTCTCATGCGGCCCGCCCCGCTGCGGCGTCCCGAGCGCTCCCCCCCAAGGGGGCGCGAGCCCCCCTACCGAAACTGTCGCAGCAAAAAGCGCACGTGTGGGTGACGGATGCGTGACGAATGTGGAACATCTCGTCTACGCAGGCGGGACGCGGAAGAGGTCGCCGTCGCGATCCGGCGCGTTCGCGAACACGTCGTCGAGCGGCAGGCACGCGTGCGGCTCGTCCTCCGCCCACGCGTTCGCGACGTCGAGCGGGTGCGCCGTCGGAGGCACGTCCGAGAGGTCGAGCTCGGACACCTTCGAGACCGCCTCGAGGATCGCCGACAGCTGTTCCGCAAAGCGGCCGACCTCGTCCTCGGTCAACTCGAGCCGCGCCAGCCGTGCGACGTGCAGCACCTCGTCCCTCGTGATCCCCGCCATCTGCCGATCCTCCCAAATACGTCGATCCCGTCGCCCGCAGCAACGACGAAGGGCCCCTTTCGGAGCCCTTCGAACACGGTTCCGAAAGAACTTACGCCGCCTGGACGTTCGCCGCCTGCAGGCCCTTGTCGCCCTGCACGACGTCGAACGAGACGCGCTGACCCTCGGTCAGGGACTTGTAGCCGTCCATCGCGATCGCGGAGAAGTGGACGAACACGTCCTCACCCCCCGCGCGCTCGATGAAGCCGTAGCCCTTTTCGTTCGAGAACCACTTCACGGTGCCTTCTGCCAACTACTTACTCCTTACGAGAACGACTACAAACGTCCGTCGCGCCGACGGAGCGGGCGGAACGTTACCAGCCAACTCACCGCGCCGAGTGCCCGATTTCGCCCCGCCGGTACCGGGCGCAGCGGACCGCGTTCTGGAGCACGCACGCGACCGTCATCGGGCCGACGCCGCCCGGCACCGGGGTCAGGTACGCGGCGACGTCGGCCGCCCCCTCATCCACGTCGCCGACGACGCCGGCGTCCGTGCGGTTGATGCCGACGTCGACGACCGCGCTTTGCGTCTTCACCATGTCGGGCGTCACCACCGCAGGCCGCCCCGCCGCGACCACGAGCACGTCGGCGTCGAGCGTGTGCCGCGCGAGGTCCTGCGTGTGCGTGTGGCAGAGCGTGACCGTGGCGTTCGCCTGCAGGAGCAGGTGTGCGATCGGCTTGCCGACGATGTCGCTCCGGCCGATCACGACGGCGTGCGCGCCGTCGAGCTCGATCCGGTACTCGGTGAGCAGCGCCATGATCCCGATCGGCGTCGCGGGGACGAGCTGCGGCCGGCCGAGGTACAGCTCGCCCGCATTCCAGGGGTGGAAGCCGTCGACGTCCTTCAAAGGATCGAGCGTGCGGATGATCCGCTCCTCGTCGAGGTGGTCCGGCAGCGGCGTCTGGACGAGCAGCGCGTCCACGTCGTCGGACGCGTTCAGCTCGGCGACGCGCGCCAGGAGGTCGTCCTCGGCGATCGTCGCCGGCAGCCGCACGTCCTGCGCGTCGATCCCCGCCGCGGTCGCGGCGTCGTGCTTGAGCCGGATGTAGATCTCCGAGGCCGCGTCGTCGCCCACGAGCACGGTGGCGAACCCGACGTGGCCGAGTGACCGCGCCTCCTCCGCCACCTGCGCCCGGATCCGCTGCGCCAGGGCGCGGCCGTCCATGATCGTTGCCGGCACGCGCCGACTATAGGCTCAACGCGTGCGTTGGCCCCGGAAGAACGACCCGGCGTCGATCCGGACGCGCCAGGAGGCGGCCGGGGTCAACGGGCTCGTGACCTCGATCGACCTCGCGCCGTTCGCGCACGCGGCCGAGGCCGTGACGGGGGTCGCCGTGATCCCGGTGTCGGTCGTGCCGATCGAGATCGACCTCGGTGCGTACGAGCTGAGCGACGCCGGTGACGTGGTCGAGACCTCGCGCGCCGCAGAGACCATCCGCGTCCCGCTCGCGCACACCGAGGGCGGGCTCACCGTCTCGATGCTGCGCGGCGCCACCGCGGCCGGCACGATCCGCACGCACGTCCTCGCCGACCGCATCACCCGCGCCTCCTGCTTCGTGTGCGGCGACACCGGCGAAGCGATCGCGCTCGCGCGGTGGATCGAGGCGGAGGTGCCGGCGATGCAGGAATGGCTCGCGATGGCCGACGACCCGTCGCTCTCGAAGCGGGCGCGGCTGCGCGAGGCGGCGACGCACGTTGTCGGCCCGATGTGCCACGTGCTCTGGCGCTGGACGACCGGCGACGCCGTCGGCGCCAACATGATGACCCGCAACTCGTACGCGCTCAACATGGGCTACGTGATGGGGCGCGCGCCGGTGAAGCCGGAGCGCGCGATCCTCGAGGCCAACATGGGCGGCGACAAGAAGCCGTCGCACGAGTATTTCCGTTCGGGTCACGGCAAGACGGTAATCGCCGAGGCGAAGCTCGCGGACGACGC
>DATHAE010000077.1:0-7314 GCA_035296805.1 Gaiellaceae bacterium | reverse complement strand
TTGCAGAGATCGATGCACTCGTCGCAGATGTAGACCCCGGGGCCTGCGATCAGCTTCTTGACCTGCCGCTGCGACTTTCCGCAGAAGCTGCAGAGAAGCTGCTCGTTCCCCTCGCTCGCCCGTGCCATGCCGTGCTCCTTTTAGCGCGGATTCGCCGGAATGGCTAGGCCGCGGCCTTCTCTCGGCTGACTTCGCGGTTTGTGATCACGGTGTCGATGATCCCGTATTCGGTCGCCTCTTCGGGACTCATGAAGAAGTCGCGCTCCATGTCGTGCGAGATTGTCTCCTGCGGCTTGTCCGTGTGCTTGGCGTAAATCTCCTCCAGGCGCCGCTTCAGGCCGATCACCTCGCGCGCCTGGATCTCGATGTCGGTGCCCTGCCCCGAGAAGCCGCCGGACACCTGGTGGATCAGGATCCGTGAGTTCGGCAGCGCCATCCGCTTCCCTTTCGCGCCGCCCGCGAGGAGCAGCGAGCCCATGCTCATGGCGATCCCGACGCAGATCGTCTGCACGTCCGGCTTGATGAACTGCATCGTGTCGTAGATCGCGAGCCCCGCGTAGACCGATCCGCCCGGAGAGTTGATGTAGAGCATCAGATCCTTCTCGGGATCCTCCGACTCCAGATGCAGGAGCTGGGCGATGATCAGGTTCGCGATCTGATCGTCGACGGGGGTGCCGAGGAAGATGATGCGCTCGGCGAGCAAGCGCGAGTAGATGTCGAAGGCGCGCTCGCCGCGCGACGTCTGCTCAACGACCATCGGGATCAGGGGGCTCATCAGCTCACTCCTTGCTGGCGGGTGTCCATAGCTTCGTGTCCGCCGCCGGACGATCCTGCTCCGGCGTCCAGATGCTCTCGCGGGCCTCGTGCAGGTCGGGCGAGATCGGTGTCACCTCGGCGGCGACCCGGTCGAGGGCCTTCTTCATCCGCAGGTCGTCGCGGACGCGGTCGGCGCCGCGCTCGGCGACGAACGCGTCGATGTCCGAGTCGGCCTCCCCTGCCGTGCGCAGCTCCTCGCGGATCTCGTCGTCGCTCACCTCGAGGCCGAGCTTGTCGGCGACCGCCTCGAGCACGAGCTCCCGGGCGACCGACTGCGCCGCTTCCGCGCGCAGGCGCTGCTCGAGCAGCTCCGGTGTCTGCCCCGTGACCTGGAGGTACGTGTTCGCGTCGATCCCGCGCGCCTGGAGCGAGCGCGCGAGGCCGCTGACGAGCTCGCGCGTGCGCGCCTCGACGAGCGGCCCGGCGGGTTGCACGCCCGTCGCCTCGACGAGCTCGTCGAGCGCCGCTGCGCGGAACTGTCCCTCGGCCTCCTCCTCGAGCTGCTCGCGGATCCGCTGCTCGAGGTCGCGCCGCAGCTCGTCGAGCGTCGAGAACTCAGAGGTCGCGAGCGCGACCTCGTCGTCGAGCGGCGGGAGCACCTTCTCCTTGATCTCGTTCACGGTCACGGTCGCTTGCCGGCGGCTCCCCTCGCCGAGCTCGTAGACGACTTCGCGGCTCTCGCCGACGCCGAGGCCGCGGATCGCGTTCTCGATCTCCTCGACGAGGCGCGCACCGCCGAGCTCGACGACGTAGTCGCGCTGCGCCTGACCGTCCTCCGCAACGAGATCGACGACGACGGTGTCGCCGTCCTGGGCGGGCCGGCCCTCGACGGGCACGAGCTCGCCGGCCGTGTGCTGCAGCTCCTCGAGGTGCGCCTGCACGACCTCCTCGGGTACCTCGATCTCAGGCTTCGGCACCTCCAGCTGCGTCCAGTCGGCCGGCTCGGGCTTCGGCTGGACGGCGAATTCCGCGGTGAAGCGCCAGTCCTGCTTGTCGCTCGACGGCAAGTCGTACTCGTAGCGCGGTTGCTCCACGGGCTGCACGCGCGAGCGCGCGGCGGCGTTCCAGAACCAGCTCCCGATGTGCGAGTCGACGGCCTCCGCATAGATCCGGTCGCGGCCGATCCGCTGCACGAGGAGCGGCATCGGGACCTTGCCCTTGCGGAAGCCGGGGATCCGCGTCGAGGCCGCGAGATCGGACGCGGCGTGCTCCACGGCGTGGTGGACGTCGCCGGCCGGCACGTCGACGGTGAGCCGCACGCGATCGCCGTCGAGCTGCTCGACCTGCGTCTGCATCTCAGCCATTGAATCAGACCGGTTGCGGGTACCGTCCCCGCGCCATGGACGTCGAGACCGCGATCAGGACGCGCCGCACCCACAAGCAGTACGGGCCCGAGCCGGTCGACCGCGCGACGCTCGAGGAACTGCTCGACCTCGCGCGCTTCGCCCCGAACCACCACCTCACCCAGCCGTGGCGGTTCCGCATGCTCGGCGCGGAGACGCTCGCGCGGCTGAAGGAGGCGGCAGGGCCAAAGGAGGCCGCCAAGCTCGGTCGCGCGCCGACGCTCGTCGTCGTCTCCGCTGCGCTCGCCGGCGATCCGCTGCAGGACGAGGAGGATCTGCATGCGACGGCGTGCGCCGTGTACGCCGTCCTGCTCGCCGCGACCGCGCGGGGGCTCGCGTCGTACTGGCGCACGCCGGCCGCGCTTCGCGACCCGTCGGTCTGCCGACTGCTCGAGATCGGCGCCGACGAGCGCGTCGTGGCGCTGCTCCACCTCGGCCCGCGGGTGTCGCAGCCGCCGCCGAAGGAGCGCGAGCCGCTGTCGGCGCGCCTCACGTTCCTGCCGTAGCAACGGGGAGCGCAGTGCGGGCGAGAGGAATCGAACCTCCAAGGGCCGAAGCCCACCGGGACCTAAACCCGGCGCGTCTGCCAGTTCCGCCACGCCCGCGGACGTGCCTCACAGTAGCTCTCCCACCCGGCGCGTTTGCGTCCGCGCGCTCGCGGCAAAGGGCGAAGAAACGAGGAGGAGCGATGAAGAAGCTGGCGCTGGGGGCACTCGCAGGAGCGGCGATCGCATACGTCGTGAAGCCGTGGGAGAGGTGGCGGCGGCGCGGTTCGGGCACGTGGAGCGACGCCGGCGATCCTTACGCGGCCGGCGAAGCCGGATTCACACCGGCGACCGCGGCGCCCGTCGAGCCCGAGGCGCCGGTCGCGACGGAGTCGGCCGCCGAGGTCGACCCGGACGGGCTCACGAGCCCGGGGACGGTCGACGACCCGAAGCTCGAGGCGCAGCGGGCGCGCGAGGCGGCCGAGCGAGAGCGCGAGAGCCGGCGCTCCGACGAGACGAAGTTCGACGAGCTGCGCGACCTGGAGGAGGAGCGCGACGCGTCGCAGGTCGTCGGCGAGGTCCCGCCGCCGCGGGAGGACTAGATCCCCTCAGCGAGCGAGGGAGTCGACGAGCCGGTCGGCGCGGGCCCAGAAGGCGCGGCGCGCACCGGCGTCGTTCTCGAGCACCGAGAGGTGCGTCGCGACGAAGAACCCGTGCGATCGGACGCGCTCGTGACGGACGTCCGCGTACGGGAACTCGCTTGCGGCGAGTTGATCGACGAGCTGCGCGACGCCCACCGTTCCGACGACCTGGTCGGCGTCGCCCGAGAGGATCAGCACCTTCGTCCGCCCGGCGAGTGGATGCAGATCGTGCATCGCGTCCATCTGCCCCGACGGGAAGACGCTCAGGATCGCCTGCGGGAACAGACCGGTCGGCCGCCGCGCCTCGCGCGCCCACTCGAACACGAGTCGGCCGCCGCGCGAGTACCCGATGCCGAGCACCGGGACGTCGTCCGGCAGCTTCCGTGACGCGAGGCGCACGCCGTTCTCGAGGTGAGGAAGAGCGCCGGGCTGGAGCGGCGAGACCTCGTAGCGCGGATACACCGCGGCGACGCCCGTCCGCGCGAGGTGCTCGAGCCACGGACGGTGGTAGTACGGCGTCGTCTCCCTGACGTCGCCCGCGCCGTGGACGAAGACGGCGATCGCGCGCGGCTTTCCGCGCGGCTGGTAGATCCAGACGCGCGAAGCGCCGTGGCCGTAGGACGCGACGGTGAACGGCGGCGCCGCGCCCGTCGCAGCGCCGCCGCAGGCCGTGAGGAGCAAGGGCAGGAGCAGGAGCCCAGGCCGCATCGACAGATGAGACCCGTGCTTCCGCCGCTTGTTGTTGCAGCCGCGTTAAGACAGTGGTGCACGTTTCGTTGTCGTCGCCGAGACGCGAGAGGCGGCGCAGTTTATGGTTGGCGGCGACACCGACCCGGGAGACGACCCATGGCGCGCAAGACGATCTTTGTTTCCGATTTTTCGGACAAGGCGATAGACGACGACAAGCAGGCAGTGACGATCACCGTCAAGTACGGCGACGGCAGGCGCGGGATCGTCGTCGCGGACGCGCACGTCAACGACAAGATCGTCCAGGACATCGCCAAGGCGGGCCGCCAGCAGGCGCGCCGCGGCCGCCCGAAATCGTCCTGACACGGTGCGCGCCGGGACCGGCGCGCCTCGAAGCGGCGGCGCCGCCGTCCTGAGTGGCCCTGGGACGAACCGAACCCGCCTCCTCCTGGCACTTTTCCGGGGCTGAAGGGGGCACGCACCGGGCACCAGATGACGGCCCTCACGCCGCGGGCGAAACGGTGGCGAGCCTCCGGAAGGGCTTGTTCGCGGTGCGGCGAAGACTAAGTCGGCAGTCAACCGGAGGGGGTACATATGAAACCGCTTGTCAGGCCTTCGCGGTTCCGGCACGTCCGGCGGAGACCTTTCTTCATCGCCGCCGTCACCGGTGTTGCGCTCGCGGCGCTGGCCGCGACGGCCATGGCCGCGACGAACGGATCACAGAGCGGCGCCGCGCCGCTGGCGCCCGGCCCCAACGGCTGTCCGACCAACAAGAGCGCGAAGACCGCCGCGATCGCTGACGTCGCGCCGCCCGCGCGGCTCCAGATCGAGGCGTTCGACGTGTTGTCGGGACCGGTCAACGAGCACACGAACAGCTTCACGATGAAGGTACGCGTCGGGAGCACCTGCAGCGTCAACGTCAAAGGCGCGAGCGTGTACGTGACCGCGGTCCCGTACAACCAGTTCAGCATCCCAGCGGAAGAGCTCACCGGGGACGAGGGCACCGCGACCCTGGTCTTCCACCGCGACGCGAACTTCCCCGCGAGCAGGACGCAAGAGCAACTGACGCTCTTCATCCGCGCGACCAAGCCGGGCGAGAAGGACGGCGACCTCGCCGGGGTCTCGACTCGGCGGCTTGTCGCGGTTCCTTTCTCGGGCTAACGCCCGTCGCCTACGCACGGCCGCGCCCGACCCGTCGCGGCGCGGCCGTCCCACCAGTGCTCAACGGCGCGCAGGCGGTCGGCCGGGCTGATCTTCGGGTCGTCGCCATAGACGATCCCCTCCAGCACCGCGCGCATGTCGTCAGGCATCGCCACCGTCCTGCTGTGCGCGCCGCCGCGCAATCTCAGCGGCCAGGCCCCCGCCGCCAGCTGCCGCGCCCACTCGGCGCGCCCCTTGGGCGTCATGCCGTACCTGTCCAGCCACTCCGCCAGCCGCCTGCTCGCGCGCAGCCGTACGTCCACCAGGTCACGCACGCGCCCCTGCGAGGCGGTTACCCCACGCTGCGTCAGCGCCACGTCCAGCGCCTGGATCAGCGCGATCAGCCGCCCGATCTCCAGCGCGCCATACTCGTCCAGCGGCACCGTGTGCGGCGCCGCCAGCACCTGGTCCGCCACCTCGCGGGCGCGGCCCTCGCGCAGCCGCGGGCTGTACGCGCCGTGCGGCGCGTTGTGCGCGTTGCCGCGCTGCGGGACCAGGCTCTGCGGGTTGCCGTCGCGGTTAGGCATAGCGCCAGTTGCCCCCTGCGTTGCCCCCGTAGCCGCGGTGGCGCTGCCGCAGCCCACGCGCGCCGCCGTTTTGCAGGCGGTTCTTCAGTGGCCCTGGGAGGAATCGAACCTCCGCACGCAGCTTCGAAGGCTGCCGCTCTGTCCTCTGAGCTACAGGGCCGAGCGGTTCCAGCTTACCGCCGCTCCGCCTGCCACCCCCGTCCGGCGCACGCGATTTGAGCGGCTACGCTGGAGGCCGCAGATGCCCGTCGTCGCCCTCGGCGCGATCGCCGCCCTCCTCCTCGTCAACGCGTTCTTCGTCGCAGCCGAGTTCGCGCTGGTGTCGGTCCGCCGCGGCTCGCTCGGCGGCGCGTCGCTCGGAGCGCGCCTGGCCCGGCGTCAGCAGGAGAAGCTCGACGAGTACCTTTCGGCGTGCCAGCTCGGCATCACGATCGCCTCGCTCGCGATCGGCGCGCTCGGCGAGCCGACGATCGCGCACCTGATCGAGCCGCTCTTCCACTCGCTGGCGCTCGCGCACGCCGCGGCCGCGATCAGCAGCGTGATCGCGATCCTCGCGATGACGGCGCTCCACATCACGATCGGCGAGCAGGCTCCGAAGAGCTTCGCGATCGGCTCGTCCGGCGTCGTCGCGAAGCTCTGCGCGCTCCCGCTCGAAGTCTTCCACCGCTCGTTGCGCCCGCTGGTGGTCGTGCTGAACGGCGCGTCGAACGGGATCGTGCGCCTCTTCGGCGGGACGCCCGCCTCCAGCCACGCGCAGCAGGCTTCGCTCGAGGAGCTGCGCCAGCTGATCGGCGGCCTGACGGAGGGCGGCGAGATCGACCGGACCGAGGCGCAGATCCTGCAGGGCGTCTTCACGCTCGACGAGCGCCGCGCAGGCGACGTGATGACGCCGCGGACGCGAGTCGCCGCGGTGCAGACGCGGCAGACAGTGCGGGAAGCGCTCGAGGCGACCCGCGACACCGGACACAGCCGCTTTCCACTGGTGGACCGCGCCGGGAACCTGCTCGGAATCGTATTCGGGCGCGACCTGACGGAGGCGCTGCTGGACGGGAACGACGACCGGGCCGTCGAGACGCTGCGGCACGAGATCATGGTCGTGCCGCCGACGCTGCCCCTCGACGTTCTGCTCGCGAGGATGCAGGAGCAGCGGACATCGGTCTGCGCCGTCGTGGACGAGTACGGGGGGCTCGAGGGCGTCGTCGCGGTCGAGGACATCCTCGAGGAGGTCGTCGGCGAGATCTGGGACGAGGACGACCTGGCGAGCGGGATCCGCGTCCTCGGCGACGGACGCGTCGTCTGCCGCGGCGATACGTCACTGCTCGACCTCGAGCAGTACGGGATCGCCCTCGACGGCGTGCAGACGAGCGCGGCGACGATCGGCGGGGCGATTCAGCAGGTCCTCGGGCGGCTCGCACGGCCGGGCGACGCGATCCGTCTCGGTCACGTCCGTGCACGCGTGCTCTCGGTCGACGGCGGACGCGTCAAGCGCGTGGTCCTCGCAGCTGCCTCGGCCGCCGCGGTTGGGGCCGGCTGAACGCGCTACGGTCGACCCGGCGTCTCAGTCGACGGCGACGCGCGGCAGCCATCCGAGCCAGCGCGGGAGGTACCAGTTCCA
>DATHAE010000076.1:0-5408 GCA_035296805.1 Gaiellaceae bacterium | reverse complement strand
CTCGGACGCGCGGCGCCGTAGCCGCGGCGTACGCGCGGCGTTCGCCGAGTAGGCTCGCGCCGTGCGGACGTACGTCGCGCTCCTCCGCGGGATCAACGTCGGCGGCCGGACGAAGATCGCGATGGCCGACCTGCGGAAGCTCTTCGCCGGCCTGGGCGGCGAGGACGTCACGACCTACCTCCAGAGCGGCAACGTGGTCTTCAAGAGCAGTGCGGCGGCGGCCGTGCTCGCGGGCTCGATCGAGGAGCGGATCGCCGATGAGCTCGGTCTCCGCGTGACAGTCGTCATGCGCACGGCCGCCGACCTCGCGACAGTCGCCGCAAAGAACCCTTTCGCCGACCGCGGGGCCGAGCCGACGCAGCTCCACGTCGTCTTCCTCTCGGAGAAGCCCGCCGCGGCGCGTGTCCGCGCCCTCGACACGACCCGCGGCGAGCCGGACGAGTTCCGCGTCGCCGGGCGCGAGATCTACCTCCACTACCCGAACGGCTACGGCAGATCGAAGATCACGAACGCGTGGTTCGAGAAGGAACTGGGCGTGGCGGGCACCGCGCGGAACTGGCGGACTGTGACGAAGCTCGCGGAGCTGGCCGGCGCGTGAGCGGTTGTTGCAACGCCCGCGGCTGCGACCGGTTCTTCGGCCGCGGCTTCGCGCGGAGGATGGCGAGCCGCTACCGCAAGCGCGGCCTCGACGCGTCCGCGCGCAGGATGGTGAAGTTCCTCGAGGCGCAGGGGCTCGAGGGCGCGACGGTGCTCGAGATCGGCGGCGGCGTCGGCGAGATCCAGATCGAGCTGCTGAAGCGCGGCGCCGCGCGCGCGACGAACCTCGAGCTGTCGCCGGCCTACGACGCCGAGGCCGACGCGCTGCTGCGCGAAGCGGGTCTGCAGGAGCGCGTCGAGCGCCGGTTGCACGACCTCGCAGCGGATCCGCAGGCGGTCGAGCCGGCGGACATCGTCGTCCTGCACCGCGTCGTCTGTTGCTACCCGGACTACGAGCGGCTCCTCGGTGCCGCGGCCGACCACGCTCGGCGCTTCGTCGTCTTCAGCTATCCGCCGCGGAACGCGGCGTCGCGGCTGTTCGTCGCGTCGCAGAACCTCCTCTTCCGTCTGACGCGAAAGGAGTTCCGCACGTTCGCGCATCCGCCTCGAGCGCTGCTCGGCGTACTCGGTGACCGTGGCCTGCGGCGCAGGTTCGCCCATCGCGGCCTCGTCTGGCGCGTGGCCGGGCTCGAGCGCTGAGTCCGGCGCTCTGGACCACGTGACGCGAAAAGAGCGGACGTTGCGCGGTTCGTGCGCGTGCCCCTCTTGCCGATCCCGCGCCGCTCGCTTACCTTTCCCGTTGCACCGAGCACGGGGCGCGAGTAGGTCGAAACCGCCTCTGAGGGCTGTACGCAGAAGGTCGCAAGACCGGAGGGCGGAAAGTCAGCGGAGACGGTGGACGAAAGCGCTACCGGCTCGGTGAACCCTTTTCTCGGGCACTGATCGACGTTCCGCACGAACGGGTTGCGCGCGACCGCGGACGCGCCTAGCGTCCGCCGGATGTCGCGTCTCCGCCTCCTGGCCGTCGTCGTCGCGGGCGCGCTCGTCCTCGGCTGCGGGAGCGGCGCAGCGAGCAGCGGCGAGGCCACCCGGCTGCGCGTCCTCTTTGTCGGGAACAGCCTCACTGCGGCGAACGACCTCCCCGCGACGGTCGCCGCGCTCGCGCACGGCCGCGGCCGGTTCGAGATCGAGTACCGGACGGTCGCCCCGGGCGGCGTGAACCTCGAGGACCACTGGCGCTTCACCGGAGCCCGAGACGAGCTCGAGGCGCGGCCGTGGGACGCGGTCGTGCTGCAACAGGGGCCGTCGGCGCTGCCCGAGAGCAGGCGGGATCTCGTGGAGTGGGCGCAGCGCTGGAGCGACGCGATCCGGGCGCGCGGCGCGCGACCGGCGCTCTACGCAGTGTGGCCGGAGTCGTACCGCCGCTACGCCTTCGGCGCGGTCGCGCAGAACTACCGTGACGCGGCGCGCGCCGCGCGCGCCGACCTCTACCCCGCCGGCTCCGCCTGGCAGGCCGCCTGGCGGCGCGCGTGGAAGCTCAAGCTCTACGGCCCGGACGGGTTCCATCCGAGCAAGCTCGGGACGACGCTCGCCGCGCTCGTCGTCTACACGGGCCTGACCGGCGACCGCGCCGCCGCCGTCCCGCTGCCCGGCATTCCGGCCGGAACGGCGACGGTGTTGAGGCGGGCGGCCGCGGACGTGCCACCGACTAGGGTGCGGCCATGACCAACGCCACGATAGAAACGAACCACGGCACGATCGAGCTCGAGCTCTATCCCGACGACGCCCCGAAGACAGTCGACAACTTCGTCAAGCTCGCGGAGGACGGCTTCTACGACGGCGTCATCTTCCACCGCGTGATCGAGGGCTTCATGATCCAGGGCGGCGACCCGACGGGCACCGGCAGCGGTGGGCCCGGCTACCAGTTCGAGGACGAGGCGAACGACCATCGCGTCGTCCGCGGCGCGCTCGCGATGGCGAACGCCGGCCCGAACACGAACGGGTCGCAGTTCTTCATCGTCACCGCGGACGAGGCGTCGTGGCTCGACGGCAAGCACACCGTCTTCGGCCGGGTGACGTCGGGGATGGACGTCGTCGACACGATCTCGAGCGTCCCGAAGGACCGCAACGACCGCCCGCGCGACGAGGTTCGGATCGAAGGCGTTCGCATTTCCCGCCCCGGCTCGTAGCGCGCAGGTACCTTGCGCCCATGGCCGAAAGCGCGAACGGCGGCGACCCGGTCGAGGTTGTCTGCCCCCACTGCAAGCGCACGTTCACGGGTCGACTGATCGCGGGCGCCGCGGAGCGGTACCGCGGCTTCAAGTGTCCGCACTGCAAGCTGTTCGTCCCGCACACGCGAACCGCCGATACTCCGGCCCCGCGCTAGCCCGAGCGCCGGCGCCCCCTACATGCAGTCCTTGAGCGCCTGCGCCTCGGGGAGCGATTCGAGCTTCTTGAGCGTGTTGTTCTCGATCTGGCGGATCCGTTCGCGCGTGACGCCGAAGGCGCGGCCGACCTCCTCGAGCGTGCACGGCTGCTCGCCCGTGAGGCCGAAGCGCAGCTCGATCACGCGGCGCTCGCGCTCCGGGAGCGACGACAGCGCCTGCTCGATGTCGGACCGGCGCAGCGTCAGCGATGCCGCGTCATCCGGAGTCTCGGCGTTCTCGTCCTCGACGAAGTCGCCGAGCTCCGAGTCCTCTTCCTCGCCGATCGGCTTCTCGAGGCTCACCGGATGCTGCGCCATGCGCAGGATCTCGCGCACCTCGTCGGTCGTCATGTCGAGCTCGGCCGCGATCTCGTCGGGCCGCGGCTCGCGCCCGAGGCGCTGGACGAGCTGGCGCTCGATGTGCACGACCTTGTTCAGCTTCTCGACCATGTGCACGGGGATCCGGATCGTGCGTGCCTTGTCCGCGATCGCGCGCGTCACGGCCTGGCGGATCCACCAAGTCGCGTACGTCGAGAACTTGTAGCCCTTGCGGTAGTCGAACTTCTCGACCGCGCGGATCAGGCCGAGCGAGCCCTCCTGGATCAGGTCGAGGAACGAGAGGCCGCGGCCGAGGTAGCCCTTCGCAATCGACACGACGAGGCGGAGGTTCGCCTCGATCATCTGCGTCTTCGCGCTCATGTCGCCGCGCTCGATGCGCTTGGCGAGGTAGACCTCCTGGTCGGCCGTCAGCAGCGGCACCTTCCCGATCTCGCGCAGGTAGAGCCGCAGCGAGTCGAGGCTCGGCTCGACGGTCAGGTCGAGCTTCGGCGCGTTCTTGGGCTGCTCCTCCTCGACGAGAGGCCGCTCGTGTGGAAGGCGCTTGTGGTTCTCGCCCTCGACGAGCTCCACGCCGTGGTCGATCAGGTAGGTGGTGAAATCTTCGAGCTGATCCTTCGTGAGCTCGACTTCCTCCACACCGGTGACGATCTCGTCATAGGTGAGGAAGCCCTTCTCCTTCCCTGTCTCGACGAGCTTCTGCAGCTCCTCGACGTCGGGAAGAGCGATGTCGACGGTGAGCACGTGTTTACGACCTCCGGCTTCGACGCGGGTTCACGGGGAAAAACCGACGAACAGCGCGGGGCCGGCCCTGCACACCCTCCGGCTCACCAACTGTGAACGATCGTACACCGGTTCTTAACGAACTGGGAACATTTTTTCGATGCCTTCCGCCGGGTCCCCGGTCGACCAGGCTGCGGGGGTCGGCGCGTCAGGCGACGGCGGCGCGGGCGCGGCGGATGAGCGCGCGTGCGACGTCGACCTTGTACGCCGTCTGCGGGAGCGGCGTCGCGGCGTCGACGTCGCCCTCGAGCAGCCACGGAATCGGCGCGACGCCGGCGAGCGCGATCCGTGTCGCTCCGCCCGTTCGCGTGGCCGCGACGCCGACGAGCGGGAACGCAAAGCGCTTGCGGTCCATCGCCTTCAGGTAGACCGAGGCGTCCGGACGCGGGACGCGCAGCTCGAGGATCAGCTCGCCCGGTTCGAGCGTCGTCGTGGAGCGGTTCGCCTCGTCGGGGAGGCGATAGAGGTCGCGGACGGACAGCTCCCGCCGGTTCGTCCGCAGTGTCGCCTCGAGCGCGACGAGCGCGGCGGCGACGTCGGACGGATGAGCCGAGGCGCAGAAGTCGTTGGCGAAGATCGCGTGCTCGCGGTGCTCGCCCTCCCGTGCGTGGCAGCGGTCGCCGCCGTGGAGGCGGCAGGGAAACTTGAGCCTCCAGTACCAGCACCGAGTCGCCTGCAGGAGGTTGCCGCCGATGGAGCCCATGTTGCGCAGCTGAGGCGACGCGGCGAGGCGGCACGCCTCTCGAAGCGCGTCCGGAATCTCCGGATCGACCTCGAGCTCCGCGAGCGTCGTGCCGGCCCCGACCGTTACCCCTGTGAAACCGTTATCACCGGGTAACTGTTCACGAGAGGTAAGCGTCGTGGAGACGGAGACGCCGCGCGGGACGATCCCACGCACGTCGACGAGGCGCCCCGCCGTCAGGATCCGGTCGCGCAGGAGCGGGACGACCTCCGTGCCGCCGTGCACGAAGACCGAGCCGTCGCCGGGGGCGCCGTCATGCGCCGCGCCGTCGAGCGCGTCGAGGCTAGACGGCCGCCGGAGCTCCACGCTCGTCCCGCTCGCGGTCGCGCCGGCGCTCCTCGGCCTCGCGCAACGCACGCAGCATCTCCTCGCGCGAGATCGGCAGCGAGCGGACGTCGGCGCCCGTCGCGTCGCGGATCGCGTTCGCGATCGCGGCCGCGACCGGGACGATCGGCGGCTCGCCGAGCCCCTTGGAGCCGAGATTCGTCAGGTGCGCGTCGGGCACGTCGACGAGCTCGCTCACGATCTCCGGCACGTCCGCGATCGTCGGCATCTTGTAGGCGTCCAGCGTCCGCGTCAGGATCG
>DATHAE010000075.1:0-4568 GCA_035296805.1 Gaiellaceae bacterium | reverse complement strand
CACGTTCTCGCGTCGCCGCTGATCGCACTCGTCCACGTCTACCGCTGGACGCTCGGCGCGCTCGTCCCGGCCGGCACCTGCAAGTACCACCCGAGCTGCTCCCAGTACGCGCTCGACGCGCTGCGGAAGCACGGGCCGGTCAAGGGAGTTGCGCTCGCCGGCTGGCGCCTCGTGCGCTGCAACCCGTGGTCGCGCGGAGGGGTCGACTACCCGTGATCGTCTTCTCCGTGCTCCAGCCGCTCGAAGACGTCATGAAGGCGATCCTCGACTTCTTCCACGACACGGGCCATCTCACGTGGGCGTGGTCGATCGTCGCGACGACGATCGTCGTCCGAGTCGTGCTCGTGCCGCTGACGGTGAAGCAGATCCACTCCATGCAGTCGCTCCAGAAGCACGCGCCCGAGATGAAGGAAATTCAGAAGAAGTACAAGGGCGACCGGCAGAAGATGAACGAGGAGTTGATGAAGTTCTACCGCGAGAACAGCATCAACCCGGCCGCGTCGTGCCTGCCGCTCGCGGCACAGATTCCCGTCTTCTTCGCGCTCTACTTCGTGCTCCGGAACTTCGCGAACCACGTTCCGGAGGGCGCCGACCTCTCGTGGCTGCACATCGTCCCCGATATCTCGGCCCCGGCGAACTCGCACTGGTCGGGCTACCTGCTGCTCGCGATCTACGCGTCGAGCCAGGTGCTCTCGACCTGGTTCATGTCGACGACGATGGACAAGGTCCAGCGCTGGATCATGATGGGGCTGCCGCTCGTGTTCATCACGGTCGTGGCCCACTTCCCGGCGGGCCTCGTCCTCTACTGGGTGACGACGAACCTGTGGACGGTCGGCCAGGGCCTGATCACGCGCCGGCTCGTGCCGAAGACGCCGGCGCCCGCCCTCGCGGGCGGCCCGAAGCGCTCGTCGCGCACGCCGCCGAAGGACGACGCCGGCAACGGCGCACGCCGCGAGGAGCCCGTGCCCAAGCCGCCTGCGCAGCCGAGGCGGGTGAAGCGGAAGAAGGGCGGCGCGCGGCGGTGACCGACGACGTCACCGTCGAGGCGACGGGCGAGACCGTCGGCGAGGCGAAGTGGAAGGCGCTCCGCGAGCTCGAGCTGCGGGCCCCCGGCCTCGACAAGGCGGGGGTGCGGTTCCAGGTGCTGTCCGAGGGCGAGCGCGGCCTGCTCGGCGTCGGCTACGCGCCTGCGCGCGTGCTCGCGGTGGCGGTGCCGGGCGACACTCACGCCGAGGCGGAACCGCCTCCGGGCGAGACGGAGCTCGAACGGCGCGTGCGCGAGCTCGTCATCCGCGTGACGGGCGCGATGGGCCTCCGCTGCGCCGTCGACGTGCACGAGGACGACGACGTGGTGACGGCGACCTGCACCGGCGCCGAGCTCGGGCTCCTGATCGGGAAGCACGGCCAGACGATCGACGCGCTCCAGTACCTCGCAAACGCGATCGTCGCGCGTGGCGGCGGCGAGCGTAAGCGCGTGGTCGTCGATGCTGCCGGGTACCGCGACCGGCGCCGGGAGACGCTCGAGGGCCTCGCTGTGCAGGCCGCCGAGCGCGTCGCCGCCACCGGCGAGCGGGTCGAGCTCGAGCCGATGACCTCGGCCGAGCGGCGCCTCGTCCACGAGTGCCTGAAGGATCGCGCGGGCGTCGCAACCGCGAGCGAGGGGAACGAGCCGTATCGCCGCGTCGTCGTCCTGCCGGCTTGAAGACTGGCTGGCGGCCGTCGTCGCGACGGCCGGGCTGACGGCGATCCGCGACCTCGGCGAGGCGCGACGCGTGCTGCTGGAGGACTCGCTTCGCGGAGTGCCGCTCGTCGAGCGTTTCGAAGGCCCGATCGTGGACGTTGGTTCGGGCGGCGGCGCGCCGGGGATCCCGGTCGCCGCATCACTTCCCGATCGCGAGGTAGTGCTGCTCGAGGCCGAGCGGCGAAAGTGCGGCTTCCTCGAGGCGTGGTCGCCGCCGAACGCGCGCGTCGTGTGGGGCCGCGCGGAGGAGCAGCCGACCGATTGGGCGGGCGTCGCTGTCGCGAAGGCGTTGGCGCAGCCCCCGACCGCGGTCGAGTGGTGCCTGCCGCTCGTTCTCGAGGGCGGAGCGGTCGTGCTGTGGGTCGGTCCGACCGCCGAGCCCGAGCGCGTCGCCCGGGTCGCGGATCGGATCGGCGGCGCCCTCGAGGACTCGCCGCCGGGCTTTCTTGTCGTGCGCAAGGTTGTGCCGACGCCGCCGGGCTTCCCGCGCCGCGTGGGCGTCGCGAAGAAGCGCCCGCTCGCGTAGCGGCGGCGCGGCCTCGTCCGTCGCCGTCGCGACAATGGGCGCGTGGCGAAGGTCTACGCGTTCGCGAACCAGAAGGGCGGCGTCGGCAAGACGACGAGCGCGATCAATCTCGCCGCTTGCCTCGCCGAAGCCGGCGAGCGGGCGCTCGTGATCGACCTCGACCCGCAGGCGAACGCCACCTCGGGACTCGGGATGCGCGCGAACGGCGCCTCGAGCTACGACCTGCTCGACGGTGCGCCGCTGGCCGAGCTCGCGAAGCCGACGCGGTGGGAGAACCTCTTCCTCGTCCCGTCGCGGCCCGAGCTCGCCGGCGCCGCCGTCGAGCTGTCGCAGCGCGAAGGTGGCGACCGGTACCTCGCACAGGCGCTCGCGCACGTCGACGGCTACGACTTCGTGCTGCTCGACTGCCCGCCGTCGCTCGGCCCGCTGACGGTGAACGCGCTGGCCGCCGCCGACCGTGTGGTCGTCCCGGTGCAGGCGGAGTACTACGCGCTCGAGGGTCTCGCCCAGCTCGTCCAGTCGATCGACCTCGTCAAGGTTCGGCTCAACCCGAAGCTTGCGATCGCCGGTGTCCTGATCACGATGGCGGACTCGCGAACGACGCTCGCGCGCGACGTCGAGCGCGAGGTGCGGCGCCACTTCGGCGACCTCGTCTTCCGCGAGGTCGTCCCGCGGTCGGTGCGCGTAGCGGAGGCGCCGAGCCACGGGATCCCCGTGACCCACTACGAACGGCGCTCGCGCGGCGCCGAGGCCTACTGGAAGGTGGCGATGGAGCTTGTCGAACGTTCCTGACCGCGATCCCGCGTCGCGCCGCGGACTCGGCCGCGGCTTCGAGGTGCTCGTCGGCGGCGCCGAGGTAGAGCTCGCACACCTGCCCGTCGACCAGGTACACGCCAGCCTCCGGCAGCCGCGGAAGCGCTTCGAGCACGAGCCGATCTCCGGCCTCGCCGACTCGATCCGCGCGCAGGGTGTGATCCAGCCCGTGGTCGTCCGTCCGCGCCTCCAGGGCGGCTACGAGCTGATCGCAGGCGAGCGCCGCTGGCGTGCGGCACGCGAGGCCGGTCTCGCGACGGTGCCGGCGGTGATCCGTGCCGCGGACGATCGTGAGACGCTCCTGCTCGGGCTCGTCGAGAACGTCGCCCGCGAGGATCTCTCGCCGACGGAGGAGGCCCGGGGCTACGCGGTCCTGATGGACGAGTTCGAGCTCTCGCTCGCCGACGTCGCCGAACGCGTCGGCAGGTCGAAGTCCGCCGTCTCGAACAAGATCCGCCTGCTGGAGTTGCCCGACGACGTGCTCGAGCTGGTCGAGCGGCACGAGCTGTCGGAGGGTCACGCGCGCGCCGTGCTCGCGGTTCCCGAGCAGGTCGCGCGCCGGCGCCTCGCCCGCCGGATCGTCGCGGAGGGAATGTCCGTGCGCGGCGCCGAGACCGCGGCGCGGATGGCGGGTGCGCGGCAGCGCCCGCGGCGCGCCTCGCCCGTCGACCCCGCGCTTGCGCAGCGTGTCCGCGACGGGCTCCGCCGCGTCACCGGCCTGACGCCGCGCGTCGCGCACGGCCGGATCGAGCTCGCCTACGCCGATGAGCACGAGCTGGAGGAGCTGGCGGAAGCGCTCGACCGCCTCGTCTAGCCGTATCCGCGCCCCGGCGCGGGCCGTTCAAAGGGATGTGAACGGGCTCTGGCTGGCAGACATCGAATCGCTCGAGGCGATCTCGCAGGACGACGACACGCGGAACCTCTTCCTAAGGATGGCCGAGATGAGCCAGATGGGGCGCCTGACGCCGTTCCTGCGCGAGCTCGAGGACGATCAGGACCTCGACCACGAGACGAAGGTCACCCTCGCCGAGCTCGCCCGCGACAGCACCTTCCTGCACGCGGTCGAGGACTACGTCCACCGCACGCAGGCGCTGCACTAGGACGTTCCCGCCCGGTCAGGCGAAGTGCGCGACGGTGGCGCCGTCCTGCGCCTCGGCCTCCTGACGCTCGACGAGCCGGTGCCCGCGGAGCTCGTCCCGCACCGCCGCGCGCACGGCACCCGTTCCGCGGCCGTGGATCACGCGCACGCTCGGGAGACCGGCCAGCGCGGCCGCATCGACGAACGCGCGCACCTGCTCTCGCGCCTCCTGCGCGCGCAGTCCGCGAACGTCGAGCTCGTCGGAAACGTCGCCGCGCGCGCTCGCGACGACTCGGACGCTCGATTCCGCCTCGCGCGCTTCGCGCTGCTCGCCCGGCCGGAGCCGTGCGAGCGGGATCTGGACGCGGAGGCCTCCCGGGCCGATGACTTCCGCAGTGTCGCCGCGAATG
>DATHAE010000074.1:0-15326 GCA_035296805.1 Gaiellaceae bacterium | reverse complement strand
CAGGCGAACATCACCGAGCGCGTCCTCTTCCCCGGCCTCGACGGGCTTGCGACCTGGCTCAAGCGTTACTTCTCGCCGCGCGCGTGAAGCCGATCGTCGTCCGGTAGCGTCAGAGCGTCCCGCGCCTCGTCTTCATCTCCGATGCAGCCGCGGACGGATGGGTCGCCGGGCAAATTGCGAAGGAGGTCGCCGCCACCGGCGGGGAGCCTTCGTGGGCTCGCACGACATCGAGACACCCAACGAGTTCGACGACGTGATTCGCGACGCCCTCCTCGACTGTGACGAGCTGCTGGTCTGCGCACGGGCGATTGCCGTCATGACGATCAGCGCGAGGATCGCAATCGACGGGAAGAGCCGATCACGGTAGTCCGCGCGAGAGCGCCGTCGATCAGGAAGATCGTCGCCGCGACGGCTACCGCGCTTGCCGACGCAACGCCGACTTGGATCCACCTCGACGCCGGACGCGGCCCGGCCTGACGACGGCCATTCACTCACGAGACGGCGCGACGCCCCGCCACGCCCGTTTGTCGACCCACCTCGTTCGGCGACGTCGCAGCCGCTCGTTAGAGCCCGAGCCGCTCGAGCATCGTCTCGTTCCGACGCCATTTCGGGCTCGACTTCACCTGCAGCTGGAGGTAGACCGAGTGGCCGAGCAGCTGCTCGATCGCGGGGCGCGCCCAGCGGCCGATCTCGCGCACCATCGTCCCGCCCTTGCCGATCAGGATCTGCTTCTGGCTTTCCGTCTCCGTGTAGATCCGGACGTGCACACGCCGGTCGTCGATCTCGACCACCTCGGCCGTGACCGCGTGCGGCACCTCCTCCTTCGTCAGCCGCAGCGCCTGCTCGCGCACGAGCTCCGCGATGCGGGCCGCGAGCGGCATGTCGGTCTTCTCGTCGGCCGGGTAGTACGCAGGCCCCTCGGGCAGCAGCGAGACGAGGTCGTCGCGCAGCTCGCCGATCCCGTCGCCCGTCTTCGCGCTCACGGGATGCAGCGCGTGGAAGTCGCCGAGCGTCGCCGCCGTCTTCATCTGCGTCGCGATATGCCCCGCCTTGAGGCGGTCGATCTTGTTGAGCGCGATCACGACGGGAACGCCGAGCGCGAAGACGTGGCGCGCGACGTAGCGGTCGCCGGCGCCGATCCGGTCGCGCGCGCTGACGACCAGCAACACCGTGTCGACGTCGTCCGCCATCGCCTCCTCCACGCGCCCCTGCATCCGCTCGGTCAGCGTGTCGATCGGCCGCTGCCAGCCCGGGAGGTCGACGAGCACGAGCTGAGCGTCGTCGGTCGTGTGGACGCCGCGGATGCGGTGCCGCGTGGTGTGCGGCACGCGCGAGACGATCGCGACCTTCTCGCCGACGAGCGCGTTCACGAGCGTCGACTTGCCGACATTCGGCCGCCCCGCGACGGCGACGAAGCCGCTGCGCATCAGAAGTCCCAGGTGTCGGGGAGGAGCTCCGCCGGCGTCGCCGTCTGGATCTCGCCGTCGCTGCGGCGGTAGGCGATCTCTCCGACGCGGAACTCGTGCAGCCACTGCCGGCAGCCGCCGCACGGCGAGGCCGTGATCCCGATCGCGGCGATGTCGCCGGGGCGGTACCCCGCCGCGACCGCGGCGACGAGCGCAGACTTCTCGGCACAGACGCCGAGCGGGTACGCCGCGTTCTCGACGTTGACGCCCTCGAACTCGCGCCCGTCTCTCGTGCGCACGACCGCGCCCACGTTGTAGCGCGAGTACGGCGCGTAGGCCCTCGCCGCGGCGGTCTCGGCGCGCTCGACCAGGTCGCCGGCGGTCACGAGAAGACCTGGAACAGGACGAGCGTCGTGAGCGCGCCGACGAGCGCGCCGTACGTCACCTCGAGCGCCGAGTGGACGCCCGACTCGACGCGCGTCTGCGCGACGAGCAGCGCCATGATCAACGTCAGCGTCGAGATGAGGAAGCGGTGCTCGTGGTCGTTGAGGACGTAGGTCGCGGCCATCCAGCCCGCGAACGCGACCGCGGCGTGGCCCGACGGCAGCCCGCCTCGCAGCGGCGTCCCGCGGCCCGTCCATGCCTTGGTCGCGATCACCGCGAACACCGTGAGGACGAGCGCGACGAGCGTCAGCTGTGCCGGCGCCTCGCGCAGGCGGTCGAGGATGTCCGACGACCGGTCGGCAGCCTTGTCCGAGAACACGAGGTAGCCGACCGCGACCGCGTTCATCGTCGCGATCAGCACGGCGCCGGCGGCGACGTCCTTCGCCAGCTTGGCCAGCGGGTCGAACGACGTGGTGGCGACGTCGATCGCGCTCTCGATCGCCGAGTTGATCATCTCGGCGATGAGCACGAACGTGATCGAGATCAGCAGCGCGATCAGCTCGATCCTCGTCACGTCGACGAGCAGCGCCGCGACCAGCACGGCTGCTGCGACGACGAAGTGGATCCGCATGTTCCGCTGCGTGCGGAGCACGTGGATGATCCCCGCGAAGGCGTAGTTGAACGAGTCGATCACGGTCGGCGGCCGCCAGCTCGAGGTCACGCCGTCACTCCGTTGCGCCGCACCGGGCCCGCAAGGGTCACACCCGCGGCACGCCCCGCCGGGACACGTCCGGGGTCTGACCCTCGACGCGGTGCGCTCACGGCAGAAGTGCCTGCTCGCGCATCTCCATCTGCTCACCGTGGTCGTACCCGAGCAGGTGCAGGAGGCCGTGGGCGAGCGGCCAGAGCCACTCGTCGCCGACGACCTGCGGGCACAAGACGACGTCCCCGAGCGCGCGTGGCAATCCCGCGGGCAGCGCGTCGCGGCCGTCGATCGGGAACGAGAGCACGTCGGTCTCCTCGTCGATGCCGAGGTGCTCGCGCTTCAGCCCGCGCATCTCCGCTGGGTTGACGAACACGATCCCGAGCTCGCCGTCGTCGACGCCCTCTGCGTGTAGGACGCGCCCCGCGAACTCGACGGCGCCGGCCTCGTCGACCGGGACACCGCTGCGGTTGTCGACGTCGACGGAGATCATGCCCGCGTCGCGCCCGCGTCCTCGGCGTGCTCCTTGTACGCCTCGACGATCCGCTGCACGAGCTTGTGGCGGACCACGTCCTGGTGGCCGAAGCGGATGAACGAGATGTCCTGGACGCCGCCGAGGATGTCCTGGACGTGGATCAGGCCGGACCGCTGCTCGCGCGGCAGGTCGATCTGCGTCACGTCGCCCGTCACGACGACCTTGGAGCCGAAGCCGAGCCGCGTCAGGAACATCTGCATCTGCTCGGGCGACGTGTTCTGCGCCTCGTCGAGGACGATGAAGCTGTCGTTGAGGGTGCGGCCGCGCATGAACGCGAGCGGAGCGACCTCGATCGTCCCGCGCTCCATCAGGTTGTTCGCCTTGTCCGGATCCATCATGTCGTAGAGCGCGTCGAACAGTGGGCGAAGGTACGGGTCGACCTTCGCGAGCAGGTCGCCGGGAAGGAACCCGAGCCGCTCGCCGGCCTCGACGGCCGGCCGCGTCAGGATGATCCGTGCCACCTGCCGCTCGTGCAGCGCGGCCACGGCGAGCGCCATCGCGAGGTACGTCTTGCCGGTGCCGGCGGGGCCGATGCCGAAGGTGACGGTGAACTGGCGGATCGCGTCGACGTAGCGCTTCTGGGTCACCGTCTTCGGCGCGATCTTCTTGCCGCGATGGCGCCAGACGACGGCGTCGAAGACCTCGCGCACGTCCTCCTCGGCGTCGAGCGCGCCCAGGACGGCGTCGACCGTGTGAGCGCCGATCTGGTGCCCGCCCTCGACGAGGTCGACGAGCTCGTCGATCACCTCGCGCGCCTCGGCGACGTGGGTCTCGTCGCCGTCCAGCGTGAGCTGGTTGCCGCGCAGCCGGATCGTGCAATCGAGCCGGTCGCGCAGCGCCTCGAGCACGCCGTCGCTGATCCCGGCCAACTCGGCCGCGACCGCGTTCGAGACGTCGAGCGTCTGCTGCATCGCGAACCAGTGTAGGCACCCTCGCCCGATGGTCGGGCGCCGGGAGCCGGCCGTGTTGCGGTCCCGGGCGGGTCGCTACGGCCGTTGGCGCGGCCCGGCGGCGACATCGCCTTTTGGCCAGCTCCTGAAGGCCGGTTCCGTCGATCGCGATGCGGTAGATCCCGGTCCCGAACTTGCCGTGGAATCGCGTTGCTTCAGGTGCCGACCGGCGGCGCCAGGGCAAGCGGCTCGTTCGAACGCGACCGACGGGCGAGCTCGCTCCAGGCTCGCCTGCGGCCGCCGCACCCGCGGCGAGAGCCATGAGCGGGATCGCGATCAGGGGGCGCAGTGCGTTCCGCCGGACCCTCGGCGCCAAGCCTCTAGCTCGCGAAGGGATCAGGCGAGCGCGGCCGCGAACGACTCGACCCGCTCGACGACCACGCCGAGGTTCGCCAGCAGGACTCGTGGATCGCCGCCGGCACCGACCGAGTGGTCCGCGCCCGGAAGCTCGAGCACGTCGTCGCTCAGCTCGCGCGCCAGGTCGCCGTCCCACGTCGAGTCCGCGGTGCCGCCGACGAGCAGCGCGGGCGCACGGCGGGCGCGCAGGCCGGCGACGGATTCCTCGTCGTCGAGGAGGGGCGTGAGCCAGATCGCGGGCCACGACCGCTCCGCGGCCAACGCCGCCGCGCGAGTCGACAGCGACTTCGCGAGGACGAGCACCGTCGCCGGAGCTCCGGCGGCTGCGAACGCCGCCTCCGCTCGCGCGCGAACCCATTCGGTCGCGTCGCCGCTCCGGTCGCGCCGCTCGTCCCACACCTGCACAGCGCTCCAGCGGCGCGCGACGAGCGCGTAGAGCGGGAACGCGAGCGAGGGCATCCCGCCGAGCAGCGCGCCCGGGAGCGCGATCACCACGCGCGCCGGATCGCCCTCCCAGACGTAGCCGCCGCACGGGCCGAGCTCGACCGGCCGGACCACGCCGCTAAGCGAGCTTCTCGCGCACGAGCTGGCCGACGGCGGACCCGTCGGCGCGGCCGGCGACCTGCGGCATCACGTCCTTCATCACGCGGCCCATGTCGCGCAGGCTGGTCGCGCCGTTCTCGGCGATCGCGTCGTCGACGATGCGCTCGAGATCGTCCTCCGACAGCGGGGCCGGCATGAACTCCTGGAGCACCGCGAGCTCGGCCTCCTCGGTTGCGGCCTGCTCCTCGCGCCCGGCCGAGCGGAAGGCGTCGGCGGCCTCGTGCCGCTTCTTCCGCTCGCGTTGCAGCACCTGCAGCTCCTCGTCGTCCGACAGCGGCCGCTGGAGATCCTTCTCCGCCGACTTCAGGCTCGAGAGGATGAGCCGCAGCGCGTCGCGTCGCGCGCCGTCGCGGGCGAGCATCGCCTCCCGCACCTCCTCCTCCAGCCGACCGATCAGGCTCACGCCTCGGCCTCCGCGGTCGCGACGGCCGCGGGAACGTCGTCGCGCGCCTCGCCGCCCCCGAGAATGTGCCAGTGCAGGTGGAAGACCGTCTGGCCGCCACCGGGGCCGACGTTCACGAGCACGCGGTAGTCGGTGAGCCCGACCTTCTCGGCGGTCTCGGCAACGAACTCGAGCATCCGCTTCGTCTCCTTCGCGTCGAACCGGCCGATCTCCCGGAAGGTGTCGACGTGCTGCTCGGGCAGGACGAGGACGTGCACAGGCGCGCGCGGGTTGATGTCGTTGATCGCGACGAACCCCTTCGCCTTGTGGACGTAGGAGCCGTCGCGCGCGATGCTGCAGAAGAGGCAGTCGTCAGGCGGCGACGGCAAGGATCCCCTCCTCCGTCGCACCCGTCGCGCGGACGCGCACGAGCTCACCCACCGGCGCGTCGACGAGAAACGGTGAGTAGTCGTCGCCGTACCCCCGGCCGGGGCGGTCGACGAGGACGGTGTCGGCGCCGCCGACCTTTGCGCGCCACCGGCGCAGCTGCAGCTCGTGGCTGAGCGCCCGCAGGCGCGCGCCGCGCTCCTTCTTCGCCGGCGGCGGGACGCGATCGTCGCCCGCGGTCACGGTGCGCGGCCGCGGCGAGTACGGGAAGACGTGCACCTTCGTCAGCCCGGCGCGCTCGACCGTGCGCAACGTGCGCTCGAACGCGGCGTCGTCCTCGGTCGGGAAGCCGACGATCACGTCGCTCGTGAGGTTGAAGTCGCCCGCGAGCGGCTCGAGCCGGCGCAGGTACGTCGCCACGGTGTAGCGCCGGCGCATCGCCTTCAGAACGCCGTCGTCCCCGGATTGGAGTGGGACGTGCAGGTGTTTCGAAACGGTCGGCGTCTCGCGCAGCGCCGCGATGAGGCGGTCGTCGACGTGGTTGATCTCGATCGAGCTCAGCCGCAGGCGGTCGAGCCCCGGTGTGGCGCCCGCGGCGCGCACGAGCGACGCAAGGGTGTGGCCCGCTTCGCGGTCCCGGAAGCAGCCGAGGTTGATCCCGGTGAGGACGACCTCGCGGTGGCCCTGGTCGACGCGCTTGCGGATCTCGCGGAGGACGGCATCGGCGGCGCGACTGCGCGACGCGCCGCGGACGAGCGGGATGACGCAGAAGTTGCACGAGAAGGAACAGCCGTCCTGGATCTTCACGAACGCACGCACCCGGTCGAGCCGCGCCTCGTCGTTGACGCAGCCGATCGCCCCGACGTCCGCCGCCACCGCGGCGGCCGTCTCCTCGGCACGCTTCGCGACCACGACCACGTTCGCGGGCAGTGCCGCGAACGCGGCGGCGCCGAGGTTCGCGCCGCAGCCCGTGACGTACACGCGGGCGTGCGTGCGGGCCGCGCGCGCCGCGGCCTTCCGGCTCTTCGCAAGCGCCTCGTTCGTGACGCAGCACGTGCTGACGACCGCGACGTCGGCGGAAGCGGCCCCGGCGAGCTCGCGGTGCCCGTCGCCGACGAGCCGCTCGCGGATCTCGTGCGCGTCGGCGTGCGAGACCTTGCAGCCGAGGAAATCGACGCTGAACGTCGCCATCGTCGGGGGATCGTACTTCGGTACGGCTCGACCGGTCCGCCGCGGCGGTCACGGAAGCTTCGCGAGGAAATCGCGCAGGGCCGGAACGATCTCCTGGTCGATCCGGTGGCCGATCCCGGTTTCGAGGTAGAGGACGTCGGCGCCCGCGCCGCGGAGGAGGTCGCGGGCGCCGCGCGCATGCTCGACGTCGACCGCATCGTCGGCGGTGCCGTGGCCGATCGCGATCCGCGGGAACGGCCGCTCGAGGTCGGGAGGCGGCTCGGGCGGCAGCAGCGCGCCGAGCGCAACGACGCCGGCCGGACGCGGCCTGTGTCGGGCGAGCGCGAGTGAGTACGCGACCATCCCGCCCTGCGACCAGCCGCCGAGGACGGTGCGCGCGGCCGGGAACGGAAGCGCGTCGAGCCATCCCCCGATCGGTGCCAGCTGCTGCTCGGGCGACTCGGGTGCGTCGCCGTCGAACCACGACGTCCGTCCCTCGCTCAGCGGCCGCGGCCCCTCCGGGAGGTAACCGTGGAAACGGCGGTCGGGGTCGATCTTGTCGAGGAAGGGGAGAAAGTCCTCCGGAATCCCGAAGTAGCCGTGGAAGAAGACGAGCGCTCCGACCGGGTCTCCGGCGGGCAGCCGCTCCAGATGTCGCAGCGCCGCGACGGTCAACGACGCTCGAAGAGGTCGGCGGCCCAGCCGTCGGCCGCGCGGCGCTCGAGGTGGCGGAGCCCGTCGAGCGACGGGCGTTCCGCGGCGAGGTAGCCCGACGTGACGACGCGCCGGGATCGCACGCGCGGCGCGAGCGCCTCGACCGTCGCGAGCGCGATGTTCGCGACCGCGACGTCGACCGCGGGCAACGGCGCGGCCGACGCATCGACATGGGTCGCGGAGACGACGACATCGTTCGCGGCCGCGTTCGCGTGCGTCGCTTCGACCGCCGCTTCCTCGACGTCGAGACCGGCCACCGGGTCGAAGCCGAGCTTCGCAGCCGCGATCGCCAGCACACCCGACCCGCACCCGATGTCGAGCAGGCTGCCGCGCTCGAGCTCGAGCAGCAGCTCGAGGCAGAGGCGCGTCGTCGCGTGCGAGCCGGTCCCGAACGCGCGGCCGGGATCGATCACGACCGGGATGGCACCGTCGGGCGCCGTCTCCCACGGCGGGCCGACCCACAAGCGGCCGATCCGGACCGGGCGATGGAAGTCGCGCCAGCGGTCCTCCCACCCCGCCTGGACGTCTGCGGCGGCCGCGCCTCCGAACGCTTGCCACAGCCGTTCCTCGCCACCGGCGTCGGTGTAGGCGACCAGCTCGGTCGGGCCGCCGCGATCGACCTCCTCGAATCCGGCGGGGAAGAGCTCGAGCATCACAGCCCGCGCCTGCTCGACGCGATCGGCGTCGACCTCGACGCTCACTCGGCGCAGCGCCGTCAGCGGAACGCGCTCTTGAGCTTCTCGAAGAAGCCCTCGTCGTGGCGGTACGTGTCGCTGTCGCTCGCCGCCTCGAACTCCTCGAGCAGCCGCCGCTGCGTGTCCGTGAGCCGCCGCGGGACGCTCACGTTCACGAGCACGCGGTGATCGCCGCGGCCGAAGCCCTGCAGTACGGGCATTCCCCGCCCGCGCAGCCTGCGGACCTGACCCGGCTGCGTGCCCGGCTCGAACTCGAGCTCGACCGGTCCGTCGAGCGTCTCGACGGTGATGCTGGCGCCGAGCGTGGCCTGCACGATCGTCAGGTCGACCTGCGAGAAGATGTCGTTGCCCTCGCGCACGAATCGCGGGTCGGGCCGCACGTGGACGAGGACGTACACGTCACCGGCGCGGGCGCCGAGCGTGCCCGAATGGCCCTCGCCCGAGAGCCGAATTCGCTGGCCGTCGTGGATCCCGGCCGGAACGTCGACGTCGAGCGTCCGCTCCTCGGCCGTACGCCCGGCCCCGCGGCACGTCTCGCACGGGTGCTCGATCGTGACGCCGCGCCCGCCGCAGCGTGGGCAGGCGGAGGTGCGGACGAACTCGCCGAAGACGCTCCGTGTTACCTGCTGCAGGCGTCCGTTGCCGCCACAGCGGTCGCAGGTCGTGGGAGACGTGCCGGGCTTGACGCCGTCGCCGCCGCAGGTCGCGCATGCGACGGCGACCTCGAATGGAACCGAGGCCTTCACGCCGCGGGCCGCGTCGGCGAGGTCGATCTCGATCTCGGCTCCGACGTCCGCCCCGCGCGACCGGCCGCCGCCGCGGCCGCCGCCCGCGAAGAGGTCGTCGCCGAAGAACGCCGAGAACAGGTCGCCGAGGCTGCCGAAGTCGAAGTGCGTCGGCGTGAAGCCTCCCGAGCGCAGGCCTGCGTGGCCGTAGCGGTCGTAGAGCTGGCGCGTCTCGGCGTTCGACAGCACCTCGTACGCCTCCGACACCTCGCGGAACCGCACCTCCGCCTCGGGCTCGGCGGAGACGTCCGGGTGGAGCCGCCGCGCGAGGCCGCGAAACGCCTTCTTGATCTCCTGCTCCGTCGCGTCGCGGGCGACGCCCAGAACCTCGTAGTAGTCGCGCTGCGTCGTCGCCATTGCGCTACATCCTGCCAGCGGCGGCGGCCGCGTCAGTCGTCGGCATAGACGTCCTCCACGAAGCGCGAGAGCTCGTGCGCGGCCGACCGGACCGAACGAATCGCCTTGTCGTAGTCCATCCGGACGGGCCCGAGGATGCTGACGGCGCCGAGTGCCTGATGCGTGAGCCCGTACGCGGCGCCGACGAGCGCCAGCTCGCGGAGCGCCGGCTGCTCGAGCTCCTCGCCGACGCGGACGAACGGCCGGCGGCGGTCGAGCGACTGCGCCAGTACGTCGAGGAGCTGCGCCCGCTTCTCGAGCGCCTCGATCATGCGCCGGTACGCGCCGACTTCCTCGGCCCGGATGTCGTCGAGCAGTGCGGCGGCGCCCCCGACGAACAGGCGCCGGTCCTCCTCGGCCGCGTGCTCGAACGTGCCGCGGATCGCGGCGAGGAAAGCACTCTCGCGCTGCGACAGGGCCGGCTCGTCGAACGCGCGCCGGAGCGCACGCGAGCCGAGCCGGACGCCGGCGAGGCGTTCGTTGAGGTAGTCCGCCGCCCACGTGACGAGGCCGAGGTCGACGGGGTCCGGGAACGAGACCCGCTGCTTCGCGACCGTCCCCGTCGACGTGATCACGACCGCCATCGCGACGTTCGCCTGCAGGCGCAGGACCTCGACGTGCCGGACGGTCGCCGACTCGAGCGGCGGCGCGGAGACGAGCGCGAGCAGCTTCGTCACCTGCGAGAGCGCTTCCGTCGTCGCCTGGAGCGCGTCCTCGACCTCGGCGCGCGCGGCCGCGAGGTCGACGGGGAAGTCGGCCGGCCTCGGCTCCTGGTGCGCCAGCAGCGCGTCGGCGTAGAGGCGGTACCCGTCTTCGGTCGGAACGCGTCCCGCCGACGGGTGCGGGTGGGTCAGCAGCGCGAGCCGCTCGAGCTCCGCGAGCTCCGACCGGACGGTCGACGACGAGACGTCGAGGCCGCCGCGCTCGACGAGCGTCCGCGATCCGACGGGTTGCCCGGTCGCGACGTACTCCTCGACGACGACGCGGAGGATCTCGCGCTGCCGGTCGGTGATCGGAGGTGCCATCGGCGTCCATGGTAGGCCGCCGGAGGCCCCCGAGCCGCCGGCCGACTACGCGAGCAGCGCAGCGGTCACGCCGCCACCCAGGAATCGGCCGCGCGTCGTCAGAGCCAGCGTCTCCTCGCGCAGCTCCGCCAGTCCGAGTCGCTCCAACCGCTCGAGCTCGTGGGCGTCGAGCGCGCGCTCGACGCCAACGACCGACAGCGGCTCGTCGAGGCGCAGGCCGAGCATCACGCGCTCCGCAGCGACGACGTCGGCCGTCAACTCCTCGACCTCCCGCGGCGGCCGCTCGCGCCGCTCGAGGGCTCGGACGTATCGCGCCAGCCCCGGCGTGTTCCGCCGGCGTCGGCTCTCGATTGTCGAGACGGCGCCCACGCCGACGCCGAGGTAGTCGCGCCCGAGCCAGTACGCGAGGTTGTGCCGCGCGCGCAGGTCGGGTCCGCCTGGGGCGGTGCCCGTGCGGCAGAAGTTCGCCGTCTCGTACCACCGGAACCCGGCGCCGGTGAGCGTCGAGACGACCAGCTCGAAGTACGACTCCATCGACTCGGCCTGACGCTCCAGCTCAGCGCCGTGTGCGTGCGTGAAGCGGGTGCCTGGTTTCGCCTCCAGCTCGTACGCGGACACGTGCTCGGGCTCGAGCGCCAAGGTCTCGGCGAGGTCGCGCTCGAGGTCGGAGGGGCTCTGGCCGGGGATCCCGTAGATGAGATCGAGCGAGATGTTGTCGAGACCGGCATCACGAAGAACGTAGACGGACCGGCGGACGTCCTCGGGTCCAGCAGCGCGCTCCAACACGTCCAGAAGGTGCATGTGGAACGTCTGTGCGCCTATCGACACACGATTGACACGATTCCGTGACAGAAGGCGCGCCAGCTCAGGGGTCACGGTCTCCGGATTCGACTCGACCGTCACCTCCTCGGCTTCGGGCAGCGCAGCCAGCAGTCGCTCGAGCGCCGCCGGCTCGGTGAAGGTGGGTGTTCCTCCGCCGACGAAGATCGTGTCCAGCCGCGGCGCGAGCAGCGAGGACTCGACCTCGAGCTCGCGGAGCAGCGCGTCCACGTAGCGCCCGTGCTCGTCGTGGCGGCCGACGGCGGTGACGAAGTCGCAATAGCCGCAGCGGTGGGCGCAGAACGGCAGGTGCACGTAGAGATGGCGGGCGCCTTCGCCCGCAGAGGTCACTTGCGCGCCCCCTCGTTCAGGTTCAGGACGGCGAGGAACGCCTCCTGTGGCACCTCGACGCCGCCGACCTGCTTCATCCGCTTCTTCCCCGCCTTCTGCTTCTCGATCAGCTTCCGCTTGCGCGTGATGTCGCCGCCGTAGCACTTCGCGAGCACGTCCTTGCGGCGGGCCTTCACCGTCTCGCGCGCGATCACGCGCGCGCCGATCGCCGCCTGGATCGCGACGTCGAACATCTGGCGCGGGATCTCCTCCCGCAGCTTCTCGACCAGCGCCTTGCCGCGCTCGTAGGCGAAGTCGCGGTGGACGATCAGCGACAGCGCATCGACCGGCTCGCCGCCGACCAGCACGTCGACGCGCACGAGCGAGCCCGGGCGGAACCCGGTGACGTCGTAGTCGAAGCTCGCGTAGCCGCGCGTGCGGGACTTCAACTGGTCGTAGTAGTCGAGGACGATCTCGGCGAGCGGGAGCTCGTACACGAGGTGCACGCGCTGCTCCGAGAGGTACTCCATATGGTCGAAGCGGCCGCGGCGGTCGTTGTTGAGCTCCATCACCGTGCCGACGAATTCCTTCGGGACGATGATGGACGCCTTGATGTACGGCTCCTCGACCTCGTCGAACGCGTCCGGGAGATCGGACGGCGTGTGCACCTCCGTCCACTCGCCGTTCATCGGGCGGACGCGATACGCGACGTTGGGCGCGGTCACGAGCAGGTCGAGGTCGAACTCCCGCTCGAGGCGCTCGCGCACGATCTCCATGTGCAGCAGGCCGAGGAATCCGCAGCGGAAGCCGAACCCGAGCGCCTGCGACGTCTCGGGCTCGTAGAAGAGCGCAGCGTCGTTCAGCTTCAGCTTTTCCAGCGCGTCGCGGAGCTCCGGGTACTCGTCGGAGTCCGTCGGGAAGAGCCCGGCGAACACCATCGGCTTCACGTCCTTGTACCCGGGGAGCGGCGCCGTGGCCGGCCGCTTCTGCGACGTCAGCGTGTCGCCGACTCGCAGCTCCGAGACGTCCTTCAAACCCGTGATGACGTATCCCACCTCGCCCGCGGTGAGCGCTTCGACCGGGCGCATCACCGGCGACATGAAGCCGATCTCCTGCGCCTCGAAGATCGTTCCGAGCGCCATCGCGCGGAGCTGCTCGCGACGGTGGAACTTGCCGTCGACCACGCGCACGAACGCGACGACGCCGCGGTACTGGTCGTACGAGGAGTCGAAGATCAGCGCGCGCGGAGGCGCATCCGGATCTCCCGCCGGAGGAGCGATCCGCTCCACGAGCGCGTCGAGAACGTCGGCGACGCCCTCGCCCGTCTTGGCCGAGATGCGCAGTACGCGGTCGGCGTCCTCGCCGATCAGCTCCGCGACCTCGGCCGCCGCGCCGTCTGGGTCGGCCTGCGGGAGGTCGATCTTGTTCACGACCGGGACGATCTCGAGGTTGTTCTCGATCGCGAGGTAGGCGTTCGCGAGGGTCTGCGCCTCGATCCCCTGCGCCGCGTCGACGACGAGCAGCGCGCCCTCGCACGCCTGGAGGCTGCGCGAGACCTCGTAGGTGAAGTCGACGTGGCCGGGCGTGTCGATCAGGTTGAGCTCGTGGCCCTTCCACCTCACGCGGACCGCCTGCGCCTTGATCGTGATCCCGCGCTCTCGCTCGAGGTCCATCGAGTCGAGCAGCTGGTCGCGCATGTCGCGCGCGGCGACGGTCTCCGTGAGCTGGAGGATCCGATCCGCGAGCGTCGACTTGCCGTGGTCGATGTGCGCGATGATCGAGAAGTTGCGGATCTTGTCCTGGTGCGTGCTCTGGTCCATGCGTGTTCAGCTCCGCCGGAGACGGCCTCGAAGGGAGAGTAGCGCGTCGATTTCGCGCACTCGAAGCGCGCGACAGGCGGCCAGGTACAGAGCTCCGCCGACGACGAGAGCGGAGCCGAGCGATACGACCTGCGCGGGCCACGCGCGGCCGAGAGCGTCGTCGAGGACGCGCCATACGGGGTAGGCCGCCACGGCGAGGACTGCGGACGCGGCGACGATCCGGAGGGTCGCGGACGCGATGGCGCCGATGTCGATCGGCCCCACCCGGCGGCGCAGGAGGACGAGAAGTGCCGTCGTCCCGGCGACGTTCACGGCGGCGGTGGACAGAGGGATCCCCCAGACGCCGACGCGATAGAGGACGAAGTCGAGCGCGGCATTCACCGCGAGGTTCGCGACCGCGACCGCCATCGGCACCCAGTTCTCCTGCAGGCTGAAGAACGCGCGGTTCAGCATCAGCATCGTCCCGTTGAACGTCAACCCGAGCGCGAACGCCGCGAGCGCACCGGCCACCACCGTCGTCTGATGCGCGTCGAACTCGCCGCGTTGGAAGAGGAGCCGGACGATCGGCTCGGCGAGCACCGCCGACGCGGCGCTCGCCGGCACGAGCAAAAACGCGATCTGGCGGAGACCGATCGACACGGTGTGTCGGAATCCGGGCAGGTCGCGCCGCGCGGCGAGGCGTGCGAGCGACGGGAACAGCACGGTCGCGACGGCCACGGAGAACATCCCCTGCGGCAGCATGTAGATCCGGAAGGCCTTGTCGATCGCGGTCGGCGCGAGCTCGGGGTCGATGAAGCGCGACGCGAAGAACGTGTCGACGAGCGCGTTGACGTTGATGAGACCGAGCCCGAGCGTCACCGGCAGCATCAGCTTCAGCGTTCGCGCGACCGCGGGGTCGCGCCAGTCGATGACGAGCCGGAGCCGGTCGTCGCGGCCGCGCAGCCACGGGATCGGGAGCAGCACCTGGACGAGCGTCCCGACGACGATCGCCGCGGCGTAGACGTACAGCTCCGCATTGGAGGTGTCGGCGCGCGGAACGCCGATCGCGAGGCCGGCGATGATCGCGAGGTTCCAGAACACGGGCGTCAGCGCCGGAATCGAGAAGTGGTCGTAGCTGTTGAGGATCCCCACCACGATCCCGGAGACCCCGAGCAGCGCGACGATCGGGAACAGGACGCGTGCGAGGTTCGCGGTGAGCTCGGCGTCCGGTGGGTCGAACGGGCGCACGACGAGCGGCGCGACCAGCATGAAGAGCGCCGTCAGCCCGCCGAGGCCGAGCAGCATCAGCCAGAACAGCGTCGATGCGACGCGCCACGCCCGCTTGCGATCGCCCTGCTCGAGCAGGTCGCTGAAAACAGGCACGAAGGCCGATGAGAGCGCCGCGTCGGCGACGAGCGCGCGCACCAGGTTGGGGATCTGGAAGGCGATCGTGAAGTTGTTGATCGGACCGCGGGCGCCGAAGTAGTAGGCGGCGACCATCTCGCGGACGAGGCCGAGGACGCGCGAGAGCGCCGTCGCGAGCGAAAAGACGAACGTCGAGAGGACGAGGCGTCGGCGGTTCGCCACGGCTGTGCCGCTCGCTTCGGCCGTCGCCCCCGTGTCCGCCGTCTCGCCCGGGCTGGGGGTGCTCACGCTGCCACCGAACGGGCCACGATACGCCGTTCGGCGCCGGCCGCCGAGCCCCCTGCTCTGGTACCATCGCCGCGCCCGCAGGAGCGGGCGTTTCTACGCGTATGCCGAACATCAAGCAACAGAAGAAGCGTGTCCGTGTCGCAGGCGAGGAGCGGCTCGAGAACCTCCGCTACCGCTCCACGATCAAGACGCTGACGAAGCGCCTCGCGACGACTGCCGAGGGCGGCGACGCG
>DATHAE010000073.1:0-2030 GCA_035296805.1 Gaiellaceae bacterium | reverse complement strand
AAGCGATTCGGTCACAGTGTGGCGGAGCGGCGGCGCGGTACTCTCAGGCGCGCAATGGGCGACGAGCAGAAGGTTCCCTACGAGGAGTTGCTGGCGGACGCGCGCGACGCGTACGACGGCGGAACGGACTACACCGTCGCGGTCGAGGAGGAGTTCGCGCTCCTCGATCCGGAGTCGCTCGGCCTCGTCAACCGCTTCGAGGACGTCGCGGCCGCGGCGAAGGGGACGGCGCTCGAGCCGCACCTCGTCGGCGAACTGATCGCTTCCGAGGTCGAGGTGCGGACGGGGCGCTGCGAGGGCTTCGCGGAGGCGGCCGCGGCGATGGGCGCGCGCCGCGCGGCACTGCAGGACTTGGCTCGCGGGCTCGACCTCGCGCTCGGCGGCACCGGCGCGCATCCGTGGAGCCGCTGGCAGGACCAGCGGATCATCGACACCCCGCACTACCGGCGCAACGACGAGATGCTGCGCTACGTCGTGTGGCGCAACAACACCTTCGGGCTGCACGTGCACGTCGGCATCCGCGGCCGCGACCGCGCGATCGCCGTGCACAACGTTGTGCGCAACTTCCTCCCTGAGCTGCTCGCGTTGTCGGCGAGCTCCCCGTTCGTCGAGGACGTCAACAGCGGCCTCCACTCGGCGCGGACGGAGATCTTCACGCGGATGTTCCCGCGCTGCGGGATCCCGGACACGTACGACGGGTGGCGCGGGTTCGAGGACTACGTCTCGTTCCTCTACCGCACCGGCTCGGTCACCGAGCACACGCAGATCTGGTGGAGCATCCGGCCGCACCTCGCGTTCCCGACGGTCGAGGTGCGGATCGCCGACGCTCAGCCCGACCTCGCGGAGGCGCAGGCGCTCGCGGCGCTCGCGTACGCGCTCGTCGTGCGGGCGGCGCGCGCGCTCGACGACGGGGAGCCGCTGCCGGACCTGCCGAACCGCCTGTTGGAGGAGAACCTCTGGCGCGCGATCCGCTACGGCCTCTCGGGCGAGCTGATCGACTTCGAACGGGCGGAGCCGATGCCCGCGCGGGCGCGAATCGAGCAGCTGCTCGAGTGGGTCGCGCCGGTCGCCGACGAGGTCGGCGCGGCGCCGTTCCTCGGCGTCCCGGAGCGGAACGCGGCCGAGCGCCAGATCGCCCGCTGGGAAGAAGGTGCCTCGCTGGCGGAGATCTACGGCGAGCAGGTCGGGGCGGGTGAGCCGATTGGCTGAGCACGAGCCCGAGCAGGCGGGAGGCGGCGAGCCCGAGCCGACGGTCGAGGAGGTGATCGAGCAGGTGCGCGGGCTGCCGGTCGGCCACTTCCTGCTGACGACCGTCTCGACGCTCGCCTCGCTGACGTACGCGAAGCTCGAGGCGCGCGACCTGGAGCAGGCGCGGGTCGGGATCGAGGCCCTCCTCGCGCTCGTTCCCGTGCTCGAGGGCGAGATCGAAGCGGCGACCTCGCGCGACCTGCGAGGGGCGCTCGCGAACCTCCAGCTCGCGTATGCAGACGCAGCCGGTTGAGCATCCGACGCGGCCGGACTTTGTGCATACAATCCGCGCGCGCCGAAGCCATCGGCGCTTGACTTTGTGAGGGGAAGGAAGCGACGACGATGGACTTCTTCAACGACCACGCCGTGCTGTTCGCGCTGCTCTGCTCAGCAGTCGCCATCGGCTACGGGATCTACCTGACGACCTGGCTGCTCGCGCGCCCGGCCGGCAACGAGCGGATGCGCGAAATCTCGCGCGCCGTCCAGGAGGGCGCGAGCGCCTACCTCAAGCGCCAGTACACGACGATCGCCGTGGTCGCGATCGTCCCGTTCCTGCTGCTCGGCTTCTACAACGAGCTCGGCTGGGGGACGGCCTTCGGGTTCCTCGTCGGCGCCATCCTCTCGGCCGCCGCCGGCTTCATCGGCATGAACGTCGCGGTGCGCTCGAACGCGCGCACGGCGGAGGCCGCGCGCGAGGGTCTCAAGCCCGCGCTCAACGTCGCCTTCCGCGCCGGCTCGGTCACCGGCCTCCTCGTCGTCGGACTCGGCCTGCTCGGGGTGGC
>DATHAE010000072.1:0-8471 GCA_035296805.1 Gaiellaceae bacterium | reverse complement strand
CCCGTCCGGCGGCCGACCCTGCGTCGGGAGCTCCCATTCGACGTGCTCGTGGCCGAGTTCCCGAACGACGTCGCCGAAGAGCTCGGCTCGGACGAGCGGCCCGTGGGTGAGGGACAGGACTCGCAACGATGTAGATGTACCTCTACATCACTTTTGTCCCGAACGGTCAGGTCACGCCGTCGGAACCGATTCGGCGGTCAGCAGCTTCCGCAGGAGCTCGGCCCCCGCCGGCGCTTGCGCGACACCGTTCGTCTGGTTGTTGTTGTTGAAGAAGGCGTACGCCTCCTCGCTCTGCCCCGACAGCTCGCGAAGCGGCTCGACCCACTCGCCCAACTCGCCGTCCGTGTACGTCCAGTCGAACCGCTCCGCCGCGCCGCCGCCGCGCTTGTTCCACGTCCCGGCGTTCCTCCCGTGGAAGCGGACGTAGGCGACCGGAGAGGTCGCGGCGACCACCGTGGGCGGAACGTTCTTCGCGTCGACCTTCGGCGCGTCGACCGTCACGTAGGCCATGCCTCGCTCCTCGAGCCAGCGCAGCATCTCATCGCGAACGTCGTCCTCGAACCACGACCGGTGGCGGAACTCGACGAGCATCACGTCGCCCCGCAGCTGGTCGTGCGCCCATTCGAGGTAGTCGAGCGACGCCGGCTTCCACACGACGTAGGGCGGGAGCTGGAACAGGATCCCGCCGAGCTTGCCGCTCTCGCGTAGCGGCTCGAGTGCGTCGAGGAACTCGCGGAAGACGAGTGCGCGCTGCTGGCGCGGCGGCCGGTCGACGCGCCCGCGCTCGTCCACCGGCATCCCCTCGCGCAGGTCTGGCGGCAGCTGCTCGAGCTTCACCGGGTGCCGCGTCATCAGGCCGAACGCCTTCACGTGCATGACGAAGCCCTGCGGCGTTCGGTCCGCCCACCCCTGCACCATCTTCCGGTCCGGAACGCGGTAGTAGGTCGAATCGACCTCGACCGTCGAGTAGCGCTCCGCGTAGTAACCGAGCCGCTCGCGCGCGGGCAGCCCGTCGGGATACCAGTACTTCGAGAGCGCCTCATCTGCCCAGGAGCACGTGCCGATGCGAACGGGCGCGTCCACGCGGCGAGCATAGAGCGAGGGCCACGGCACCGCGCTCCCTAGAATCGCCCCAATGGACGCGCGGCCGATCGGCGTCTTCGACTCAGGCGTGGGCGGCCTCACCGTCCTCCACGAGTGCCTGGTGACGATGCCGCACGAGGACTTCGTCTACCTGGGCGACCACGCTCGGCTGCCGTACGGGCCGCGCCCGCTCGACCAGGTGCGCCGCTTCGCGCACGAGATCGGGCTCTACCTGGAGGGGCTCGGCGTGAAGATGGTCGTCGTCGCCTGCAACAGCGCGACCTCGGCGGCACTCCCGGAGCTCCAGGAGTCCCTGGAGGCGCCGGTGGTCGGCGTGATCACACCCGAGGCGCATGCCGCGGTGCAGGCCACGCGCAACCGCCGGATCGGTCTGCTCGCGACGGAGGCGACGGTCGCGTCGCGCCGCTACGAGCTGCTCGTCCACACGCTCGACGCCGGTGCACACCTCACCGCCGTCGCGGCGCCGAAGCTCGTGCCGCTGATCGAGGCGGGAGAGCACACCGTCGACGCCGCGCGCGAGTACGCCGAGCCGCTCAAGCACGCCGGCTGCGACACCGTCATCCTCGGCTGTACCCATTACCCGCTGATGAGGCCCGTCTTCCAGCGCGTCTTCGGGCGCGACGTCACGCTCGTCTTCTCCGCCGACGAGACGGCGCGCGAGGTCGCGGAGACGCTCGCGCGGAAGGGGATCGGCAACGACGACTCGCGCGGCGAGGGCTCGTACCGGTTCCTGACGACGGGCGACCCCGCGGCGTTCCGCGAGCAGGGGGAGCGCTTCCTCCAGCTGCCGATCGCCGAGGTCGAGCACGTCGAGGTCGGCGAGCTCGAAGGCGCGGCTGCATGACGCGCGAGGACGGCCGTCGCGGCAACGAGCTGCGCCCCGTCAGCGCGGACCCGACGTTCCTCGAGCAGCCGCACGGGATGGTGCTGTGGTCGCAGGGCGCGACGAAGGTGCTCTGCACCGCGTCCGTCTCCGACGGCGTGCCGCGCTGGCTGTACCGGTCCGGCCGCGGCTGGATGACCGCCGAGTACTCCCTGCTCCCCGCGTCGACGGGCGACCGCACCGATCGCGAGGCCTCCCGCGGGAAGCAGGGCGGCCGGACGGTCGAGATCCAGCGCCTGATCGGGCGCGCGCTGCGTGGCGTGGTGAGCTTCGAGGCGCTCGGCGAGCGGACGGTCTGGCTCGACTGCGACGTGCTCCAGGCCGACGGCGGCACGCGCTGCGCCGCGATCTGCGGCGCCTACGTCGCCGCCAGCCGCGCACTCGACCGCTTCGGACTCTCGAAGGCGCTGACCGGCTCGATCGCAGCCGTCTCGGTCGGGGTCGTCGACGGCGAGCCGCTCCTCGACCTCGACTACTCCGAGGACTCGAATGCCGACGTGGACGTGAACGTCGTGATGACCGGGGACGGCCGCCTCGTCGAGGTCCAGGCGACCGCGGAGCGCGTTTCGTTCGACCGCGCGCGCCTGGACGAGCTGCTCGACCTCGCCGCCGCAGGCATCGACGAGCTGGCGGTCCACCAGCGCGAAGCGATCGATGTTCCTCCTAGCTGAGATCCCGACACTCTCGGGCGGGCACGTGCTGCTGCGGCTCGTGGTGGCGGCGGCGCTCGGGGCCGCGATCGGATTCGAGCGCGAGCTGCGCGACCGCGAGGCGGGGATGCGTACGCACCTCCTCGTGGCGCTCGGCTCGTGCCTCTTCACACTCGTCTCCGCCTACGGCTTCAACGAATTCCTGGTGCAGGGCGGCGCAGTCGTGCGCGCCGATCCATCGCGGATCGCGGCGCAGATCGTGACGGGGATCGGCTTCCTCGGCGCGGGCGCGATCATCCGCGAGGGGCTGTCGGTGCGCGGGCTGACGACCGCGGCCTCGCTCTGGATCGTCGCCGCGATCGGGATGGCCGCCGGCGCCGGCTATTACGAGGCTGCGATCGCCGCGACCGCGCTGACGCTGCTCGCGCTCTGGCCGCTCCGGATCTTCGCGTTCCGGCTGCTCGAGCGGTTCAGGCCCGAGGAGGCGCGGATCGTGATCGAGCTCGAGCAAGGACACAGCGTCAGGCCGCTCCTCGACCACGTCGGCGAGGTGAGGCAGCTCGAGGTCGAGGACGGGCGCGACCGCCGCGTCGTCACGCTCGAGCTCGACCACGTCGACGAGCAGCTCGTCGCGCGGGTGACCGACGAGCCCTACGTGAAGGCGGTCAAGTGGCAGCGGTGAAGGCCGTTCTCGCCTCGGGGAACCGGCACAAACTCGATGAGCTGCGGGCTGCGCTGCCGCACTGGGAGCTCGAGCTGCTCGGCGCGGACGACCAGCCCGAGGAGACGGGCGCCACCTACGAGGAGAACGCGCGGCTCAAGGCCGCGCACGGGCGCGCGCACGCGCACGCGCCGGGCGACGCGTGGGTGCTCGGCGAGGACTCGGGAATCGAGTGCGACGCACTGGCCGGGGCGCCCGGCGTGCGGTCGGCGCGCTGGGCGGCGCCCGCACGCCACGCGGACGTGCTCGTCGAGCGGCTCGCGCGGGAGCAGAACCGACGGGCGCGGATGGTGTGCACGATCGTCGCGCTGCCGCCGGAGGGGGACGAGGTGCGCGCCGTCGGCGCGCTCGACGGCGAAGTCGCCCACGAGGTGCGCGGGAACGCAGGCTTCGGGTACGACCCCGTGTTCGTCCCGCGCGGCGAGGTGCGGACGGTCGCGGAGCTCGGCGACGACTGGAAACGCGCCAACTCGCATCGCGCCCGCGCAGCGCGCACGTTGCGCGAGGCGGTCGAGCGGGAGCGTCGGATCCCGTGACGGAGGCGCCGACGCCGCTGCTCGTCGTCGTCAGCGGACCGCCCGGTTCCGGCAAGACCACCCTTGCGCACGCGCTCGCGGCGGCGATCCCCTGCCCGGCCGTCTCGCGCGACGAGATCAAGGAGGGGATGGTTCACGCGCGCGGCCGCGACTTCCAGCCTGCGCAGGGCGACCCGCTGACGCAACGGACCTTCCCGCTCTTCTTCGACGCGTTGCGGCTGCTGCTCGAGGGCGGCGTCTCGGTCGTCGCCGAGGCCGCCTTCCAGGACCGCCTCTGGCGAGCCGGGCTCGAGCCGCTCGCGGGCTTCGCCCGGCTGCGGATCGTCCACTGCGACGTCGATCCCGCCGTCGCGTTCGAGCGGGTCGTCGGCCGCTCCGATGCCCGGCTCGGCGTCTCGCATCACGGCCGGGCCGCGCACGCGGACGACTCGCTCGCGAAGGAGCTCGACGAGTGGAAGCGCGGCTGCGCCGCGTTCGAGCGGGTCTCGATCGACGCGCCGTCGATCGTCGTCGACACGACCGACGGCTACGCGCCCGGCCTCCCCGAACTCGTCGACTTCGTCGACGCCTAGATGGTCAGGCGGCGCCGACGAGCTCGTCCGTCGGCAGCGCGCGGCGCGCGCGCCACCAGTTGACCTCCGCGCCGAGGACGATCACGTTCGCCATCACGTACAGCCACACGAGCAGCACCGCGCTGCCAGACAGCGTCTGGATGACGGGGTTCTCCGACGTCACGCGGATGAACGCGCGCTGCCCCTGGAAGGTGAGCTCGAGCAGGAACGCGGCCGTCACCGCGCCCGGCAGCACCTCGCGCAGGGTGAGCGCGACATTCGTCAGCACGTAGTACGCGGACGCGAGGAAGAGAAAGACGCCGAGGAGCGACGCGAACGTCGCGACGGCCCACGAGAGCGTCGGGTTTCCCTCCAGACCGGGGACGTGCCGCCGCAGGACGCCAGACCCGAACGAGCCGACGACGAGTGCCGCGAACAGCGTCACGAGCGACGCCACCATCATCGTCGTCGCCAGCGCCTTCCCGCGCAGGAAGCCGCGGTTCGGACGCCCGTAGACGATGTTGAACGCGCTCTCGAGCACGCTGAAGAACGAGAGCGACGACCAGAGCAGGAACGCCGCGCCGACGATCCCGAGTGCCTTCGCGTTGCGCTGGATCTCGCGCACGCGGTCCAGGATCTCGTCCACGGACGCGCTCGGGAAGACGCGCGCCAGCTCCCTGACGAAGAACGACTTCTGGTCCGCCTGGTTCGCGATCCCGAGGAGCGCGAGCGCGAGGAAGAGCAGCGGGACGAACGACAGCAGCGCGAAGTAGGCGATCATCGCCGCCAGATGCGTACCTCGGTCGGCGAAGAACTTCGACAGGACCCCGCGCATCGGGTGAGTATGCTCAGGCGCATGGATGCCGCCCAGGCGCTCGCCGACCTGACGGAGCTGTCGGCGCAGATCGAGCGCGCGGCCGTCGTGGACGAGCAGGGGACGGTCCTGGCGTCCACGTTCGCCGACGACGAGCGCGCGAGGCGATTCGCCGACGGCGCGCGGCGACTCGCCGACGAGGCCGAGACGGCTCGCGCGGCGCGCGGGCTCGCGGGGCTGGCGCAGCTCGAGGCGGCGACGCTCGGCGGCAGCGTCTTCGTCGTGCGGGACGGCCGCAAGCTGATCGCGGCGACGACGCGGCCGGAGCCGACCGTGGGGCTCGTCTTCTACGACCTGAAGCACTGCCTGCGGGCGATCGACGACGCCGATGCCGCCGCGTAGGGTCTTCACCGGCGTGCTGCTCGCGGCGGGCTCGCTGGCCGGCTCCGTCCTCTACCGCCGCCGCGCCGCGCGCCGCCGCGAGCGCATCGACCTCTACGCCGACGACGGCTCGATGGTGTCGCTGGACGAGGACACCGCGGAGGCGTCGCGCCTGCTGCCGCTCGCGCGCGAGCTGCTCGCCGTCTGATGGACGCCGCGCTCGCCGGCGCGATTCGGGACGCGGCCTACCTCGAGGGCGACTTCGTGCTCCGGTCGGGGCGCCGCTCGAGCTATTACCTCGACAAGTACCGGTTCGGCACCGACCCCGACCTGCTGCGCCCGCTCGGCGAGGCGATCGCGCGTGAGGTGCGCGAGCGCGAGCCCGAGGCGACGCGGATCGCGGCGCCGGAGCTCGGCGCCGTCTCGCTCGCAGCGGCGGCGTCCCTCGCGGCGGGTCTGCCGTTCGTGATCGTCCGCAAGGACGCCAAGGCATACGGAACGTCGAACCGGATCGAGGGCGCGTTCGACGAGGCCGAGACGGTCTGCCTCGTCGAGGACGTCGTCACCTCCGGCGGCGCCGCCGTCGCCGCCGTCCGTGCGCTCCGCGACGCGGGGCTGCGCGTCTCGGTGGCCGTCTGCGTCGTCGACCGCGAGGAGGGCGGCGTCGACGAGCTTGCCCGCCACGGCGTTCGGCTGTGGCCGCTCCTTCGCGCCTCCGAGCTCGTAGCAGCTCCCGCCAAGGCGCATGGTTGAGCGGTTTGTCCGACAACGTTGTTAGCCTTCACGCCCGAGGTGACTCTCGTACCCGACAGTGAGGAGCAGGTTTTGACGAAACAGGATTTCATCGCGAAGGTCGCGCAGAAGAGCGGGCTCCAGAACCGCGAGGCCGGCAAGGCCGTCGAGGCCTTCATGGAGGTCGTGACCGAGGGCTTGAAGAGCGGCGACACGATCAACTTCACCGGCTTCGGCAAGTTCTCGGCCGCGCAGCGCGCAGCGCGCCAGGGCGTGAACCCGCGCACGGGCGAGCGCGTCGACATTGCCGCGACGACGGTGCCGAAGTTCACTGCGGGCAGTCAGCTCAAGTCGGCGCTGAAGACCTAGACGCCCTTCACCAGGGGGTTTGCGACGGGGCCGCGGCGACGCGGCCCCGCGCGTCTGCGCGCACGAGCGCCCCGTCGAACTGCGCCGCAACCGACGCGAGACACAGGACAGGGGCGAAGCCTGCCCCCGTCCTCGTTTCGCATACCGTCGTCGGGTTGAGCTACCGTCGTGCCGGTGGTTATCCCGGTCGATCGGTCCCCCGCACGTCGGCATCGCCCCGCTCGGTCAGCCCCGCTTCATCTCGTAAGCGGTGTCGTGGAAAGACTCTAGGCTCCGCGGGGATGGCCATTGCCACGCTCACGTTCGCGGATCGGCTCGCGGCCGAGGTCGAGCGCAAGCGCAGCCAGATCGTCGTCGGGCTCGACCCGCGGCCGGATCTGCTGCCGGTCGAGCTGCGCGGCGACGTCGCGCGCTTCTGCTGCGGGATCGTCGACGCGGTCGCACCGCACGCCGTCGCCGTCAAGCCGCAACTCGCCTTCTTCGAAGCGCTCGGCACCGTCGGGTTCGCCGCCTTCGAGAAGGTCTGCGCGCACGCGCGGCGCGCCGGCCTGCTCGTGATCGCCGACGGCAAGCGCGGCGACATCGGCTCGACTGCCCGCGCCTACGCCGCCGCGTATGTCGACGGCGACCTGCCGCGGGTCGACGCGCTGACCGTCAACCCCTGGCTCGGGCGCGAGTCGGTCGAGCCGTACCTGGCCGCGGCGCGCAGGCGCGGCACGGGGATCTTCGCAGTCGTGAAGACGTCGAACGCGGGCGCCGACGTGCAGGACGTGACGCTGTCCGACGGCCGGCCGATGTGGCACCACGTCGCCGACCTCGTGTCCGAGTGGGGCGACGACCTCGTCGGCGAGCACGGTCTCTCGGCTGTCGGCGCCGTCGTGGGCGCGACCCACCCCCGCGCGGTCGGCGAGGCGCGGAAGCTGATGCCGCGGACGGTGCTGCTCCTGCCGGGCATCGGCGCGCAGGGAGGCTCGGTCCGCGACCTCGAGCGCGCCTGGCGCAGCGGGCCTGCGAGCGCGCTCGTCACGGCCTCGCGCTCGATCATCTTCGCGTTCCGCGACGCGGGGAGCGACTTCCGCACCGCCGCTGGGGCCGAGGCCTCGCGGCTGAAGCGTGAGGTCTGGGCCGTCTCCGGCTGGTAGGCGTGGGCGGGCGCCCCTGGACCCACTACGCCGCCCCGGCGGCGTTCCTGCTCGCCGTCACGATCGCCGTGCTGGTCGTGCGCTCGGGCCTCGACACGGCGGCGGCGACGACGACGATCGCGACGCCGCCGCTGCGAACCGTGCCCGTGACCACCGTCACGAGCAGGTCGGCGCCGGCGAAGCAGACCCAGAAGCCGAAGCCGAAGCCGAAGCCGAAGCCAAAGACGACCCCGGCGCCCGCCGTGCGCTACTACACCGTCGTCTCCGGCGACACCTTCGGCGTGATCTCGAGCAGGACGGGCGCCACGGTCGCCGAGCTCGAGCGTCTGAACCCGAACGTCGAGTCGACGGCGCTCTACATCGGACAGAGGATCCGGATCAAGTGAGGCGCGTGCGCCTTGCCGTCGGCCTTGTCGTCGCCGTCGCGCTTTCGGCGGCCGCCGCGCGTGCGGTCGCCTCGCCGCCGCCCGCGGTCACCGCCCGTGCCTACCTCGTGCAGAACGCGGCGACGGGCGAGGTGCTCGCGGCGCGGGACGCGCGGGCGAGCGTGCCGATCGCCTCGATCACGAAGCTGATGACCGTGCTGGT
>DATHAE010000071.1:0-9464 GCA_035296805.1 Gaiellaceae bacterium | reverse complement strand
GCAGGACGAGATGGAGTGCAGGCGCTGCGAGGTGCACTGCGACAAGGTCGTCTACCCCGGCGCGTGCCTCTCGCGCGCATGCCCGTTCGTCTACTCGTACGAGGCGTGGGGCCACACCTACGTCGGCTGCATGCAGAAGGTGTACGACGTCGAGATCGACATCGACATGCTGCGAGAGGCCGAGCGGCGCAAGCCCGGGTTCGGGGCGATTCGCGCGGTCCGGCGGCCGCTCCCGATGTGCCACGCCGAGGTCGAGCAGACCTATGAGGCGCGCGGCGACGAGAGCTCGTGCGTCAACCCGGAGTTCGGCGAGCTGCCGGTCGGCGAGCCCACGTTCCGCGTCTTCGCGCAGATCACGGCGAGCTGAGGAGCGCCTCCTCGCGCCGCCGCCGGACGGCGCGGGCCGCGAGCCAGAGCAGGATTGCAAGCAGCACGAACGGTGCCGCGAGCGCGATTGCGTAGACCGCCACGATCCCGATCCACGTGAACGCGACGCCGAGACCGTGGAACGGGCCGTCCTCCTGCGCGACGGGCGTCACCGCGGCCTTTTTCGTCGTCACGTGGAGGTTGACCGTCGCGTAGCGCGACTCGCGCACCGTCGCCGCGCGGGAGCGCTGCAACGTCTCGATCTGGCGCGTCAGCGCCTCGACCTGCCGCTTCACCGCGGCCGTCTGCTTTTGCGCGCGCAGGTCGCGCAGCCGCCGCTGGAGGCGGTCCAGTCGCTTGTCGGTCGCGTTCACCTGCACCTGGAGGTCCTCGATCTGGACGTTTGCAGCGACGACCGTTCCGAGCGCCGACAGCCGCGTGACCGCCTCCTGGACCTTCTCGCGCGGGATCCGCAACGTGAGCGACGCGTCGCCTGCGCGGCCGCGCGCGTCGACGCCGACGCCGAGCGGATAGCCGCCGAGCGAGCGGGTGATCGCGAGGGCGCGCTGCGTCGCGGCCGAGACGTCGGCGGCGCGGGCGACGCGGAGCTCGAGCGAGGCGCGGTAGCGCTGGAGGCGCGTCGCGCTCGGTGCGACCGACCCGACCGCCTTCGCTGCACGCGTCGGCACCAACACCCGCAACTGGCTCGCCTCCGCCTGCGGCGCGGCTGCCGAGTCCGTCGCCGCTCCGTACGCCTGCGCCGGCGGCGACTCGCGCGCCGGCTCGGGAGTGGGCGCGGACGCCGACCCGCGATCGTCGCCGCGGGTCGCCACGACCGCGGCCATGATCGCGAGAGCCGCGCCGACGGCGACGACGGCGCCGAGGCGCCACGACAGCCGCCGCCGCGGCTGCGGCGCGCGCTCCGCCACGAGGCGGACGCGCTCGCGGAGCTCGCGCGGCGCGATCGGCCGCGCCCGGCGCAGCTGGGTCAGGAGATCAGGCTGCGACATGGAGTGCCTCCTCGAGCTTCTTGAGCGCGCGGTTGAGACGTGTCGTGCAGTTGGTGGGGGAGATGCCGAGAACGCCCGCGGCGGTGCCGGCGTCGAGGTCGAGGACGACGCGCAGCGCGATCACCTCGCGCTCGCCCGCCGAGAGCCCGAGCATCCCGCGCTCGAGCTCGGGCGACAGTCCCTCGGCGACGCGCTCGTCGATCCGCTCCGGGACCGCCGCAAGCTCCTCGCGGCGCGTTCGGCGGCGCTCGGAGCGAAAGTGATCGAGCGCGACCGTCCGCGCGATCTGGCAGAGCCACGTCCGCTCCGACCCCCGCTTCGCATCGAAGCGGTGCCAGAGCCGAAGCGCACGCTCGAACGTCTCGCCCGTCAAGTCCTCGGCGACGAACCGGTCGCCGGTGAACCACGCGAGGTAGCCGAACACGTCGTCGAGGTGGGTCTCTGCCGCCTGCGCGAAGCTCATCTCATGGGTTGTACGCCGCAGCGGCTCCGAATGTCACACGTCGCGGCGCTTGTGACACTGTGTCACTTGCGCGCCGTGGCCCTGCGCCTCGGCTTCGGCTTCGGCTTCGGTACGGGCGCCCAGCGCTCGTGCAGCTCGCGGAGCTTCCGCACCTCGTCGGCATCGGGGCCGTGCTTGTCCTTTCCGGGCACCTCGAGGTACGCGGGCAGCCCCTGGAACGCCGGGTGGCCGAGGAACGCGCCCATGCCCTCGCCCATCAGCCCGTCGAGCACGTTCGCGTGGCGATCGCGGTTCGACCCGAGCGGCGCGGCGCTGTCGTTGACGTGCAGGCACCGCAGCCGGTCGAGGCCGATCGTCTCCTCGACCTCCGTCACGAGCCCGTCGACGACGCCCTCGTTCGTAACGTCGTAGCCCGAGACGAACAGGTGGCACGAATCGAGGCAGACCCCGAGGCGCGGGTGGCCGTCGAGCGCGTCGAGGAGCGTGGCGAGCTCGTCGAGCGAGCGACCGATCGTGGCGCCCGCACCGGCGGAGTTCTCCATCAGGAGCCACGTGTCGCCGTCGCAGCGCTTCAGGATCCGCCGCAGCGCGCGCACGACCCGTTTCAGGCCGGCGTCGAGGCCCGCGCCGAGGTGCGACCCGACGTGGAAGATCACCGCGTCGGCCTCGATCGCGCAGGCGATCTCGACCGTCGTGAGCATCGTCGCGACCGACTTCTTGTAGACCTCGTCGTTTGGCGCCGCCAGGTTGCAGAGGTACAGCGCGTGGCACGCGACGCCGCCGATGCCGTGCTCGCGCCGCTTCTCGCGGAAGCGTTCGAACGCCGCGGGTTCGTGGTCCGTCGGCCGCCACCTGCGCGGGCTCTGCGTGAAGAGCTGGACGCAGTCGGCGCCGATCGCCACGCCGCGGTCGATCGCCGAATCGATTCCGCCCGCGCAGGAGACGTGTGCGCCGATCTCCATGCCGTCCCTACGATACGGGCGCGATGTCTGTTCGCGTACGTATGGCGCCGAGCCCCACGGGTCTGCTCCACATCGGGAACGTCCGCACGGCGCTCTTCAACTGGCTCTTCGCCCGCAACAAGGGCGGTGAGTTCCTGCTCCGGATCGAGAACACCGACACGGCGCGCGAGGTCTTCGAGGCGACGGAGCAAATTCAGGCATCCCTTGCATGGCTCGGCCTGGACTGGGACGGGCCGGTGACCTTCCAGCTCGACAACATGGAACGCTGCCGCGAGCTCGCGCACCGCCTCGTCGACGACGGGAAGGCCTACGAGGAGGAGGGCGCGATCCGCTTCCGCATGCCTGACGACGGCTCGACCGGCTGGGACGACCTCGTGCTCGGGCGGATCGACGTCGCGAACCGCGAGCTCGAGGACGTGGTCATCCTCCGCTCGGACGGCCGCCCGACCTACAACTTCGCGTCACCGGTCGAGGACGCCCAGGACCGGATCACGCACGTCCTGCGCGGGCCGGACCACGTCTCGAACACGCCCAAGCAGATCCAGATCCTGCGCGCGCTCGAGTCCGACGTGCCGGAGTACGGCCACGTGCCGAACGTGAACGGGAGCGACGGCAAGAAGCTGTCGAAGCGTCACGGCGCCGTCACCGTCGACTTGTTCCGCGAGCAGGGCTACTACGCGCCGGCGCTGATGAACTTCCTCGCGCTGCTCGGCTGGAGCTACGACGACAAGACCGAGATCATGTCGCGCCACGAGCTGATCGAGCGCTTCTCGGTCGACCGCATCAAGCCGAGCCCCGCGACCTTCGACTACGAGAAGCTCGACTGGATGAACGGTGTCCACCTGCGGGCCCTCGAGCCGGCGCAGTACGCGCACGCGCTGCTCGAATGGCTGCGCCGGCGCGGGATCGAGTGGCCGGAGGAGACCGTGCACGCGAGCGCGCCGCTCGTCCAGGAGAAGATCGAGCGCTTCGACCAGTACCCGGACCGCGTGCGCTTCCTGTTCGAGCCCGTGCGCGGCGACGGAGCCGACGCGCAGATCTGTCGCGCCGCGCACGAGGCGCTCGCGCAGGTCGAGCCGTGGAAGGCGCCGGCGATCGAGGAGGCGCTGCGCGAGCTCGCAGAGCGGCTCGGCGAGAAGCCGCGGCGGGCCTTCCATGCGATCCGCATCGCCGTCACCGGCTCGAACGTCTCACCGGGCCTCTTCGAGAGCCTCGAGCTGCTCGGCCGCGAGGAGTCCCTCGCCCGCCTCGCTACCGCTGGGGCCGCGGCAGGCGCAGCCGCTTAGGCGGCGCGAGCGGGTCGAGCGCGCGCTGGAACTCTCTCCAGGCGCGGAGCCTGAACTGGAGCGTCGGACGCGGGAGGCTCGCCGCACCGGTGTCCGTGCGGGAGTCCCGCGCGCCCTCGGAGGGAGGGGCGCGGCGTACCATTCGTAATCCGTAACGAACGGGGGGGCCGGGAGGTTACGGCCGGTAGACGAGCAGCGACGCGGAGACGGCGGCGATCCCGGCGACCCAGACGGGCCACGGGCCGAGGGTCGCGCCCACGACGAACGCGATCGCGCCGGCAAGCGCGAGCACGAAGGCGACGAGCGGAGCGCGGATCTCGTTCGCCTCGGGCAGGTCGGCCGCGGGCGGCGCGGGGGGCGGACCGGCGAGGCGCAGCCGCGCGAGCCGGACGCGGAAGAGCGCGCCGCGCCACTCGTGCACGAGCGTCGTCGCGGCCTCGACGCCGTCGTCCGCCGCCTCGGCGATCTCGGCCGTGGCGTCGCGCGCGGCGGCGAGCGCGTCGGCCAGCTCGGCGTGAGCCGACTCGGCCCCGGCGGGCGGCACGAGCCCGTAGGCATGCTCGCTCGCCGAGTGCAGCGAGTACTGCAGACGTCGCAGGGCATGGACGACCTCGGAGTCGCCGAGGCGACCCGGAGACGCAGCGATGCCGTCGAGTCGCGCCAGCGTCCGCGCCAGGCCGCCCCAGAGCTCGCCCATGGCGACGGCGTAACGTTCCCCGGTCGCGGTCTTCGGCGCCAACGGCGACATTCTACCGGTAGCCTCTGCGCGCGAATGGTCGGCTCGAAACCCTCGATTCTCGTTGTCGACGACGACCCGTCGCTGCGGCTCCTCTGCCGCGTGAACCTCGAGCTCGACGGGTTCGACGTCCGCGAGGCCGCGAGCGCCGACGAGGCTCGGGCCGCAGTCTCCGACGCGCGTCCGGACGCAGTCCTGCTCGACGTGCACCTGCGGCCGTGCGGCGGCTCCCTCGAGCTGCTCGACGAGCTCCGGGGCGACGGCGTCCTCGTCGCGCTCGTCACCGGCTCCGTCGACCTGGACGACCTCCGCGACCGCGCGGACGACGTGCTCGCCAAGCCGTTCCTGCCCGACGACCTGGTCGCCACGGCGCGCCGCCTGGCTACAGTTGCGAGCCGATGAGCGTCGCGGCCGTCCGCAACCCGGTCGAATTCGAGTCCAGGCTCGAGCGGTACCTCTTCGAGCGCTCGGAGGAGTGGCGCGCGGTGCGCGTCGGCGAGAAGGAGGTCTCGGAGCAGGCGGAGATCGTCCGCCGCTACGCCGATCTGTTCTCGCGCGAGCAGCTCGACGCGCTCCAGGACGCCCAAGGGTCGGCCGACGGCGACGAGCGCGAGCAGCTCTACCGGCTGCGGAAGACGTGCGAGGGCGGCCTCGTCGCGCAGTCGCTCGCCGAGCGCGAGGACGAGCTCGAGAACCGCCTGCTCGCCGAGCGCGTGACCTTCAAGGGCGAGGAGATGCCGCTGCGCAACGCCCAGGCCCAGCTCGCCGTGCTGCCGTCCTACGACGACCGGGAGGAGCTCGGCCGGATCCAGTCCGACGCGAGCGCACGCTTCAACGACGACCGCCTCGAGCTGCTGCGCGCCGGCGAGGAGCTCGCGCGCGAGTACTCCGGGATCGCCGACGCCGTCGAGCGGAACGAGGAGGAGAAGGGGATCTCGCTGGGCGAGCTCTCCCGCGCGCTGAAGGCGGCGAGCGACGAGGCGACCGGCTCGTTCGGGCCGCTCCGCGAGCGTTGGTTCGCGAAGCTGCTGGGCGAGCACCCGGAGATCCCGTCGAGCTTCCACGTGGCATACATGCGCCGGCTCTCGCCGCTCGAGTCGACCTACACGAAGGATCGTGCGACCGACGTCTGCCTGCAGACGCTGAGCGCGCTCGGCTTCGACCTGCAGGCGCAGCCGAACATCAAGCTCGACCTCGACGACCGTCCGCAGAAGTCGCCGCGGGCGTGCGTGATCGCGAGCGACCCGCCGAAGGTCGTCCACCTGATCACGCGCGCGCAGGGCGGGCTGCACGACTACCAGGCGTTCCTCCACGAGGCGGGGCACGCGCTCCACTACGGCGGCTGCGATCCGAGCCTGCCCTACACCTTCCGCCGCATCTCGCGCGACCACGCGCTGACGGAGATCTACTCGTACATCGTCGAGGCGATCTCGCGCGAGCCCGCATGGCACGCCGAGTACTTCGGCCTCGGCGACGCGCAGGCGCAGGAGAATGCCGAGGCGACCGTCTTCCTGGAGGCAATCCTGTACCGCCGCTACGAGGCGAAGCTCCGCTTCGAGCTCGACTTCTGGACGCGCTTCGCCGACGACGGCGGCACGGACACGAACTACGAGGAGTACCTGACGGCGGCCACCGGTGTCCGCTACCGGCGTGACGCGTACCTCTCGGACATGGACGCCGGCTTCTACTCCGCCGACTACCTCCGCGCGTGGGTCCGCTCGGCGCAGCTGCAACGCCACCTCGCGTCGCAGGTCGGCGAGGACTGGTGGCGGAACCCGGCGACAGGGGACCTCCTGCGCGAGCTCTTCCGCGAGGGCACGAAGCCGACGAGCGAGGAGATCGCCGCCCGCATCGGGTTCGACCCGCTCGACACGAAGCCGCTCGTCGAAGAGCTCGCCGCGTAGCCAGCCGGCCCAAGTAACAGTCTGTTACAAGCCCGCTCCGGAATCGGGAACTCGCTCGTTTGCGGCCCGCCGGGCCTGCTACGACTACTCGGATGGACGATGCGGGGCGGAGGAAGCAGCGCCGGCGCGAGCTCGTCCGCACCTGCGTCGAGGCCGGTGCCGCGACGGTGCTCCTCGTCGTCGTGGTCGCCGCGGTGGCGGTCGTCCTCAACGTCGCGCAGGGCCGGAGCGCGGCGCCGCCGAACACCTTGGTGATCAGCCAGACAGCCGACTTCCAGTCGCTCGATCCGGCGCTCGCGACGAGCCGCGAGGCCTGGGAGCTCGAGTACGCCACGTGCGCGAAGCTGCTCGACTACCCGCCGCGGAGCGGCGGCGCCGGGACGCGGCTCGAGCCGCAGGTGGCCGTGGCGCTCCCCGACGTCTCCCGCGACCGGCTCACCTACTCGTTCCGGGTCCAGGAGGGCTGGCGGTTCAGCAACGGCGAGCTCGTCACGCCGCACGCGTTCGCGCGGGCGCTCGTGCGGGCGAGGTCGCCGAAGCTGGTGTCGCCGGCGGAGCCGTACCTGCGCGAGGTGGCGTCCTGGTCGGTGGACGGCGACACGCTCGCGATCAGGCTGTCGCGCCCGGCGCCCGACCTGCCGAAGCGGCTCGCGCTGCCGTACTTCTGCGCCGTGCCGCCTTCGACGCCGGACGAGGTGACGGATGCGCCTCCCGCGGCGGGTCCGTTCTACGTCCAGCGCCACGTCGACAACCGCTCGATCGTGCTCGCGCGCAACCCGTACTACGGCGGCCCGCGCAAGCCGCACGTCGAGAAGATCGTCTACCAGTTTGGAGCCTTCGCGCCGCAGATCGGGCTCCAGCTCGACCGCGGCGAGGCCGACTACGGCGTGGTCCCGGCCTCGGTGTTCGAGTCGTTCGCGGGCCGCGTCGGCTCGGAGAACCACCTCTTCACCGTCCCGCAGCCGATCGTCGGCTATCTCGCGCTGAACACGCAGCGCCCGCTCTTCCGCGACAACCCGCAGTTGCGGCGGGCGATCAACTTCGCGCTCGACCGGCCCGCGCTCGCGCGCGCCTTCGGCATCCGCGGCGCGCGGCCGACCGACCAGTACCTGCCGCCGGGGTTCCCGGGCTACCGCGACGCCGACCTGTACCCGCTCCGCGGGCCCGAGCTCGAGACGGCCCGGCGGATCGCTCGCGGGCACCTGCGCGGGGGCAAGGCCGTCTATCTCGCGTGCCCCGGCGCGGACTGCCGCGCGCGCGCCGTGATCGTCGAGCAGAACCTGGCGAAGATCGGCCTGCACGTCGAGATCCGCGCGGGGTACGGGCAGTACGCGCTCGCCGGCGTCCGCGGCACGGGCTTCGACATCGCCGACGTGGTGACCCGCCCGGACTACGGCGACCCGTACGGGATCGTCGAGAAGCTCCTCGACGGCCGCGTCATCCGCACCGTCGGGAATACGAACCTCTCCTACTACGCCGACCCCGCGTTCTCGCGCGCCCTCGACGCGGCGCAGCGGCTGAGCGGGGCGGCGCGGATACGCGCGTACGAGCTGCTCGACGTGGACGTCGCGCGCCGGTCGGCGCCGCTCGCCGCCTACGCGAACGTGAACGCGCGCGTCTTCCTCTCGCGCCGCGTCGGCTGCGTCACGTATCAGCCGGTCTTCGGGCTCGACATCGCCGGGCTCTGCCTCAACCGGGAGCGTTAGCGGAACGTCGCTTGTGACACAGTGTCACAAGCGACGCGTCACCGGTCGCGCTCGCGCCGCTCCTCGGCAGAGAGCCCCTCCTGCGGAGCCCCGCCCGGCCCGCTCATCGCAACGCCCTCGGCCTCGACGGGCGCGCGCGGATCCGCCATGCGGTACGCCTCGTCCTGAAGCCCGCCACGAGGGTCGCCGTCGCGCTCGAGCGCCTCGGGGTCGCCCTGCTGCTTGCCGGCGCGATCCTGCTCGCCCTTCTTCTTCCACCGTCCGAACATGGCCTCGGCTTACCCGCCGGTCCCGCTCCGAACCCTCCGCTACACTGGCGCGCGTTCCACGCGGCCCATTCGTCTAGTGGCCTAGGACACCGCCCTCTCACGGCGGCGGCACGGGTTCGAATCCCGTATGGGCCTTACAGACCCGCATCGTTGAGCCGTTTTCGCTCAACCATGCGGGTCGCTCGTGTCACACGCGACGCGCAGGCTCGGGTGGTGCCCCCTCAGTGCGCCCGGGATTTTCGCCCCGCCGTTGCCCGCGGTCGTGACCGAGGCGTTTGGGCACGTAACGGGCACTTTCGCGCCGCGAGTCGTTGCGCTACATCCCGCCCTGGATGCCGCCCACCCCGCCCGCTCCGGCCCCAATGTCGCGCATTGGATCTCGGTCGGAGGGCCCCCCACCACACCCAAGAAAATCACGGCGACCGCAGTCACGGCACGTCGCGCGCCCGATGCCCGTCGACGCTGATCGGCTGCCAGCGGTGGCGAATGTTCAAGGTGCAGCGAACCACGTTCCACGGATTGCGCATGTAACTGACGGTACAACCCACAGCGAGGAGGTCAACGGTCGGATCAGCGGCTAGCGAATCCACGTCGCCTCGATGACGAGCATGCGAAGACCTCCGGTCGTCGCCCGCGAGCCGATCGACCACGAGCAGATTCGGCTCGTAGCCGCCGCGATAGATCACGTTTCCGGCCGCCCAGTTCTCGCCGGCGAACTCGACGGCCGCGAGCATCTCGCCGTCCCTCGTCACGAGCGCGAAG
>DATHAE010000070.1:0-12561 GCA_035296805.1 Gaiellaceae bacterium | reverse complement strand
ACGGCAAGGTGGTGCGCGCGAAGCTCGTCGAGCCGCGCGGCTGCGAGGAGATCCAGACCTTCCTCGCCCCCTGGCTGAAGTAGCGCCTGCGCTCGGGCGGCCGCGTAGGCTCCGCCCCGATGCGACGCATTGCGACCCGCGCGCTCGCACTCGGCGCGTTCGCCGTCGCGGCGGCGGCCGGGGCGTACGCCGTGATGGCCGCCGTCGACCGCGGGCCGTTCCGACGAGAAGGCGCAGCGACCACGACGACGACGACGACGACGACCGCCCGCTTCGGACCGGCGCAAGTCGTGCGTTCGCCGGGCGCGGACGGCGGCGTGTGCTTCACCGTCAGCCGCGCAGGGGTCCAGCTTCGGCGGACGTGCGTCGAGGACATCCGCGCGGGTGAGATCGCCTACGCGCTCGCGAGGCGCCGGAGCGGCCAACTCGTCGTCGCGGGCATCGTCGGCCCGGACGTGGCCGGCGTGACCGTGTGGCTGCGCCCGCGCGGGACGTTCCCGGCCCGGATCGTGGACGGCGCGTTCTACGCCGCGGTGCCCGCGGGCAAGACCGTGAAGGCCGTGAGGAGCGTGCCCGAAGGATGATCCAGGGCGCCTGACAGGACGGGCCTAGATCGAGCCGCTGAACGTGTTGCAGGCGGCCGGCGTGCCCTGCTCGTAGCCGCGCGAGAACCAACGGCGGCGCTGCTCGCTCGAGCCGTGCGTCCACGACTCGGGGTTGACCTGGCCCTGCGCCTTCTCCTGGATCCGGTCGTCGCCGATCGCCGACGCCGCGTCGAGCCCCTGGTTGATGTCCGCCTGCGTGAGGTCCTCGATCAGCCGCGTCTCCTCGGCGTGCTTCGCCCATACGCCGGCGTAGCAGTCGGCCTGGAGCTCCGACCGCACCGCGCGGCTCTCCGGCCCCTGCGTGTCGTTGCCGATCTGCTTGAGGATCCCCTGGAGGTCCTGAACATGGTGGCCGTACTCGTGCGCGATCACGTAGGACTGGGTGAACGCGGAGTTCGTCGCGCCGAACTGCGACTCGAGATCGTCGAAGAAGTCGAGGTCGATGTAGACCTGCTTGTCGCGCGGGCAGTAGAACGGTCCGACCTGCGAGCTCGCGTAGCCGCATCCGGTCTGGACGGAGTCCGTGAAGAAGACGGTGTCCACGAACTGGTACTGCTTGCCGCTGCGCTGGAAGACGCCGTCCCAGAACTTCTGCACGCTGTTCACGACGGCGACGATGCGGCAGTCCTCCCGCTCGTTCGCGTCCTGGCCGGTCTGACAGTTCTGATCGATGCTGCTCGGCGTCTCCTCGCCGACCTGCTGGTTGTCGAGCGGTGCGAGTTGCCCGAGGCTGCCTCCCCCGCTGAGCAGCTGGAACGCGAGGAAGACGATGAGCCCGACGACGCCGAGCCCGCCGCCGCCGAGCGCCATCCCTCCGCCGCCGCCCATGCCGCGGCCGCGGCCGCGGACGTCGGTGACCTGCCCCGTGTCGAGCCGGGCTCCGCGACGAAAGCGCATTTGGATGCCTTACCTACAGGTCGCGCCGCGCAAACGCCGCTACCGCCACGCCGAGGGCGAGCGCGAGGTACGCGGCCGACCAGACGAGGAGCGTCGAGCCCGCCGCGTGGGCGCCGCCGAACGGCCCGAGCCGCAACACGAACCTCGCGAACCCGGTCGTGTCGAGCGTGAGCCGGTGGAGCGCGTCCTGGTACAGCGCGTCGAACGGGAGGAACCACCAGGCCGTCCGCGCGATCTGCTCGAGGCGCGGCGAGTCGATCACGTCGCCGATCTCGCCGAGAAGGCCCGCGACGAGGCCGCCGCCGAAGATCATCAGCGCGCCGATGCCGTTCGCCGTCGCCGTGAGGAAGACGGAGCCGAGGACGCAGATCGCGGCCACGATCACGACGGCGGCCGCGAGCTCGAGCCCCGGCGCGAGCAGCCGGTCGGGCGTCCAGCCGCCCGCCCACCACGTGATCCCCACGAGCGCGAAGTAGACGCCCAGCACGTAGAGCACGCACACGGCCGCCGCGCCCGCGAACCGCGCGAGCAGGAGCTGCGCGCGACCGATCGGGCGCACGACGAGCGGCTGGAGGAGCCCCGCCTCGGCGTCTCCGCGCACGACGTTCAGCGTCAGGAAGACCGCCAGCACGGCGCCGAGGAACATCGTTCCGAACAGCGCGAGTCCGAACACGATCGCCCCCGCGAGCTCGTCCGTGTCGAGCGTCTCGTTGACGCCGACGAACCCGCGAGTGTCATCGAACGCCTGGTTCGTCCCGTACGCGTACAGCGCGAGGAAGCCCGCCGTCAGCACGAGCACGACGACGAACATCCGCCGCCGCAGGCTCTCGCGCAGCCCGTACAGCACGATCGCGGTCAATCGACGGCTTCCAGGTAGACATCCTCGAGCGACGAGCGGACGACGCGGACGCCGTACACCTCCTCGCCGTCGGCCACGAGCTCGCGGACGAGCCGCGGCACGTCCTCGCGACGCGCCTCTTCGAAGCGACGGACGCCGCTCGCGGTCTCGACCTCCACGCCGCCCTGCCGCCGCAGGGCGTCGGGTGCGCCCTCCTCGACGACGAGGCCGTGGTCGACGATCACGACGCGGTCGCAGACGAGCTCGACCTCGCTCAGGAGATGCGAGTTGAGGAGCACGGCGATCCCGCGCGAGCGCAGCTCCTCGAGCAGCCCGCGGACGACGCGGCGGCCGGCGGGGTCGAGCGCGCTCGTCGGCTCGTCGAGGAGCAGCAGGCGCGGCGAGCCGACGAGCGCCTGCGCGATCCCGAGCCGCTGCTGCATCCCCTTCGACATCGCGCCGACGCGGCGGTCGCGGGCCTCGGCGAGGCCGACGAGGTCGAGGAGCTCGCGGCGCTCGCCCGCGCCGCCGCGCGAGCCTGCGAGGCGCTGGTGGAGGACCAGCAGCTCGTCCGCGCTCATCCAGTGCGGGAAGCGAAAGAGCTCGGCGAGGTAGCCGAGCGCGCGCCGTGCGTGCGTCGAACCGGCCGGCGCACCACAGATGTCCACGCCGCCGCGGCTCGGCCGCACGAGGCCGCACGCGATCTTGACGAGCGTCGACTTCCCGGCGCCGTTCGGCCCGAGGAGCCCGACGAGCTCGCCCTCGCCGACCTCGACGTCGACGCCGCGCAGCGCCTCCGTCCCTCCGTAGCGCTTCGCAAGCTCGCGTGCTCGAAGCGCCGGCGGCATCGCGGCCGAGGGTACCCGCTTGACCTCCGACCGCCGCTTCTGCTATTTGTCCACCGCCTTGGTAGACAATAAGGGAGATCAATGACGCGGATAAGACTTCTTTTGCTAGCGGCGCTCGTTTCGCTCGTCGTCGCGGGACTCGCAAACGGCGCGGCGACCGACACGCGCATCAACCTCGTCGCCTACTCGACGCCCCGCGACGCCTTCTCGAGGATCATCCCCGCGTTCCAGGGGACGAAGGCCGGCGCGGACACGTCTTTCTCCCAGTCCTACGGCGGCTCCGGCGAGCAGGCACGCGCGGTCGTCGCGGGGCTGAACGCGGACGTGATCGACCTTTCTCTGCAGCCGGACATGACCGAGCTCGTGAACGCGGGCATCGTCGCCCGCAACTGGAACGCGAACCGGCACAACGGCTTCGTCACGCGCTCCGTCGTCGTGTTCGTCCTGCGCGACGGCAACCCGGAGCGGATCAAGACGTGGGACGACCTGCTGAAGAAGGATGTCGACGTGATCACGCCGAACCCGTTCACGTCGGGCGGAGCACGCTGGAACGTGATGGCCGCATACGGTGCCTACCTGAACAACACGCGGTCGCCCAAGCGCGCGACGGCGAAGCTGACGCGGCTCTTCCACAACGTGAGCGTCCAGGACAAGAGCGCGCGCGAGGCGCTGAACACGTTCCTCGCCGGCAAGGGCGACGTCCTCCTGACCTACGAGAACGAGGCGATCCTGGCGCGGCAGAAGAACCAGCCGGTCCAGTTCGTGATCCCGAAGGCGACGATCCTGATCGAGAACCCGCTCGCGGCCGCGAAGGACGCGTCGCCCGCGGCCAAGGCGTTCCGCGACTTCCTCTACACCCCCGCGGCGCAGCGCATCTTCGCGCAGACCGGCTACCGACCCGTCGTGCAGAGCGTCGCGCGCGAGTTCAAGTTCCCGCCGCGGCCCGACCTGTTCACAATCCGGACGCTCGGCGGCTGGAAGAAGGTGCAGCCGCAGTTCTTCGACCCCCGCAACGGGATCATGGCGAAGATCGAGCGCGACGTCGGAGGCTCCACTGGCTAGCGCCGCCGTCGCAGTCCCGGCCGCCCCCGCGCGGCGCGCACGCCGGCCGGCGCTGACGGGGGCGCTGGCGACGGCGTATCTCTCGCTGATCGTCCTCGTCCCGCTCGCCGCGCTCGTCTGGCGGTCGGCGGACGGCTCGTTCTGGACCGAGATCAGCTCACCACAGGCCGTCGCAGCCCTGAAGCTCACGCTCGGCGCGTCGCTCGTCGTCGCCGCCGTCAACGCCGTGTTCGGGACGCTGATCGCGTGGGTCCTGGTCCGCGACTCGTTCCGGGGGCAGGGCGCCGTCAACGCGGTCATCGACCTCCCGTTCGCGCTCCCGACGATCGTCGCCGGGCTGACGCTCCTCGCGCTCTACGGGCCGCAGGGACCCACGAGCATCAGCGTCGCGTACACGCGCTGGGGCGTGCTGCTCGGGCTCCTGTTCGTGACGCTCCCGTTCGTCGTCCGGACCGTGCAGCCCGTCCTGCACGAGCTCGATCGGGAGGTCGAGGATGCCGCGGCCTCGCTCGGCGCGTCCCCCGCGGCGATCTTCCGCCGCATCGTCCTTCCCACCGTCGCGCCCGCAATCCTGTCAGGCGTTGCGCTCGCCTTCGCGCGCGCGGTCGGCGAGTTCGGCGCCGTGGTGCTCATTTCGGGGAACCTGCCCTACAAGACGGAGGTCGCGTCGGTCTTCATCTTCGGTCAGCTCGAGAGCGGGAACGTCGCGGGCGCGGCGGCGGTATCCGTCGTGCTGCTCGCGATCTCGTTCGGCATCCTGCTCGCGATCGGCGGCGTGCGGCGCGTCGTGACGAGGCACGAGCGTGCGTAGCGCGCGGATACCGCTGCGCGTGGTCGCGCTCGGCTACCTCGCCGCGATCCTGCTCGTGCCGGTCGGGATGGTGTTCTGGCGGACGTTCGAGCACGGGGTCGCCCCGGTGTGGGAGTCGCTGACGACGCCCGAGGCGAAGCACGCGTTCTGGCTGACGCTCACGATCACGGCAATCGCGGTGCCGGCGAACACGATCTTCGGCGTCGCGTGCGCGATCGCGATCGTCCGCCACCGTTTCCGCGGCGCGGGGATCGTGAACGCGATCGTCGACCTCCCGCTCGCGCTCTCGCCGGTCGTCGTCGGCCTCTCGCTGCTGCTCCTGTACGGCCGCGACGGCTGGGTCGACCTGCCGTTCCAGGTCGTGTTCGCGCTGCCGGGGATGGTGCTCGCGACGATCTTCGTCTCGCTCCCGTTCGTCGTCCGCGAGGTCGTCCCGATCCTGCGCGAGATCGGCGAGGAGCAGGAGCACGCGGCCTCGACCCTCGGCGCCTCGTCCTGGGCGACGTTCCGGCGCGTGACGCTGCCGGCGATCCGCTGGGGCGTCGCCTACGGCGTCGTGCTCACCACCGCCCGTTGCCTCGGCGAGTTCGGCGCCGTCTCCGTCGTCTCCGGCCGCGTCGTCGGGCAGACCGAGACGCTGACGATCCACGTCGAGCAGTCGTTCCAGAACTTCGACGTCGCCGGCGCCTACGCCGCCTCCACGCTCCTCGCGGGAATCGCGATCGCGACCCTCGTCCTGATGAGCCTCTTCAAGCCGAAGGAGCACGCATGAGCATCGTTGTGTCCCGGTTGACGAAGCGCTTCGGCGACTTCGTCGCGCTCGACGACGTCTCGGTCGACGTCGCGACGGGGTCGCTCGTGGCGCTTCTCGGTCCGTCGGGCTCGGGGAAGTCGACGCTGCTCCGCTGCATCGCCGGGCTGGAGCAGCCCGACGAGGGCGCGATCCAGATCTCGGACGAGGAGATGACCGGGCGCCGGCCCCAGGAGCGCGGCGTCGGCTTCGTGTTCCAGCACTACGCGGCCTTCAAGCACATGACGGTCGAGAAGAACATCGCCTTCGGGCTCGAGATTCGCAAGGCGCCGAAGGCCGAGATCCGCGCGCGGGTGGCCGAGCTGCTGGCGCTCGTCCAGCTCGAGGGGCTGGCGAAGCGGTACCCGTCGCAGCTGTCGGGCGGCCAGCGCCAGCGGATGGGGCTCGCGCGCGCCCTGGCCGTCGATCCCAAGGTGCTGCTCCTCGACGAGCCGTTCGGCGCGCTCGACGCGCGCGTGCGCAAGGAGCTGCGAGCCTGGCTCCGGCGGCTCCACGACGAGACGCACACGACGACGGTGATCGTGACGCACGACCAGGAGGAGGCGATGGAGGTCGCCGACGAGGTCGTCGTCATGAACAGTGGCCGCATCGAGCAGGTGGCTGGGCCGCGGGAGCTCTACGAGCGCCCCGCGAACGAGTTCGTGATGTCGTTCGTAGGGCCGGTCAACCGCCTCGGCGGCGCGTTCGTCCGCCCGCACGACCTCGAGCTCCTCGTCGAGCCGAACGGCGCAACGCGCGAGGCGCAGGTCGAGCGGATCGTGCACCTCGGGTTCGAGGTGCGGGTGGAGCTCGTGCGCGACGACGGCGAGCGGTTCGCGGTCCAGCTCACGCGCGACGACGTCGAGCGCCTCGAGCTCGAGCGCGGACAGATCGTCTACGCGCGCCCCACGCGCGAGACGGTCTTTCCCTGAGCCGCCTGTCCGGTCTGGCTGCGTCCCGGGTCAGACGCCGCAGCTGACCGGACAGGCCGGTCAGCGCGGCGACCAGGCGTCCGGGTCGGCGGCGAGCTCCTCGACGGCTCCGGGGAGGTCGCCGCGCGCGAGGTCGGCCACGCTCACGGTCTCGAGCACGTTTCGGAGGCTCGCGCGCACTGCAACCCACACCTCGCGGAGCCGCTCCGCCGAGCCTGCGTACTCGACATCCTCCGGACGGCGGCCGCGAACGGCCGCGAGCGGCCCGTCGACGGCGCGAATCACCTGCGCGATGCTGATCTCATCCGCCGGGCGCGCGAGCCAGTAGCCGCCCTCCACCCCGCGCTGACTGCGCACGAGGCCCGCGTTCCGGAGGTCGCTCATGATGTTCTCGAGGAACTTGAGCGGTATCTCCTGCGCCTGCGCGATCCGCTCCGCCTTCACCGGCCCCTCGCCCGCCGACGCGAGCTCGACCGCCGCGCGGACGGCGTAGTCGGCCTTCGCGGACACCTTCACGGAACCATTCTGCCCGGCGCTCCGTTTGAACCTCTGCCGTGCGCCGTCTGGCCGTCATCGTTCTCGCAGCTCTCGCCGCGACCGCCGCCGCGGCGGCGTTGTTCGCGCGAGCGGGCGCGGCGGGCGACGTGACCAGCTTTCGCACCCCCGACGCGAGCGCTGCGTGCAGGCTCGAAGCACGGAGGCTCGTCTGCAGCAGCCTCGGCTCGAGCGGCTCGGTCGCCCTCCGCAGCATGGCCGCCCCCACGGTCGTGCAGCGGCTTCCGTGGTGGGACGCGTCGTCGCCGGTCCTCCGCTCGTGGCGGCACGGCCGTCTCGCGTGCACGCTCCGCGGCAAGACCATCCTCTGCCGCAACGGCCCCGATCGGATCAGGATCGACGGCGCAGGCTTCTCCATCGGCTCGTGATGCGCAAGCGCGTCGCCCTCGCGTGGGACGACGCGCACGCAACCCGTCTGGCGCTATTCCTGGACGAAGATCGCCGCGCCGTTGTCCGGATCCCAGGTCCAGCCGGCGGAGGGAGCCTCCTTGTGCCACTTCCAGCCCGCGCCGACGGCCGCGAGTAGGAAAACGACGGCGAAGACGAGGAGAACGTGAAGCACGGCGGTGCGGCGCTTGGCAGACATCAATTTCCTCCAGGTTCGATGATTGGTAGACGAATCGTGAAGACTGAGCCGCGCCCGGCGGCGTTCGGCGAGACGTGAATCGTTCCGCCCATCTGCTGGACGAGCTGGTGGCAAATGTACAACCCGAGGCCCGTGCCACCGACTCCGCGGCCCATCTGGGGGTCGAGGCGCGAGAACTTCTCGAAGATCGCCTCGGCCTTGTCCTCGGGAATTCCGATCCCCTCGTCCGTGACCGCGATCTCGAGCATCCGGTCGACGGTCTCGGCGCTGACGACGACGTCGCCTCCGTCGGGGGAGTACTTGACGGCGTTCTCGACCAGGTTTGCGAGTACACGGCGCAGAGCGTCGTCGGCGACGGCCGCCTCGGGAAGGTCGGGGTGCAAGCCGTGAACGACCGACCCGACCGTCCCGGTGGTAGCGGCAGCGTTGACGACGTCCTCGATCACGGCACCGGCGTCGCAGCGACCCTTGGCCGACGGTTGAGCCGGCGTGTCCAGCCGGCTGACCCAGAGCACCTCGTCGACGAGCCGCACGAGCCGCGCGCCCTCGCTACGGATGACGTCGTTCAGCACCGTCCGCTGCTCCGGTGACAGATCGTCGCGCTGCAGCGTCTCGATCCCGCCGTAGACGGACGCGAGCGGCGTCCGAAGCTCGTGCGAGACGATCGCGACGAACTCGTCCTTCATCCCGTCGAGCTCGCGCTGCCGCTGCAGCGAGGCGTGCAGCCGCCGCTGGTAGAGGACGATCGCCACCAGCGGAGGGGCGACGAGCGCGGCAGCGAGCGGCGTGCTCTCCCACAGGAAGACGAGAACGGCGGTCGTGGTCGCCATCGTCAGGAAGGCGGTGAACGTCGAGCGGGCGAACCCGCGCAAGACCCCCACCGGGTCGACGCGTTGGGACGCCGATACCACGGCCGCGAGCAGGACGATGTTCGTCAGGTAGAAGGCTGCCGAAGCCGCGATGCTCGCGAAGCCGGCGCCGGCATCCGTGAGAGCCTCGACCGCCGCCAGCGCCGCCCCGGCAGCCGCAGCACTACACACGTACAGGCTGCCGTTGTACAGCGCCCGCACGATCGGCCGGCGCGTGCCCAGCTCGACGATCAGCATCGTCGCGAGCGCGACGATGACCCCCGTCTGCCACGAGTACAGCGCCGCGGCCGCGACGATGAAGATGTTGGCGATCGACGTGGCGCCGGCCTTGACGCCGAGAACCGGAACGGGGAAGGCCTCCGCGAGCGTCGCCGCGACGAGAAGCACGAGCGCGCCTGCCGCGGCCCGCCCCGAGAGGTCGACGGTCGAGACGGCCAGCGCGACACAAAGACCCGCGGTCGCGGAAACGACCGTGATGAGCGCCGTGAGCGGGATGTTCGAGCGCACGGCGAGCCCACGAGGACGGACGGCTGTCATTGTTGACACGGTAGAAGCCAAGATGCCTCGGCCGCTTGACGGATTGGCGGCGCCTCCAGGATCGCTCACGAAGCCGCGGATCGTATCCCCCGTTTGGGGGGGCTGCCCCGTCACCGTCCCCGATTTTCGACGCGATCGACCAGGATGCGGATCTCGCAGACGGCGCGAAAGCCGAGACGCTCGAGGATGGGACGCGACATCCTTCCTGCCTGCGTGACCAGCATCGGCGTCCCGCGCGCCACCGCGTCCTCCCAGCGCGCCGCGACCAGCGCGCGGTAGGCGCCGCGGCCACGCGCCTCGGGCAGCGTCGCGCCGCCGAAGAGCGTCGCCCCGTACTGCGTGAACGCGGCGGTCGCGCGCGCCGCCGGGCGGCCGTCCACGTACGCGACGTACGTCTCGAGCCCCGGCGTCGGCTCCTCCGGCTCCGGCACCGCGCCCGGCATGCCGAAGGCGACGGCCGCGATCCGCCCCGCCTCGAGCAGCTCCTCGCGCGTTCGCGCCCGCCGCACCTCGACGCCCGCGGGCGGCGGCTCCTCGGGCTCGTTCGTCAGCACCATCCCGATCGCGAGCGGGTCGGGCTCGTCGTCCACGAGCCCGAGCGCGTGCAGGCGGTCGACGAGGTCGGACGGCGTCGCGGACGAGCCGACCTCCCACGAGCAGGCCGCGCGGCCGTTCCGCCGCAGGTGCCCGTGGATCTCCGCCCGCACCTCCTCGACCTCGTCGGGCCGGAGGCGGAAGCGTTGCGCGACATTCCACGCGGGCTGGTCGCCGCGACCCATCCAGAGCACGTAGCGGTCGTTGAAGATCCGCTCGTCCGTCGCTCCGAGCGGCGTGTAGGCGTTCGCGTTCTCCGCGAGCTCGAGGACCGGGTCGATGGCGCGAGCCTACTGACGGAGTACATTCGAACGGCGATCGTCTGTCCGAGCTGCGGCCACGTCGTGCTCGCGGCGAAGGCGCGCGAGCTACTCGTACAGCTCTGACCGCCAGGCGTGGCGGTACGTGCCCCGCAGCTCCTCGACCCGGTCGACGTAGTGGCGCGTCTCGGCGAACGGAATGTCGTCGCGGCCCTCGCTTCGCCAGCGGTCGACGTTCCCCTGACCCGCGTTGTAGGCGGCCAGGACGAGCCGCCAGTCGCCGTACTTCCGGTGCAGGTGACGGAGGTACCAGCAGCCGTAGCGGACGTTGATCTCCGCGTTCGTGAGGTCGCTGACGCGGAAGGCGGAGCCGCCGGTGCGGATCGCGATCCCGCGCGCGGTGTCGGGCCGCAGCTGCATCAGCCCGACCGCGCCCGACCCGGAGCGCGCGCCGGCGTCGAACTTCGACTCCTGGTAGATCACCGCCGCGAGCAACGCGGGATCGATGCCGTAGTTGCGCGCGTGCCCGCGGACGATCTCCTGGTAGCGGAGCGGGTAGCGGATCCGCTCGTACCAGGGCGGGCTCGTCTCGTCGACCGCGAGAAACGCGCCGGCGACGACGAGCCCGAGCGCGACGACGACGAGCAGCTTCTTCACGCGGCGACGAGCCCGCTCATGACCGAGGCCACGAACTCGTCGAGCTCCTCGAGCGACCCGGTGTTGACGAACACGTAGTCGGCCCGCTTCCGCTTCTCGGCGTCGGGGATGAACCGCTCCTCCCTGCCGAGCGACCTCCCTTCCGTCCGCATGTCGCGGAGCTTCCGCGGCGCCGTCACGAGCACGACCTTGTCGAACCGGGAATCGGCCCCCGCCTCGTACAGGAGCGGGACCTCGGTCACGCAGACCGGCGGCGCATCCGGCAGATCCGCGAGCTGGTCACGCCAGCGCAGGTACTCCGCGGAGACGAGCGGGTGCAGGAGCTCCTCGAGCCACTCGAGCGCGTCGCGGTCGTTGAAGACGACGGTGGCGATCGCCTGACGGTCGAGCTTGCCCGTGCCGGGGTCGACGACGCCGCCGCCGAGACGCGAGGCGACGCGGTCGCGGACGTCGTCGCGGACGAGCAGGTGGTGGACGATTTCGTCGCTGGAGACGGTCGCGGCGCCGTGGCGCGCGAACGCGCGCAGCGCCTCGCTCTTCCCTGCTCCGATCCCCCCCGTGATCGCGACGGCGACCGGGCGGGTCACTCCTCGTCGGCGCGAGCCTCTTCGGCGGGGGGCTCGGCAGCCGGGACCGGCGCCGGCTCGGCAGCGGTGTCGTCGCTCTCGGAGGCGGTGCCGGCGCCGGTCGCGTCGGCCTCGCCGCTCACCTCGTCCGAGGTCGGCACCTCGAACGGCGACTCTGCCTCGGCCGAGGGCTCCTCGGCGGGCGGCGGATCCTCGGCGACGGGCACCTCTTCGGCGGCGAGCGCATCCTCGGCGACAGGCGCATCCTCGGCTACGGGCGCATCCTCGGCGGCGAGCGCATCCTCGGCGACGGGCGCATCCCCGGCCACGCGCGCGTCCTCGCTGACCGAATCGTCGGCGGGTGAATCGTCGGTGACGGAGTTTTCGGTGACGGAGTCGTCGGTGACGGGCGCCTCGGCGAACACGTCCTCCGAGAGGTCGAGGTTCGGGCGCGCGTGCATCGACTCGCTGCCGTCGGCGCGCGGCTGGACGGGATCCGTGTCCTCGACCCGCTTGAGCGAGAGCGAGAGGCGGCGCCGGTCCGCGTCGACCTCGATGATCTTGACGTTCACGGGCTGGCCCTGCGTGACGATCTCGCGGGGGTTCTCGACGTGGTGCTGCGCCAGCTCGGAGATGTGGACGAGCCCCTCCACTCCCGGCAGGATCTCGACGAACGCGCCGAAGGTGACGACCTTCGTGACGCGCCCCTCGACGACGTCGCCCTCCTGATAGCTCTCGATCACCTGCTGCCACGGGTCGCTCTGGGTCTGCTTGAGGCCGAGCGAGATCCGCTGGCGGTCGCGGTCGATGTCGAGCACCTTCACGCGCACGTCCTGGCCGATCGTGAGCACCTCGGACGGGTGGTTGACGTGCGACCACGAGAGCTCGGAGATGTGGATCAGGCCGTCCATGCCGTCGAGGTCGACGAACGCGCCGAAGTCGACGATGTTCGAGATCTGGCCCTCGACGACGTCGCCCGGCTGCAGGCGGTCGAGGATCTGCTGGCGCTGCTCCTTGCGCTCCTCCTCGAGCACGGCGCGCCGCGAGAGGACGACGTTGTTGCGCGAGCGGTTCAGCTCGATCACCTTGCAGCGCAGCTCCTGGCCGAGGAACTCGTCGAGGTCCTGGACGCGCCGGATGTCGACGAGCGACGC
>DATHAE010000069.1:0-2284 GCA_035296805.1 Gaiellaceae bacterium | reverse complement strand
CCTTTCGTGACGTCGCCGTCCGGCCAGAAGATCTTGTCGAGATTCGAGAGCCGCAGCTCGCGTTTGCCGTCCCGGACCGCGGCCGGGAGCGGCGCTTCGAACGGCGCTTGTGACACTGTGTCACTAGGCTCGTTCGGCGCGTTGCCCTGCGGCTCGGTCGGCGTCTCCTCGACCACCTCGGCGGCCTCCTTGTCGTCGCGGAGGCCCTTGTAGGACGGCTGGCGGATGTGGTGGTCGTGCGTCCACTCGCTGAACTCGACCTCCGCCACGAGCCGCGGCTCGATCCACGTCACGTCGCCCTTGCGGACGCGCGGCATCTTCGGAACGACGCTCAGCGGAGCCGTGTCGCGCCGCAGCGGCTTCATCAGCTTCAACAGCCGCCGGATCTCCGCGTCGTCGAACCCGGTGCCGACGTTGCCGACGTAGCGGAGGCCGTCCTCGTCCTGCACCGCGAGCACGAGCGAGCCGAACGAGCCGACGCGACGCCCCGACCCTGCGGTGTACCCGACGACGACGAACTCCTGGCGGCCGTGCGTCTTGATCTTCAGCCAGTCGCGCGTGCGCCTGCCCTGGAAGTACCGCGAGTCGTCGCGCTTGGCCATGATCCCCTCGAGACCCTGAGCCTCCGCGGCCTCCGCGAGCGCGACGCCGTCGTCGAAGCTCTCCGAGAGACGGACCGTCCGGTTGCGGCGGTCGAGCAGCTGCTCGAGCCGGCTGCGGCGCTCCGCGAGCGGCAGGTCGACGAGCGGCTCGCCGTCCAACTCGAGCAGGTCGAACGCGTAGAAGACGAGCGGGCCGCTCCCCTGCTGCATCGCGGAGAAGCTCGCGCGTCCCTGCTCGTCGAGCGCGCAGATCTCGCCGTCGAGGACGGCGTGCGGGCTCTTCGTCGCCTTCACGATCGCCTTCGCCACCGGCTCGAACCGCTGCGTGAGGTCGTTCCCGTTCCGCGAGACGAGCCGCGACTCGCCGCCGCGCACGTACGCGAGCGCGCGGTAGCCGTCCCACTTCACCTCGAAGAGCCATCCTTCGCCGCGCGGGACGCGCTCCTCGAGCGTCGCCATCATCGGGCGGTACGTCTCGGGCGGCTCGTCCGCCGCGGGGCCCTCACCGTCGCGACGCTTGATCAGGAGCCAGTTCTCCTCCTTGCCGTCCAGATGCGCGGGCACGACCGACCAGGTGCCGTCGAGTCGCTTTCCGTGCAGGCGGACGGTCAGCTGGCCGTTCCGCTTCTCCTCGATCAGGTCGTAGGTGCCGTTGTCCCAGATCTCGACCGTGCCGGCGCCGTACTGGCCCTGCGGGATCTCACCGTGGAACTTCGCGTACTCGAGCGGGTGGTCCTCGACGTGGACCGCCAGCGCGCGCCCGCCTGGCTCGAGCGGCACGCCCTTCGGCACGGCCCACGAGGCGAGCGCGCCGTTCCGCTCCAGGCGGAAGTCGTAATGCAGGCGCCGCGCGTCGTGGCGCTGGACGACGAAGATGGGCTTCTTTCCTCGCTTGTCGCCGCGCTCGAACGGCTCCGGCGTGACCTTCGGATCGCGCTTGCGGCGGTACTCCGACAGCGACATCTCAGCGCGGACCACGCTTGTGACACTGTGTCACAAGGATCGTCCCGGCACGGCGCTAGGAGGCCTTGCGGGCCGGCTTCTTCTTTGCCGAGGACGACTTCTTCTTCGCGGACGAGCTCGCAGTCTTCCGCGACGACGAGCCTGTCCTCGACGAAGCGCGCCGCTTCTTCGTCGCCTGCACCGAGGCCTTCAGCGCCTCCATCAGGTCGATCACCTCGCCGCCGCCGTCCGCCTGCGGCTCGGGCAGCGGCTCGCCCTCCGCCTTCTTCTGCAGCAGCTCGAGCAGCTCGTTGCGGTACCGGTCGTGGTACTTCTCCGGATCCCATTTCGCGGCCAGGTTCTCGATCAGCGTCTTCGCCATGTCGACCTCGGCCTTCCGCACCGTCGGCGCCGGCGCGTCCTCGGGCTGCCGCACCTCGTCTGCGTAGTACATCGTCTCGAGCACGAGCGTGTCGCCGACGGGCCGCACGCACGAGAGGTGCTGCTTGTTGCGGATCACGACCTTCGCGATCGCGACGCGACCCGTCTCCTCGAGCGCCTTCACGAGCAGACGGTACGGCTTCTCCGCGCCGTCCTGCGGCAGCAGGTAGTAGCCCTTGCGGAAGTAGAGCGGGTCGATCTCGTCGATCGAGACGAAGTCGCAGATGTCGATCGCGTGCGTGAGCTCGATGTCGAGGCGGTCGATGTCCTCGTCGGTCAGCTCGACGTAGCGGCCCTTG
>DATHAE010000068.1:0-15420 GCA_035296805.1 Gaiellaceae bacterium | reverse complement strand
GAGCTCGTCGCGACTGAGCGCAGGAGGACTTCCTCGTGCTCGCCGGCGAGGCGGTCGGCTCCTCGTCGCCGAGGGTGAAGAGCGCCCGCTCCGGCCGTGGGACTTCGTCCATTGCCCTGCCGGAACGAACCAGGTGATCGTCGGCGCGGGCGACTCGGCGTGTGTCGTTCTCGCCGTCGGCGCCGGCGACCGTCCGACGAGCGTGGACTGGGGTGCCTACACCGTCAACGAAGCGGTGCTCCGGCACGATGCCGGCGTCGCTCGGGGGAGACGACGGATGCGGGCGAGGCGTATGCCCGCTTCGCCGCGGAAAGCTCACCGGCTAGCGCGAAGGCTGGCTTCCCGACTAGGAAAGCGCCCGCGCGACCGCGGCGAGGTTCTCGCGCCAGACGTCCTCGGGCGTCGGCGGGAGGACGTCGTCCCAGATCGCAGCGAATGAGCCGATCAGCTGCGGGAGCCTTGCCGGACGTGCCATGAACCAGAAGTGGAAGTGCTCGCTGCCGTCGCCCCAGCGGCAGACGTGCACGTTGCCGATCTCGCCGATCGTGTAAATAGCTCGCTGCACGCGGATCAGGAGCGGCCCGAGCTCCGCCGCAAGCTCCGGCGTCAGCTCGTGGAAGTCGAGGTGCGCGCGCGTCTCGAGCAGGGCGACCATCGGGAGGCCCGTCGGGTCGTCGGGCGCCCACAGCCGCCAGCGATCGTCGACCCAGAGGTATCCGTCGTCCGAGCGCGCGCACCGCTCGCAGTCGACGCCGCCCTCGCCGCGCCGCGGCGCCTCGGCGTCCACCGGCGGAGCGAGCGCACGCGGTCGCAGCTCGCCGTCGAACGGAAAGGTGTCCCACTCATCGACCGGCGGCATCCGCAGCGCGCCGCCCGCGCGCGCCCAGAGCTGCTCAGGCGCCTCGGGCACCCGCGGCCATCCACTCCGCCTTGTGCGCGCGCTTGGCGGCCTGATAGTCCTCGAGCGCCTGCGGCGAGTCCACGTCGCCGAGCGTGGGGTGGGAGGGTGCGAGCGGCGCCGCGAGCTCGACGCCGAACCGCTTCGCGAGCACCGCGGCGGTCGACTTGACCTTCATCTCGCCGAAGCCGGGCAGAGCGGCCAGGTTCGCCTTCAGCTCCTCCGCCGACTGCGCGCTCTCCCATACCGCCGCCGCGTTCCCGTCGTAGTGCTCGACGAGGTGCGCCGCGAGGTCGCGCACGCGCTCGGCCATCGCGCCGGGGAAGCGGTGGATGGCGGGCTTCTGGCGGAAGACCGGGTCGAGGTCGACCGTCGCGAGCGTCTCGGCGTCGAACCGGCCGACCCGCCGCTGCAGCTCGAGCGGTCCCGCGAACGCCTTCTGCACCGTCACCTGCTGGTCGAGTGCGAACCCGACGAGCAGTGCGAGCGGATCGCGCGCGAGCAGCTCGCACGCCTCCTCGCCGTCCGTGAACCAGAGCCGGTCGGGCACGAGCCGATGCTACTCCCGCAGGCACCTCTGTCGCTCGGCCACGGCGGTTGAGCGCTGAGCCCCGGCACCGCGCTCGCCGCAGCCGCCGGGCCAAGGAGAGGAGCGGGAGGAGGACGACGGGCCCGATCAGGACCGAGGATCGGCAGAGAGAAGCCGTCCTGCGCCGTCGCCGCTACTCGCGCAGGAGCTCGTCCGCGTGCGGCAGGAGCCCGCGCGCGGCGAGGCTCGCCACGTAGCCGCGCCAGCGCGGCTCCGACTCGAAGAGCGGGCGCACGAGCGCGCGCGCACGTTCCACGTCCCCGTCGCGAAGGGCGGCGTACGTCTCGCTCCAGCGCACGTCGAGCTCCGGCAGGCGGCGGACGGCCGCTACCGCTTCCGGCGGCGGATCCCCCTCGCGCAGCTGAAGGAGCGCGCGGTAGCCGTCCGCGAGCTCGAGGAGGCGGCGGAGCTCTGAGAGCGGCTCGGGGTGGTCGTCGACGCGCAGCTCGAGCAGCTTGTCGTCCCACGGCCGCTCGCTGGGCTCGCCGCGGACGACGAGGATCGCGGCGGACTGCTTCCCGCGGAAGTCGCCGCCCGCCGCTTCGGCCGCGTCGAGAGCGTCGAGCAGCCGCCACGGAAGCGGCCGGCGTGACGCCGCGAAGGCCTCCGCCATCGCGGGCCAGACCTCCTCGGTCCGCATCATGTTCGCCTGGGCGCTGAAGCCCTCGCCGGTGATGTGGCCGGCGGCCGGAACGCAGGCCGCGCCGGTGTGCGCCGCGGACCGTCCGTCGGCGGCGACGACGCCCACCTGCCGCACGGCGGCCTCCGCGTCGGACGCCGTCAGCTCGTCGAGCGCCGCCTGCGGCGACCGGCCCGCCGCGAGCAGCTCGATCCCGAGCGCGCCGTAGCGGCGGTCGGCGAATGCCTGCGTCGCGACCGCGCCGACTCCCGGCCGCGCCCACGGGACGGTCTGGCCGACGGCGAAGAAGCGCGTCTGAACGGCGATCCCGAGCTCGCGGGTGTCCGCGTCGCGGGCGGCGATCGAGTAGGTCACCGTTCGAGGAGCGATCTGATCGGCGCCCCGGCGACCGGATGCCTCGCGAGCGACCGGGCGTACGTCGCCCAGCGAGGTTCCTCTGCGACGAGCTCCTCGTAGAGCCGTCGCGCGTCGTCGAAGGAATCCGTATCGAGCGCGTCGAGGATCGGCGACCAGGCGACGTGCTCCCGCGACAACCCCGCGGCCGCCGCGAGCTCAGCGCGCCCGCCGTCGGCGCGGTTCCACCTCCGGTACGCGAGCGCGCGCTCGACGAGGCGCCGCAGATCCTCGAGCGGTGTCTCGGACTCCTCGACGCGCAGGTCGACAACGCGGTCCCACGGCTCGGCCTCGAAGGGGACGACGAGGATTCCCGCCGCGCAATGTCCGCGCCAGTCCCCGCCCGCCGCCTCGGCGGCGTCGAGCGCCGCGAGCAACCGCAGCGCAAGCGGCCCCGACGTCGCCTCGAACGCCTCGCCCATCGCCTCCCAGACCCGCGGCGACTCGACGAGGTTCGCCTGCGCGCCCCAGCCGTCTCCCGCGACGTGCCCCGCCGCGGAGATGCAGGCGGCACCGGTTGTCTGAGCGGTCCGTCCCAGCGTGTCGACGATGCCGACCTGCCGAAGCTCGGCCACCTCGTCCTCGGCCCGCAGCCGCGCGAGCGCATCCGCCGGACGCGCGCCGTCCGCGACGAGGTCGAGCCCGCGCCATCCGTACCGGCGATCGGTGAAGGACTGTGTCGCGATCGCGCCGACGCCCGCCCGCGCCCACGCCACCGCCGCTGCGGTGTTGAACGCCTGCGACTGCGCCGCGACGCCGACCTCGCCGCTCTCGCCGTCGCACGCGACGATCGAGTACGTCACCTGGCGAATCTACAGCGATTCAAGACCCGCGACACGGGTAAGCACCCCTCGTGGACGAGACGCCCAAGGATCTTGCGCGCGAGGTCGATCGCGGCGCGAGCGATCGCACGCCGGCGCTCGCGCTCACGGGCGTGACGCTCGTCGTCGGGTCGGTGGTACTCGTGATCGCCGGGGTCGCGCTCGTGCTCTACCTCGTGTTCAAGTAACAGCGGCTCCGCGCGCCCGAAAAGACACAGATTCGTGACGCTTCGCGTGCGCGCGGAGGGGTACGCTTGTTCGTGTGGATCCGCTGAGCATCTTCTCGCCTGCGACGCGCGGGTGGTTCGAGCGGACCTTCGACGCGCCGACTCCACCGCAGGAGCGAGGATGGCCGGCGATCGCCGCCGGCGGTCACGTCCTGATCCAGGCGCCGACCGGCTCGGGCAAGACCCTCACCGCGTTCCTTTACGGCATCGACCGCCTCAACGAGAGCCCCGGCGCGGGGCTGCGGCTGCTCTACGTCTCGCCGCTGAAGGCGCTCAACTACGACATCGAGCGCAACCTGCGCGGCCCACTCGCGGGCTTGGAGTCCACGCTGCGGGTCGGCGTGAGGACCGGCGACACGTCGCCGAAGGAGCGGCGGGAGCTCCTGAAGGAGCCTCCCGACATCCTGATCACAACCCCGGAGTCCCTGTACCTGATGCTCACGTCGCAGGCGCGCGAGACGCTGCGCGGCGTCGAGACGCTGATCCTGGACGAGGTCCACGCCGTCGCCGGGACGAAGCGGGGCACGCACATGGCGGTGTCCGTCGAGCGCCTCGACTCGCTCGTGGAGCGGCCCGTGCAGCGGATCGGGCTGTCGGCGACGCAGCGGCCGCTGGAGGAGATCGGCCGCTTCGTGAGCGGCGGCCGCGACATCGTCCTCGTCGACGCGGGGACGCGAAAGGAGCTCGACCTCGAGGTCGTCGTGCCGGTCGAGGACATGCGCGAGCTCGGGTCGACCGCGTCGCTCTCGTACCCCGTCCCCGCGGACGGGCAGGAGATGGACGCGGGAACGGAGCTCGGGACGAGCTCGATCTGGCCCTCGGTGTACCCCGAGATCCTGCGGCTCGTGCGGCAGCACCGCTCCACGATCGTCTTCGTGAACAATCGCCGACTCGCCGAGCGGCTCGCGCTGCGCCTGAACGAGCTCGCGAACGAGGGCAACGGCGACGCCGAGCCCCGCGAGGTGGCGCGCGCGCACCACGGGTCGCTGGCGCGCGAGCAGCGGATCGTGGTCGAGGAGGATCTGAAGGCGGGGCGGATCCCGTGCCTCGTCGCGACCTCGTCGCTCGAGCTCGGGATCGACATGGGAGCGGTCGACCTCGTGATTCAGGTCGAGTCGCCGAAGTCGGTCGCGCGCGGCCTGCAGCGAATCGGTCGCGCCGGCCACGAGCTCGGCGCCGTCTCGAAAGGGCGGATCTTCCCGAAGTTCCGCGCCGATCTGCTCGAGAGCGCGGTCGTCGCGAGAGCGATGCGAGGAGGCGACATCGAGGAGACGCGCATCCCGCGCAACCCGCTCGACGTGCTCGCGCAGCAGATCGTGGCGATCGCAGTGGACGAGGAGGTGCGCGTCGATGACCTCCACGACCTCGTCCGTCGCGCCTATCCATTCTCGGACCTCTCGCGCGCGCAGCTCGAGAACGTCCTCGACATGCTTGCGGGGCGATACCCGTCGGACGAGTTCGCGGAGCTGCGCCCGCGCATCGTGTGGGATCGAAGCGGCGGCACGATCCGCGCCCGCGACGGTGCGCGACGGCTCGCGGTCACGAACGCAGGGACGATTCCCGACCGCGGCCTCTTCGGCGTGTTCCTCTCCGACGGCGGCGGCCGCGTCGGCGAGCTGGACGAGGAGATGGTGTACGAGGCGCGGGCGGGGCAGACGTTCCTGCTCGGCGCGTCCACCTGGCGGATCGAGGAGATCACGCGCGACCAGGTGATCGTCTCGCCGGCGCCCGGGCTGCCCGGCGCGGTCCCGTTCTGGAAGGGCGAGGGCGTCGGGCGCCCGTTCGAGCTCGGGCAGAAGATCGGCCTCGCGTCACGCGAGCTGTCGGCTCTCCACCCGGACAAGGCGCTGGTGAGGCTGCGCGAGGAGTACCTCCTCGACGAGCGCGCGGCCCGCAACCTGCTCACGTTCCTCCGCGAGCAGGCGGACGCGACAGGCGCGGTCCCGAGCGACCGGACGATCGTCGTCGAGCGCTTCCGCGACGAGATCGGCGACTGGCGTGTCTGCATCCTCAGCCCGTTCGGCGGTCGCGTCCACGCGCCGTGGGCGATGGCGATCGCCGGCCGGCTGCGCGAGTCGCTCGGGATCGAGGCGCAGTCGATCTGGTCGGACGATGGAATCGCGCTCCACTTCCCCGAGGCGGACGCGCCGCCGCCGGTAGCCGAGCTCCTCGTCGACCCGGGAGAGGTCGAGGACCTCGTCGTCGGCGAGCTGGGCGAGACCGCGCTCTTCGGCGCCCGCTTCCGCGAGAACGCAGGACGCGCACTGCTGATCCCGCGCCGCCGTCCGGGCGAGCGCACGCCGCTGTGGCAGCAGCGCCTCAAGGCGCAGAGCCTGCTCCAGGTGGCGCGGAAGTACGGCTCGTTCCCGGTCATCCTCGAGACGTATCGCGAGTGTCTCCAGGACGTCTTCGACCTGCCCGCGCTGCGCGGGCTCCTGCAGGGACTCAAGACGCGGCAGATCGACCTCGTCGAGGTCGAGACGCAGTCGGCGAGCCCGTACAGCGCGTCGCTCCTCTTCGACTACATCGCGACCTACATGTACGAGGACGACACGCCGCCGGCCGAGCGCCGCGCCCAGGCGCTGTCCCTCGACCGCGACCTCCTGCGAGAGCTCCTGGGGCAGGAGGAGCTGCGCGACCTGCTGGACGCGGACGCCGTGGAGGACGTCGAGCGCCGGTTACGCGGCGACGCCACGACGCCGGATCAACTGCACGACCAGCTCCGCCTGCGCGGCGACCTGCGGCCCGGCGAGTACGAGATTGCGCTCGCGGAACCGCTCCTCTCGGAGCGCCGCGCGATCATCGTCCGCGTCGCCGGCGAGGAGTGCTTGATCGCTGCCGAGGACGCGGGCCGCTACCGCGACGCCGTCGGCGCAATGCCGCCGTCGGGCCTGCCCGACGTCTTCCTCGAGGGGGGCCCCGACTCCCTCCGGCAGCTCGTCCTCCGCTTCGCGAAGGGACGCGGCCCGTTCACCACGGAGCAGGCGAACGAGCGCTTCGGCCGCGATGTCGAGGACGTGCTCCGCGAGCTGGAGCGGGACGAACTGCTCGTCCGCGGCGAGCTGCGCCCCGGCGGGACGGGTCGCGAGTGGTGCGACCCGGACGTCCTGCGGCGCCTGCGCCGCGCCTCGCTCGCCGCGCTGCGCAAGGAGGTCGAGCCGGTCGAGCAGGAGGCGCTCGCGCGCTTCCTTCCGAGCTGGCACGGCGTCGACCGGCGCGCGTCGCTGCGCGAGGCGCTCGTGCCGCTGCAGGCGCTCGCGCTGCCGGTTTCCCTGTGGGAGAGCGACGTCCTCCCCCGTCGCGTGCCGGGATACCGGCCGGAGCACCTCGATGCCCTCTGCGGGAGCGGTGAGCTCGTCTGGGCAGGCGCCGGAGCCGATCGCGTCGCAGTCTTCTTCCGCGAGGACGCCGCCGCGCTCGGACGTCCCCCCGCCGCGCCGCCGCCCGAGGGCGAGGTGCACGACGCGGTCCGATGCGCACTCGACCGCGCCGCGCTCTTCTGGTCCGACCTGCTCACGGAGACGGGGCTCGAGGACGAGCAGGCGCTGCCCGCGTTGTGGGATCTCGTGTGGGCCGGCGAGGTCACGAACGACGCGTGGACGCCGCTGCGCGCCGGCCGGCGCCACGGAGCGCCGCGGGCGGAGCGCCGGCCGCGCCGCTTCTCGCGGCGGCGCGGTACCGGCCCGACTGCCACCCAGGGTCGGTGGTCGCGGACGGAGCGTCTGTTCGCCGGGGGCATCGACCGCCGCGCGCTCGCCGAGCTCCTGCTCGAACGGCAGGGGATCGTGACCCGCGACGGCGTCCGCGCCGAAGGCATCCCCGGCGGCTACGGAGCCGTCTACGCGGAGCTGCGCGCTCTCGAGACGCTCGGCCTCTGCCGCCGCGGCTACTTCGTCGAGGGCCTCGGCGGAGCGCAGTTCGCCCTCGGGGGCGCCGTGGAGCGGCTGCGGGAGCTCCGCGAGCGGCGGGAGGACGCCGACGCGCTGATCCTCGGCGCCGCCGATCCGGCGCAGCCGTACGGCGCGGCGCTGCCGTGGCCGAAGCGCGCCAACGGCCGCGCCGCACGCGTCGCCGGCGCGCACGTGGTCTCGCTCGGCGGCGAGGCGGTCCTGTACGTCGAGCGGCGCGGACGCTCGCTGCTCCCCCTGCGCGACCCGGACGAGGACTGGTTGCGTCCCGCGCTCGCGGCACTCGTCGACCACGTTCGCGGCGGCGGAGCGAAACGGCTCGCGGTCGAGCGGTTCGACGGCGAGCCGGTGGGCGAGACGGACGCGCTCCCCCTGCTGGTCGAAGCCGGCTTCCTGGCGGGCCCGCGCCGGGCCGTCCTGCGCCCGTAAACCGGCACGGAGTCGCGCCGCGGCCCGAGCGGTACCGCCAATGCGGGAACCGGCGAGGGTGTGGCGCGGCGTGGGGTCTCGTGTGACCCAACGCGGAAGATTGGACAACACCTGGACGTTGTGACGGTTGATGTCTCGTACGCCGTTCCGAGTCCCGCGGGGTGGCAGCGGCGTGACCCCGTACCGGCTTGGCTTCGCGGTCAAGGTCCTCGGCAACGGCGGGATGAAGACGGCGGACACGCGCCGCTGGCAGAGCGGGCCGCATCTCAGCCGGTCGATCCAGTACCTGGACGCCGTGTTCGACTACCTCGAGCAGATCGACGTCCGCGTTTACCGGATGTCCAGCTCAACGGTTCCATACGGGACGCACCCCGACCTCCCCGAGTTCGACTACCGCCGGCAGATCGAGCAGTGCGCCGCGCGACTCGGCGCGCTCGGAGAGAAGGCGCGTCGGCTGAGCCTGCGCCTCTCGACGCACCCGGGCCAGTACACGGTGATCAACTCGCCCGACGAAAGCCTGGCGGCGAAGTCCCGGCTCGACCTGGAGCAGGACGCGCTGCTCCTCGACGCGTTGGGGCAGCCGGAGGAAGCGGTTGTCGTCGTGCACGTCGGTGGCGCCTACGGCGATCACGACCGAGCGCTCGCACGGTGGGCGCGCGCGTTCGAGCGGCTCTCGGAGCGCGCGCAGCGGCGAGTGGTCGTGGAGCACGACGAGCGCTCCTTCTCGCTGGCCGACGTCCTTCGGCTGCACGATCGGACGGGTGTCCGTGTCGTGTACGACCTCCACCACGACCGCTGCAACCCGAGCGAAGAGCGCGGCCTGGCCGACGCGCTCGCGACGTGGCCAGCGCACGTCCGCCCGAAGGCGCATCTCTCGAGCCCGCGGCTCGCGTTACCGCGGCCGCGCCTCGAGGCGCATGCAGACTTCGTCGCGCCGTGGGACCTCCGTGCCCTGCTCGCGAGCGCCACCCGGCCGCTCGACGTGATGCTCGAGGCGAAGGCGAAGGACATCGCGCTCCTGTGGCTCCGGCGGCAGGCCGCCGCGGACGTCGCCGCCGCGGAGAAAAGGCAGGACAAAAGTTTGACGCTCGCACGAGCGGATACCACCGCGCCCATGACTGCAATCGCGAAGTACACAACTGTTCAGGCGCCGGTCGACAAGGTCTACTCGTACTGGCGCGACTTCACGAACTTCCCGCACTTCATGCCGCATGTGCAGGAGGTTGCGCCAGTCTCGGGCGACGATAGCCTCACGCATTGGAAGGTCGACGGCCCACTCGGCGTCGACGCGGAGTGGGACGCGCGGATCACCGAAGACGTTCCGAACGAGAAGATCGCATGGGCGTCGGTCGAAGGGTCGCGCGTCGACAACGCCGGCGTCGTCCGCTTCGACAGCCGCGACGGCCACACCCAGATCGAGGTCGCGCTGGAGTACGAGCCGCCCGCCGGCACCGCCGGGGAGCTCGTGGCGCGGATGTTCGAGAATCCGGAGGCGCAGGTCGAGGACGCCCTCGAGCGCTTCAAGGAGATCGTCAAGACCTGGTGAGGGGCCAGGCCTCGGGCTGGGCGGCCTACGCGGCCGCCCAGCGCCCGAGCAGGGCGCCGAAGAGCGCATGACGCGCCGTCGCCTGGGTGAAGCCGCGAGCGGTGAACAGCGGCGCGAGACCCGGCTCGCCGCGCGCGGGGTGTCGCTTGTCGACGACGTGCGAGAGCGGATACAGCGCGACGTGCTCGGTCATCGCGAGCGCGAACGCAAGCAGCCGGGGAGGCATGCCGGTCCGCCGCCGCACCTCGTGAAACGCGAGGCCGAACGTCGCGCCGTTCGCGGCGTGGAGCGCGAGGCCCGCGAGCGGCCACCAGCGCGAATGCGTGACGAGCTTTCCGAGCACGGCGACGTCCGAGTAGTCGTGGCGCAGGACGCGACGGTCGAGCGGCTCGAACGCTGCCCACGCCCCCGCTGCCGCAGCGCCGGCCAAGGCTGCCCGTGCGCGCGCCCTCACGGCGCCAGCTTCCGGATCGCGCCGACGCTCCGTCGCAGGTCGCCGTTCAGGTAGCGGACGCCGAGCTCACGCGCGACCTCCTTCTCGATTCCGGCGCCGCCGACGACGACTTGGAGGCCCTCGGGAAGCCTCCGTCCCGCAAGCTCGTCGTGCACCCGGTCCCCGCTCTCGACCATCGTCGCGCTGAAGCACAAAAGTCGCGCGCCACTCTCCTCCGCGAGCGCGACTGCGTCGCCAACCGGAGTGTCGGCGCCGAGATACGCGACCTGCCAGCCGTCCGCGCGGAGGAGCACGGCGAGCATCAGGAGCCCGAGCTCGTGCCGCTCTCCAGGCGCACACGCGAGGACGGCGGTGCCGCGGATCGCTGCGCGCGAGTCGGCGAGCAGCCGCTCGAGGTGCGCGCGGACGACGCCGCTCGCGAGGTGCTCCTGCGCGACCGAGATCTCTCCCGCCTCCCAGCTCTCGCCGACGGCCGCGAGCGCAGGGGCGAGCACGTCGCTCAACGCGTCCTCGAGCTGGTTGAGCGCGAGCGCCTGGTCGACCAGCGCGATCAGGCTCGGGAGATCGTTTTGCACCACAGCGCCGGCGAGCGCCTCGCGCAGCTCGTCCGGCGACGCCGGGGTCGCGAGCGGCACCGACCCCAGAAGCGTCGCAGCCTCGCCGATGCGATAGCCCTCGCTCAGGCGCGCCTTGAGCCACTCGACCCGCGCGACGTCCTCCTCGGAGTAGCGGCGCTGTCCACCTGTCGTCCGCTCCGGACGCAGCACGCCGTAGCGCTGCTCCCATTTCCGGATCGTGTCGGCCGGAACGCCGGTTCGGCGGGCGAGTGCAGCGATGTTGAGATTGGGAGCCATCGAAGCTGGAAAACCGTAGGACAGTCTGCCCCACGAGGGTACGCTCGAAAACGTGCCCGAGGGAGACACGCTGCACCGCGCGGCGCGGCGCCTGCAGATTCTCGTCGGCCAGAGACTCGAAGTCGAGGCGCCGCATCCGCGCGCGCGGGCGACGCAGGTGGCCGAGCGGATCGACGGGCGGCGGCTGGAGGCGGTGGATGCCGTCGGGAAGAACCTTGTGCTCCGGTTCGAAGGCGGCGTCGTGCTCCGGTCGCACCTCCGCATGTCCGGCCGGTGGACGGTGCGCGCGCGAGGGGAGGCGCGAGCGGGAAGGCCGTGGCTCGTTCTCCGAGGCGAGCGGGCGGAGGGCGTCCTCTGGAACGGCCCGGTGCTCGAGCTGCACACGCGAGCGCTCGCGCGGCTCGGGCCGGACATCCTCGCGCGGCCCCCGGACGTGGAGTCGATGCTCGCGCGTATCCGTCGCGCCGACGGCTCGCGCTGGCTCGGCGAGATCCTGCTCGACCAGACGCTCGTCGCCGGCGTGGGGAACATGTGGATGGCCGAGGCGCTCTGGCGGGCGCGCATCTCGCCGTGGCGGCGGCTCCGCGACGTCACGGCCGCCGAGCGTCGTCTGGCGCTGGAGACCGCGGCGAGCCTGATGCGTGCGTCGGTCGACGCGGGGCGCGAGCCGCGGAAGCAGGTGTACGGCCACACCGGCCGACCGTGCCCGCGCTGCGGCGCGCGGATTCGCGCTTGGGGTCAGGGAGACGCGAACCGAACCACGTACTGGTGCGAGCGGTGCCAGGTAGGAGAGGCCCCGCGCGCCGCGTAATCCGTGTCGTGGTCCGCGCGCCGCACCTCTATCAGTCTCTTCGGGCGTTCTGCCTCGCCGCGTTCGCCGCAGAGCGAGGTGCAGAGCTTCCGTTCGCCTTCGAGGAGCACGCGACGCGCGCCGGTCCGTCGCTGTACGAGTACCGCCCGCTCGTCCGCGCGTTTCTCGACTCGCAGGCGCCGACGCTTCGGCGTCTCCCGGACGCCCGGAACGCGATCGCCGACCTGCACCGCGAGCCGGCCGCGGCGATCTTCGCGCGCGCACACTCCGGCGTCGGCGGAAGCGACGACGACGCTCTCTTCAGATCCGTGCTCCTCCCGTTGCTCGCCGCCACGGCCGACCGCTGCGGCGGCTTCGACTGGCACGACGACGCGTTCGAGCTCGCGTACCGCGACCTGGAGCGCTCGCTGTTCGGAACCGCCCGCTCGTACGCCGCCGTCGCGCCGCTCGTCGGCCTGGCGGCGGGATCTCTCGTCGACCTCGGCGGTGACATCCGTGTGCGCGCAGCGGTCACGGGTGAGCTTGCGCAGCTCTGGCCGGAGTCCCAGGGGCTCCTGCCTCCGGCGTTCGGACGCGACGTCGACCGCCTGTGCGTCCTCGAGCTCGCGCGGGAGCTGGACCGTCCGGACGGCGACCTGCCCGACGCGGCGGCCGAGCTCGCGGACGCCGTCACGGCGCTCCGCCTCGCGACCGCGGGTGCCGTCGCCGCCGGACCGGTCGTCTTCGAACGGCTGGACTTCCAGCCGCTCCAGGTCGCGCCGTTGCTCCCGATCGCGGCGACGCAGCCGCTCGGCGAGCCGACGAGGCTCGACTCGCTTCGCGGCCGGCTCGCCGCCGACCTGCGCGAGCGTCTGCCGGCAGCCGACGACGACCGCGAGCTCGCGGAGGCGCTCGACCGCTGGGAGCTCTCGCTGTTCGCCGACGAGCCCTTCCGGTCGGCGCACGTCCGTGAGTCGCTCGTAGCGTTGCTCTCCGGAGGCGACGGCGCCTGGGCGGCCTCGCTCAGGATCGCCGTTCTGGTCGGCGAGGAAGGGACCGAGCGCGCCGCTCTCCTCGGTGCGCTCCGCGAAGACCGTCTCGGACGCGTCGCCCGCGACGCCGTGCGCCGCGCGCTCGTCGCGACGTTCCTGCACGGCAACCGGGCGGATCTCGTCGGCGCGCTCGACGAGAGCGTTCTCGGCCTGCGGCCCCGGCCGGAGACCGTGCAGCCGTCGGCGACCGCGGCGTGACTTCGGCCCGATCTTCGTCGCCATCGCGGCGCTCGCCGCGCGTTGCTGATTTGTCACAGATTCGGCACAGACACGTGACGTCTGTGTCGCTACGGTCGAAGCGTGGACGAAGCAACTCGCGTCATCAGGCGGCTGGAGCGCATCGAGGCGCTCGGACGGTCGGGTCCTGCGCCGAACCTTCTGCTCGACGAGCTCCGGGCGCTCGTCACTGAGGCTGAGGCATGGGCGCGGCTGGAGGGTGACGTGCGCTCGCGGTCGGCCGTGACGAGACTTCGAGAGGAGGCGGAAGGAATGAGCTAGGGCAAGCAGAAAGGGCGTTCCACATGGCAATTGCGCACTTCCTGACGCGCGCCGGCGCACGCCCGTCGCCGAACGGTGACGCCGTCGGCGAGACGCACGTGATCGCGCTCGCGAACCAGAAGGGGGGCGTCGCCAAGACGACGACGACGCTCAACCTCGGCGTCGCGTTCGCCGAGCACGGCCTCCGCGTGTTGCTCGTCGACCTCGACCCGCAGGGGAACCTGACGATGTCGCAGGGGATGAACCCGGACACGATCGAGCGGTCGATGTTCGACGTCCTCGTGCATCGCCTTCCCCTCGAGCAGATCATCGAGCGGCGCGAGGTGGACGTCGCGGTCGCGTCGATCGATCTCGCCGGCGCGGAACTGGCGCTGTCGAGCCAGATCGGCCGCGAGCGCGCGCTCGCGAAGGCGCTCGCGTCCGTGAAGGAGCGCTACGACTACATCCTCATCGACACGCCGCCGTCGCTCGGACTGCTGACGATCAATGCGTTCGTCGCCGCGGATGGGGTGATCGTTCCCGTGCAGACGGAGTACCTCTCGCTTCGTGGGCTCGTCCAGCTCGAGAACACGCTCCAAGTCGTGCGCGAGAACCTGAACCCCGACGTCGAGATCGTCGGGATCCTCCCGACGATGTACGACCGGCGCGTGACGCACGCTCGCGAGGCCGACGAGATCCTGCGCGAGAACTTCGGCGACCTGGTCTACAACACCCGTATTCGCAAGACGATCCGGTACGCCGAGGCACCGGTGAAAGGCTCGTCCGTGCTCGCCTACGAACCTGCGGGCGAAGCGGCAGCGCTCTACCGCGACCTCGCGAAGGAGGTGCTCCGTGGCCAGAAATCGCGCCAGCATGCGTGAGGGCCCGCTCGCGGAGTTGTTCCGCGCGACCGAGGCGGCTCAGCGCCGCAGCGGAGCCGAGCAGCCCGAGAACGAGCCCGCGGAGGAGGCTCGCGAAGCCGCCTCGTCGAAGCCTGTCGTCGCGGCTGTTCCCGAGCCGTCGAAGCGCAACGCGCGCAGGGCGGAAAAGAGGCAAGAGCTTGAGCCCGAGCCCGAGGCGGCGTCGCCGCCCGACCGTCCCGCGACGGCGTGGCTCGATCCGCTTCCGGAGCACCCGGCGCGGCTCGAGCGCGGTCGCGACAGCGCGTCGTATCTCGCGGTCATCCGCGTCGTCGGAGTCGGCGGAGCGGGCCTGAACGCGCTCGACCGGATGCTCGACGCCGGGATCACGCAGGTCGACTTCGTCGCCGTCAACACGGACATCCAGCAGCTTCAGATGAGCGACGCCCCGACGAAGGTGCACATCGGGAGCGAGATCACCGAGGGACTCGGGTCGGGCGCCGAGCCCGAGATCGGCCGACGCTCTGCAGAGGACTCGTACGACCAGATCAAGCGCACGTTGCGCGGATCGGACATGGTGTTCGTGACCGCGGGCGAGGGCGGCGGCACCGGTTCCGGTGCGGCACCGGTCGTCGCGTCGATCGCGCGCGAGTTGGGCGCACTGACGGTCGGGATCGTGACGATGCCCTTCAAGTTCGAGGGCAGCCGCCGGCGCAAGCAGGCCGACGAGGGCGTGGAAGCGCTACGCCGCGCGTGCGACACCCTGATCGTGATCCCGAACGACCGGCTGCTCGAGGTGCTCGACAAGTCGACGTCGATGCTCGACGCTTTCCGCATCGCCGACGACGTGCTCCGCCAGGGCGTCCAGGGGATCTGCGACCTGATCACGAATCCGGGCCTGATCAACCTCGACTTCGCCGACGTCCGCGCCGTGATGAAGGACGCAGGCTCCGCGCTGATGGGAATCGGCTTCGCCACCGGCGAGAACCGCGGTCGCGAGGCCGCCGAGCGCGCGCTCGGAAGCCCGCTCATCGACACGGAGATCTCCGGCGCGCGCGGGATCCTGCTCTCGATCGCGGGCGGCGACGACCTCACGCTGTACGAGGTGAACGAGGCGGCGGAGGCGGTGCGCGCGGCGGCGACCGACGACACGAACATCATCTTCGGCGCCACGATCGACGACCGGCTGACCGGCCAGATCTGGATCACCGTCGTCGCGACCGGCCTCAGCGGAACCCGGCGACGCAATGGAGCAGGCGCCGGCGGCGCAGCGGGCGGAGCAGGGCGGAGCGGAGACGCGCTGGAGCCGCCGTCGTTCCTGCGCGGCTGACGGGCTAGACGAGGTCGAGCACGAAGACGCCGACGATCGCGGCGAAACCGACCGAGACACCCACCGCGGCGGCGCGCGCCGCCCAGCGACGAGCCGCGCCGTTCGGCCGGGCGAGGTAGAGCGCGCCTGCGGTTCCCGCGGCCGCGGAGACC
>DATHAE010000067.1:0-19144 GCA_035296805.1 Gaiellaceae bacterium | reverse complement strand
GCGCGACGAACAGGCCGCACAGCAGGAGCTGTGGGAAGACGAGCGCCGGCATGAATTGGACGGCCTGGAACTCGGTCGTCGCAAACGCGCTCACGAACAGCCCCAGTGCCATGCCCAGCGTCGCATTCGCGACCGCGAGCCCGACGACGGCCGCGCGCGGCCCTGCGACCTCGAGACCGAGCGGCCCGAATGCCAGCAGCGAGACGACGATCGCCTGGACGACGGCGACGAGTGCGAACGCCGCCGCGTAGCCGAGGAGCAGGTCGATCTTGGCGAGCGGCATCGTCATCAGCCGCTCGAGGGTGCCCGACGTCCGCTCGCGGAGCATCGTCACGGAAGTGAGGACGAACATCGAGATGAACGGGAACAGGCCGAGCAGCGGCGCGCCGACGTGCTGGAAGACGTCCGGGCGGCCGGAGAAGATCTCCTTCAAGAGGAACTCGAGCACGCAGGGCACCACGACGATCAAGCCGATCGTGCGCGGGTCGCGGCGAAGCTGCGTCAGCACGCGGATCGTCGTCGCCGACGCGGCACGGCCGTTCACGCGCGGGCCTCGATCAGGCGCAGGAAGACCGACTCCAGCTCACGCGTCCCCGTTTGCTCACGCAGTTCCTGAGGTGTGCCGGCCGCGAGCAGCCGCCCGTCGCGCAGCAACAGGAGGTCGTCGCAACGATCCGCCTCGTCCATCACGTGGCTCGAGACGAGCAGCGTGCGGTCGCGGTCTGCGAGTGCGTGGAAGGTCTCCCAGAGGTCGCGTCGGAGCACCGGGTCGAGGCCGACGGTGGGCTCGTCGAGGACGAGCAACTCCGGGTCGTGCAGCAACGCAGTCGCGAGAGAGACTCGCGCCCGCTGGCCGCCCGAGAGCCGGCCGACGACACGCCCGCCGACGTCGGCGAGGCCGACGGTGTCGATGACCTCGTCCACCCGCTCGCGAGTCACGCCGACGATCCGGGCGAAGTAGCGCAGGTTCTCGCGCACCGAGAGATCGGGGTACACAGAGGGCGCCTGCGTGACGTACCCGAGGTGTGCCCGCAACGGCGATGAGCCTGCCGGTTGTCCCAGCACCGTCACCCGGCCCGACGCGATCCGCTGGACGCCGACGATCGCGCGGAGGAGCGTCGACTTGCCGCTCCCGCTCGGTCCGAGCAGCCCCGTCACACGGCCGGCGGAGACGCGCAGGGAGACGCCGTCGAGCGCGACGGTCTCGCCGCGCACGACGCGGAGCTCCTCGACGGCGATCGACGGGACGACCGGCACGTCGAAGGAGTATCTTCCGCGGCCGTCTCGAGCGCGCCGAGCCGTCGACGACGCCGACGACGCCGATCGGTAGTTCGCCACGCGCCTCTGCGCGCAGTCCCACGGCGCCGAAGGCGCTCTGGAAGATTCCCGAGGCCGGTCGCGCGGGCGGCTACGTTGCGCGGCCCGCTGAGTACGCGCAGCGCCTGACGGCGTTCTTCGCTGCGCTCCTCGCGCCACAGCACTGACGGTTCCGTAGTTTTCCGCCGCTCCTCTCCGCCGTTTCGCGGATGGTCGGCGGCGCGCACCTCCATACCGTGGAGGCGAAGGAGGAGCAGTTGACGGCCGGAATCGACCGAGGGCGTCGGCGTCGCGGATCGCGTGAGCGCCGCTGTTGTGACGCGGTCCAGGAGCGGAGGCTGCTGCGCGCCGCGGCGCGTGGAGACGTCGGCGCGCGCGACCGGGTCGTCGTCTGCCACCTCGGCCTGGTCCACGCCGTCGCGTCGCGCTACCGCGACCTCGGCCTGCCGTTCGACGACCTCGTCCAGGAGGGCGCGCTCGGCCTCCTGGAGGCGATCGACCGCTTCGATCCCCGCCGTGGCGTCGCGTTCGAGACGTTCGCGCGCTTCCGCGTGCGCCGCGCGATCCGGAACGCGCTCACCGAGCGCGCGCGCCTCGTTCGGCTTCCGAAGCACGTCGTCGAGCGCCGGCGCGTGTTGGCCCGCGCGGAGGCGAGGCTCGCCGCGGCAACGGGGAGACCGCCGACACCGGGCGAGCTGGCGGCCGCGACGGGCCTCTCGTACGACGCGGTCGTCGAGGCGCTCACCGCCGCGATCACGCCGATGTCGCTCGACCAGGAGGCGGCGAACGACGGGTTGCCGCTCGAGAGCCTGGTCGCCGATTCGGCGGCGCCGAGTCCCGAGCGCGAGACGTTCGTCGCCGACCGGCGACGGCGTGTGCGCGACGCCCTCGGCCGGCTGACGCCGCGGCAGCGCGAGATCGTCAACCTCCACTTCGGACTCGACGGCACCGCCGTCGATCTCGCCTCCGTGGCCGCGAGCTTGCACCTGTCCGAGCAGCGCACGCGGACGATCGAGAACGCGGCCCTCTGCAAGCTCGCCGGCGAGCTCGAGCAGCAGCTCGGCGGCGGCGCGGGCTAGCGCCGCGCGGCGGCCGGCCGGCCGCCGCGGCCGAACCAGGCGCGGCGATGCTTGCGCGGCGGACGCCATTCCAGCCGGCGCTTGCCGAGCCCCGCGAACACCATCGCGAGGACGGCCACGCCGAAGAGGGCCGCCTGCGTCGCCGGCTCGGCTGCCTGCGCGAGGATGGCGCTCATGTGACGGGCGGCGGCGTCGTCGTCCAGTGCCGCCGCGCGAGGTCGTCCCGCGCCCACCGCAGGCGGGAGTCGTCGACCGAGACGACGCCGGGCACCCGCGCCACGTACGCCGTCACGAGCTCGGCCTCCGTCCGCGTCTCGAGCTCGCCGCCGAGCGTCACCTCGCCGTCGACGACGGCGACGCGCAGGTGGCTCGGGTGAATCCAGAGCGTGCGCAACAGGACGTCGTCGCGTATCTCGCGCTCGAGGTCGGTGTCCGAGCGCGTTGCCGCGGCGAGGCTCGCCTCGGCGCGGGCCAACACGACCTCGCGCGAGCCTGACCCCTCGTTCAGCGCCGCGGCAGCTTGCGCTCGAAGAGGTCGGAGAGCCGCGAGACGACGACGTCCGCGCCCTCGTCGGCGAGCGCCTTCCCGTCGCCCGTCGCATCGACGCCGACGACGAGCGCGAAGCCCGCGGCGCGGGCCGCCGCTACCCCCGCGGAACTCGTCTCGAACACGGCCGCGTCGCTCGCGGAGATGCCGAGCCGGCGGCAGGCGGCGACGAGGATGTCGGGCGCGGGTCTCGCGCGCAACCGCTCCGCCACGATCGTGTTGCCGTCGACGCACTCGTCGATCAGCATCGCGAGGCCGGAGCGATCGAGGATCGTCGCGGTGTTGGCGCTCGCCGAGACGACGGCCCGGCGGACACCGGCGTCCCGTGCCGTTTCGAGGTACCGCTTCGAGCCGTCGAAGGCGCTCACGCCCTGCTCGTCGATGCGCCGCAGGAGCGCCTCCCGCTTGCGCTTCGCGAGGCCGTGCACCGTCTCGGCGCCGGGCGGGTCGTCCGGCGTGCCGGCGGGCAGGCTGATCCCGCGGCTCGCAAGGAAGGCGTGGACGCCGTCGAGGCGTGGCTTGCCGTGGATGTGGCGCCCGTAGTCGACGCGCGGGTTGAACGGCGCGAACTGCCCGCCCGTCCGCTCAACGCGAGCCACGATCAGCGCGTCGAAGGTCTCGGCCCACGCTGCGGTGTGGAGAGCGGCGCTGCCGACGAGGACTCCGTCGAGGTTGAAGACGCACGCCGTCACGGCGGGCGGCAGCCCGAGCAGCCCCTTCAGGTTCGGCCGCGACACGAGCAACTCGGCGAACGTCGCGTGTGAGCCTTCGATCCGTGCGACCTCCGCGAGCAGCTCGACCGTCGGCCCGCGCTCGCTCGCGAGGCCGCGGCGGAACGCGTGGAGCTCCTCCGGCTTCAGCGACCGATCCGCGGCCGAGAGCGCTGCGTCGGCGGCATCGAACGCGGCGCGCCACGAGGCCGCAAGCGAGTCCAGCGTGACGAGGCGCGCGGTGGTCTCGCTCAGATCCCTCGGCGCACGAGCCGTACGCGCGCGCCCACGGCGCCGAAGCGACAGCTGGTCGCGGCGCCGCGTTTGCGTGATCATGGGTCAAAGGCTCGCGCGCCGCGCTGCCCGCGGCATCGGGGGAAAACCGAAGATCGGTGGTTTCCCCGGACGCGGTTTTCGTGCTTTCCGCGATCGAGAAGGCGACGTGGCGGCGGATCTACGGGGCACCACGTCGAGCAAGGGAGTGTGTGATGGACGCCATGAATCTCTCCGGTCGCGCAGGTCGTTGGAGCGCCTCGCACTGGAAGCGCGCAGCCTTCGGGTGGATCGCGTTCTCCGTCCTCGCGGTTGTGGTCGGCGGCGCGGTCGGCGCGAAGCAGATGAAGCCGTGGGCGATCGCGAACGGCGAGTCGCGGCGCGCCGAGCAGATCCTCGACGCGGCGAACTTCAAGATCCCCGCGCGCGAGAGCGTGCTCGTCCAGTCACGTCGGGCCGCCTTCGGGCAACCGGCGTTCTCGGCTGCGGTCGCCGACGTCGTCCAGACGCTCTCGAAGCAGCCGGCCGTGAGCAACGTCGTCTCGCCGCTCGGAAACCCGGGCGCCGGCCTCGTGTCGCGCGACCGGCACTCGGCGCTCGTGCAGTTCGACGTGCAGGGCAGGGCCGAGAAGGCGAAGGAGAAGATCGCGCCGATCCTGGCCGCGGTCGACCGAGTGCAGGCAAGGCACGAGAGCGTGATCGTCGAGGAGTTCGGGCAGGCGTCCTCCGAGCACGAGGTCGACGCGCGGTTCGCGAGCGACATGAGCCGTGTCGAGCTGACGGCGCTGCCGCTCACGATCGCGATCCTGATCGTCGCCTTCGGCGCGTTCGTCGCCGCCGGCCTGCCGGTGCTGCTCGCCTTCTCCGCCGTGCTCGCCGCGATGGGCCTGAACCAGCTTGCGAGCCACGTCGTGCCGACGGACCAGCAGACCTTGAGCGCGATCATCCTGATGATCGGGATGGCGGTCGGGATCGACTACTCGCTCTTCTACCTCAGGCGAGAGCGCGAGGAGCGCCGGCGCGGGCGGTCTCCGCACGACGCGCTCCTGCACGCCGCCCGCACCTCGGGACAGGCGGTGCTGATCTCGGGGGCGACAGTGCTGATCGCGATGGCCGGCATGTTCGTCTCCGGCAACTCGCTCTTCGCCGCGATCGGCCTCGGCACGATGATCGTGGTGCTCGCGGCGATGATCGGGTCGCTCACGGTGCTGCCGGCGCTGCTCCACCGGCTCGGCGACAACGTCGACCGCGGCCGGATCCCGCTCCTCCGCTCGCGCGTGCGCGACGACGGCGCGTGGGGCCGCTTCATCGCGGCGGTCCTTCGGCGTCCTGCCGTCGCGCTCGCCATCTCCGCGGGTGCGCTCGTTGTCGCCGCGCTGCCCGCGGCCCAGATGCACACGAAGCTGCCGAACCTGACCGACTTCCCGCACGACCTGAAGATCGTCCGCACCTACGACCGGATCCAGCACGCTTTTCCGGGGTCGCAGACACCGGCGCAGGTCGTGGTCAGGGCGCCGAACGTCCAGACCCCGGAGATCAAGCGCGCGTACGTCGTCGCCCGCCGGCAAGCGCTCGCGACCGGCGAGCTCTACGCGCCCTTCACGCTGGACGTCAATCACGACCGCACCGTGGCGCGCATCGAGTTCGCGATCGCCGGCAACGGCGACGACGCGGCCTCGGTCCACGCGCTCCACACGCTGCGCGAGAAGGTCATCCCGCCGATCGCAGCGTCGCTGCCGAACGTCGAGGTGGCCGTGACCGGCGTGACCGCGGGTACCTACGACTTCAACCAGCAGATGCGCGCGCGGCTGCCGTACGTGTTCCTGTTCGTGCTCGGCCTCGCGTTCACGCTCCTCCTGCTGACGTTCAGGTCGATCGTGATCGCCGCGACGGCCGTCGCGCTCAACCTGCTCTCCGTCGGCGCTGCGTACGGGATCCTCGTCGGCGTGTTCCAGCGCGGCTGGCTCGCCGACGTGTTCAGCTTCCAGACGAACGGAGCGATCGTCAGCTGGCTGCCGCTGTTCCTGTTCGTCGTCCTCTTCGGCCTCTCGATGGACTACCACGTCTTCATCCTGAGCCGGATCAAGGAGCTGCACGACGCCGGCACGACGACCGACGACGCGATCCGGCTCGCGATCACGCGCACGGCCGGAACGGTGACCAGCGCCGCGATCATCATGGTCGCCGTCTTCGGGTTGTTCGCGACACTGAGCCTGATCATGATGCAGCAGATGGGGTTCGGTCTCGCCATCGCCGTGCTCATCGACGCGACGGTCGTCCGCGCCGTGCTCGTCCCCGCGACGATGAAGCTCCTCGGCGAATGGAACTGGTACCTGCCGCGCCGGCTCGAGTGGCTCCCGTCCCTCTCACCCGAGGGAGACCGCCCGCCGGCACCTCCGCGGCGCGCGCTGCCGACGGCGTAGGGCAGGCTCACCTGCGTGGCCGCCGACTCCGACACCGACCCCGGCCTCGCGACGTCCGCCCTCGGGCTGCCGGCGGCGATCCGCGCCTGCCTCTTCGATCTCGACGGAGTGCTCACGCAGACGGCGAAGGTGCACGCCGCCGCCTGGAAGGAGATGTTCGACGCGTACCTCCGGGAGCGCTCGGCGCGCAACGGCGAGCCGTTCGTCCCGTTCGACCCCGTGCACGACTACGACGAGCACGTCGACGGTCGGCCGCGCTACGACGGCGTGCGCTCGTTTCTCGCCGCACGCGACATCCGCCTCGCCGAGGGAGCGCCGGGCGATCCGTCCGGCGCCGAGACCGTGATCGGCCTCGGCAACCGCAAGAACGAGCTGGTCCTCGCGCTGATGGATCGCCTCGGAGTCGAGGCGTACGAGGGCTCGACCCGCTACGTGCACGCGGTTCGGGAGGCGGGGCTTCGCACCGCCGTCGTCTCCTCGAGCGCGAACTGTCGCGAGGTGATCGAGGCGGCCGCGATCGACGAGCTGTTCGAGGTGCGGATCGACGCGGTCGTCGCCGAGCGCGAGCGGCTCCGCGGGAAGCCGGCGCCCGACACGTTTCTCGCAGCGGCGCGCGCGCTCGGCGTCGAGCCCGCCGAGGCGGCGGTGTTCGAGGACGCGCTCGCAGGCGTCGAGGCGGCGCGCGCCGGGCGGTTCGGCTTCGTGGTCGGCGTCGACCGGAGCGGGCAGGCGAACGCGCTGCGCGAGCGCGGCGCGGACATCGTCGTCTCGGACCTCGCGGAGCTGCTGGACCGGACGTGATCGCTCATCCCGCGTTCGCGGTCGAGCCGTGGTCGGTGCGCGAGACGCACCTCGACCTCGACGTGCTCGCGCAGACGGAGTCGGTGCTCGCGCTCTCGAACGGGCACATCGGGCTCCGCGCGAACCTGGACGAGGGCGAGCCGTTCGGCCTGCCGGGGACGTACCTGAACTCGTTCTACGAGCTCCGCCCGCTCCCGCAGGCGGAAACGGCTTACGGAAACCCGGAGTCGGGCCAGACGATCGTCAACGTCACCAACGGCAAGATCATCCGCCTGCTCGTCGACGACGAGCCGTTCGACCTGCGCTACGGCCGGCTGCTCGCGCACGAGCGCGAGCTCGACCTCCGCGCCGGTGTCCTGCGTCGGCGCGTGGAGTGGAGGTCCCCCGCGGGTGTCTCGGTCGGCGTTCGTTCGACGCGGCTCGTGTCGTTCGTCCAGCGTTCGACCGCGGCGATCATGTACGAGGTCGAGCCGCTCGAGGCGCCGGTCCGCGTGGTCGTCCAGTCGGAGCTCGTCGCGAACGAGCCCGAGTCGTCCGCGCGCTCCGCCGACCCGCGGGCCGCGGCGATCCTCGAGTCGCCGCTCGAGTCGCAGGAGTTCTTCGACCACGCCGCGCGCGTCGTCCTCGTCCACTCGACGCGCCGCAGCGGGCTGGGGATGGCGGCAGGCATGGATCATCTGATCGACGGTCCCGACGGGACGGCGGTCGCGGCCGAGAGCAGGGGCGACCTAGGGCGGGTGACCGTGGCGGCCGACCTCGCAGCCGGCGAGCGCCTGACGGTGATCAAGCTCCTCGCGTACGCGTGGTCGAGTCAGCGCTCGTACCCGGCGCTGCGCGACGAGGTCGTCGCCGCGCTCGCCGAGGCGCGGCACACGGGCTGGGACGGGCTGCTCAGCGGGCAGCGCGGCTATCTGGACGCCTTCTGGGACTGCGCCGACGTCGAGCTGGAGGGCGACACGGAGCTTCAGCAGGCGGTCCGCTTCGCGCTCTTCCACACGCTGCAGGCCGGCGCGCGGGCCGAGGGCCGCGCGATCGGCGCCAAGGGGCTGACGGGTCCGGGCTACGACGGGCACACCTTCTGGGACACCGAGCGGTTCATCCTTCCCGCCCTCACCTACACGGCGCCGAAGGCGGCCCGCGACGCGCTCCGGTGGCGGCACGCGACGCTCGACCTGGCGCGGGAGCGGGCGGGGCAGCTCGGCCTCGCCGGCGCTGCGTTCCCGTGGCGGACGATCCGCGGGCAGGAATGCTCCGGCTACTGGCCTGCCGGCACCGCCGCGTTCCACATCGGAGCCAACATCGCCGACGCGGTCGCTCGCTACCAGGCTGCGACCGGGGACGACGCGTTCGAACGCGACGTCGGGCTCGAGCTGCTGGTCGAAACCGCGCGGCTCTGGCGCTCGCTCGGCCACCACGACTCGCACGGCCGCTTCCGCATCGATGGCGTCACCGGCCCCGACGAGTACAGCGCGATCGCCGACAACAACGTCTACACCAACCTGCTCGCGCGGAAGAACCTGTACGCGGCCGCGGACGCCGTCGCGCGCCACCCGCGCCATGCCGCGGAACTCGGCGCGGACTTCGAGGAAGCCGCGGTGTGGCGCGACGCGGCCGAGGACATGGTCGTGCCGTGGGACGAGGAGCTCGGCGTGCACCCGCAGTCCGAGGGCTTCACCGAACACCAGCTCTGGGACTTCTCGGCGACGAGGCCGGATCAGTACCCGCTGCTCCTGCACTTCCCGTACTTCGACCTCTACCGCAAGCAGGTCGTGAAGCAGGCCGACCTCGTGCTCGCGCTGCACTGGTGCGGCGACGCCTTCACCGCCGACGAGAAGGCTCGCGACTTCGCCTACTACGAGCGGCTCACCGTCCGCGACTCCTCGCTCTCGGCCTGCACGCAGGCGGTCGTCGCCGCCGAGGTCGGTCACCTCGAGCTCGCGTACGACTACTTCGGCGAGGCGGCGCTGATGGACCTGCGCGACCTGCAGCAGAACACCCGCGACGGCCTCCACATCGCCTCGCTCGCCGGCGCCTGGATCGCGACTGTCGCGGGCTTCGGAGGGATGCGCGACCACCACGGAGACCTCGCCTTCGCGCCCCGCCTCCCGACGCGGTTGGAGCGACTCGTCTTCCGGCTGCTCTACCGGGGCAGGTGCCTGAAGGTCGAGGCGACGAAGGCGGACGCCACCTACGTCTTGCTCGCGGGCGAACCGCTCCGGATCGGCCACCACGGTGAGACGATCGCCGTCTCGAAAGACGCAGCCGTCACGCGCCCGATCCCGCGACCGCTCGACCGGGACGCTCCGCTGCAGCCCGCGGGCCGGGCGCCGCTCCGCCGCGGCACGGACATGGTGTAGGGCCGCCGCGCGGCTGCCGAAGCGACGAGCCTACGAGGCGGGCGTCAGCGTGCGCAGCCGCGGGCGGGCCGCCGCCGGCCGCCGAACGGTCGCCGGCCGCACCGGGCGGGCGGAGAGCAGCGCCTTCGCCACGAAGTACGAGAGGACGACCACGAGCCCACCGGCGACCGCGTCGAAGATGAAGTGGTTGCCGGTGGCGACGATCGTGAAGAGCATGAACGGCGGGTAGGCGGCGCCGATCCAGCGCACCCAGCGGCGGCGGGCCAGGACGGCGACGGTCACGCCGACGAGCAGCGAGTAGCCGAAGTGCAGGCTCGGGACGGCGGCGAAGGGGTTGTAGAGGCTGCCGAGCGCGTCCGAGCTGAGGTTGATCCCGGCCTTGTCGGTGACCGTGTCGGCGAAGCCCAGGCCGGCGAGGCGCGGCGGGGCGGCCGGGTACAGGATGTAGATGGCGAGCGACACCGCGGTCGAGACGACCAGGGTCGTCCGGACGAGCGCGAAGCGCTCGCGGTGGCGGCGGTGCACCCAGATCATCGCAATGGCCGTCGCGCCGAAATGGAGCGACATGTACGCGAACCCGAGCAGCATCGGCAGACCGGGAAGACCCTCGACGGCCTGCTGCACGGCGCGCTCGACGAAGAGACCGAGGTGGCGCTCGAGCGAGACGATGTCGGCGGTATGGAGCCGTGCGTCGCCGAGGGTCGTCGAGCCAAAGCCGCGGACGACCTCGTAGAGCGCGTACAGGCCGATCGCCATCGCCAACTCGGTCATTCCGTTGTGGGTGCGAAGCGCAGATCTCATACCCGCAACCTAGGCCCGGCCCGAGCCGCAGACAGTGCGGGAAACCACACCTCGAAGGGCGGGAGGCAGGCGTCTCGACCCGCGGGTGCGCGGCTGCTCAGGCGGTCGCCGGCAGGAGCGCCTCGCCCCGCCGCACGTAGGCCGAGGCGCCGACGCCCCGGTAGAAGGCGAGCGCCCGGTCGAGCTGCGCGGCGCCCGCGCCGCCCTCGGCAGCGCGGAGGCGCACGTATGCCTCGTCGGCGCGGTCGCCCAGTGTTGCGAGGACGTCGGCGGCGGCGGCGAAATCGCCGCGAACGTACGCGTCGCTCGCGTCGCGCCAGCCCGTCGCAGTCAGGCCCGCGACGACCGCGGCGGCGGCGGCGCGTCTACCCAGCTCGTCCAGGGCGAGCGTGAGGTGCAGAACCCAGTGAGTCGCGAGGAACGGGCGTGCAGCGGCGAGCCCGAGCAGCTCGTTCGCGCACTCGTGCCCCTCGGCAGTGCGCCCCGTGAGCGCAACAAGACGCGCGTGCGCCGCGAGCGTCGGGTACAGAATCTGCGGATCCTTCGCGCCGCGGGCGAACGCGAGCGCGCGCTCGGACTCCGCCACACCGGCCGCGGCCTCGCCTCGCGCGACGAGGATCTCCGCCCGCACCATCCGCGCGACGACGCCGATGTAGTAGTCGGCCGCCTTGGCGAGGAACCCGTCGGCTGCCGCGAGGGCGTCGTCCCAGGCGCCGCCGAGGTAGTCGAGCTGCGCGAACTCGGCCTCGCACCAGAGCGTGTAGCCGCTCACTCCGAGCTTCACGGCGAGGTCCGACGTCTGCTCGAACAGCGTCCGCGCGTGCCCGAGGTCGCCGAGGTTCGCGCGCAGTGAGGCGTCGTTCCCGAGCGCGCGCAACTGCTCGCCGGAGCTGATCTCCTCGGCGACCGAGGCCGCGTCGCGCAGGTCGTCGAGCCCGCCGAAGTCGCCGCTGTTGACCCGCGCAGTGCCGATGTTGGTCAGCGCGTGGGCCTGCAGCTCCCGGAGGCCGAGCTCTCGCGCGAGCGCGAGGCTTTCGCGACCGATCTCGATCGCCTCGTCGCTTCGGCCGGCGAGCATCAGGAAGCGGGCGGTCTCGGAGTAGGTGCGCGTCTTCGACGGCGAGGGCGGGAGGTCTACCACGATCGCGCGCGCCCGCTCGACGCGGTCGAGCGTCGAGTCGTTGCGGCCGGCGAACCAGTCCGCCGTCGCGAGCAGGACCTCGGCCTCCGCCGCATGCTCGCGGTCGCCGGCGGCGAGCAGGCGCGCGAGGGCGCGTTGCGCGAGCGGCAGCTCACCTGCCTGCGCGACCGCGATTTCCGTCTGGCCGTGCCGGAGCACGAGGTAGGGCCAGTCGGGATCGTCCTCGGGCCACAGCTCGACCGCGCGGGCGAAATGCCTCCGGGCGACAGGCAACGCGCTCAGAGCAACGGCCCTTTCGCCCGCGTCGCGCAGCGCGACCCTCGCGCGAGCCTCGAGCTCCGACGTCTTCTGCCCCGACGCGCGGGCGAACTCGAGCGCCGCGCCGTAGTGATGGGCGAGCATCTCGGCGCGGTCCTCGGAGCGGTCGGCGCCGAGCGACTCGATCCACTCGGCGGCCAGCCGGTGGTTCTCGGCGCGACCGGCGCGCGGGATCTGCGCGTAGGCGACGTCGCGCACGAGAGCGTGTCGGAATGCGAACTCGCCCTCGCTCGCCACGGAGCTCCGACGCTCGCGACGGACGAACTCCTTTCGCTCGAGCGCGTGCAGCGCCTCCTCGACCGTCCAGCGCGGGGCACCTCCGATCGCAGCCAGTGCTCCGGACCAGAAGACCTTCCCGATCACGGCCGCGTCCTGGATCAGGAGCTTCTCCGCGGCCGGGAGAGCGTCGAGTCGCGCCGCGATGATCCCCTGCACGGTCTCGGGAAGGTGCTCGCCGCTGAACCGGCCGTCCTTCAGCATGCGGACGTACTCCTCGGCGTAGAGCGGGTTCCCTCCGGCCCGCGCCAGCAGCTCGCCCTGCAGGTCGGCCGCCAGCACGGACTGGTCGAGCAGCACGCCGAGCAGGCGCGCGGTCTCCACGTCCGAGAGCGGCCGCAGCGAGAGCGTCGCAGCGTTGGCCTTGCCGCCTCCCCAGCCCGGCCGGCGCTCGAGCAGCTCGGGACGCGCCGTCGCGACAACGAGCAGCGGCACCCCGGTCGCCCAGTCGGCCAGATGGTCGACGAAGTCGAGCAGACCGTCGTCGGCCCAGTGCAGGTCCTCGAAGACGAGCACCGCCGGACGCTGCTCGCCCAGGCCCTCGAAGAAGCGACGCCACGCCGCGAACGCCTCGCTGCGCCGGTCGTCCGCGCCCGAGGCGCCGCCGAGGCCGAGGAGCGGCCGCATGTGGCCGACGACCCACTCCGCCTCCTCTGGTTCGGGTACGAGCGCCGCCACGGCCCCCGCGAGCTTCTCTTCCGCGACCTGGGCGGAGTCCGTCTCGAGCACTCCGGCCTGCGCCTTCGCCATCTCGCCGAGCGCCCAGAAGCTCACGCCCTCGCCGTAGGACAGACAGCGCCCCTGCCGCCACGTGATCAGATCCGGGAGCGCGTCGACGAGCGTGAGCAGCTCGGCGACCAGGCGGCTCTTGCCGATCCCGGGCACCCCGACCAGCGTCACGAGCTGCGGCTCTCGCTCGCGCCGCACGCGAGCGAGCGCGCCTGCGAGGAGCTCGACCTCGTCGCCGCGGCCGACGAGCTCCGACAGCGGCTCCTGTTCGACGTCGACGCCGAAGCGCGCCTTTGCCTGCAGCGCCTCCCACGAGGGCACAGGATCGGACTTCCCCTTGGCGTGAACGGCGTCGGCGTCGCGGTACTCGATCGCGTGCGCGGTGGCCCGGTGTGTCGTCTCGCCGACGAGCACGCCGTTCACCGGCGCCGCCGTCTGGAGCCGAGCCGCGGTGTTGACGACGTCGCCGGCCACCATCGCCTCGCCTGCAGCCACCCGCGCCCCGAGCGACACGAGCGCCTCGCCCGTGTGGACGGCGATCCGGACGTCGACGTCGGACGCGGCCAGTCCGTCGCGGATCGCGAGGGCTGCCCGCACTGCCCGCTCGGGGTCGTCCTCGTGCGCGACCGGCGCGCCGAAGACGGCCATCACGGCGTCGCCGATGAACTTCTCGACGGTGCCGCCGTGGCGCTCGAGCTCGCCCCGCAGCCGCGCGTAGTAGGCCGACAGCATCGTCCGGACGTCCTCCGGGTCGCGCCGCTCCGCGCTCGCGGTCGACCCGACGAGGTCGGCGAACAGGATGGTGACGACCTTGCGCTCCTCGTGCAGCTGGTCAGGCGGTTCGCCGAGCGCCGTCCCGCAGCCCGCGCAGAAGGGGACGTCGTCGGGGCTCTCCCGCCCGCAGACCGAACACACGATCACGTCCAGAGCATCGCGAAGCTTTCCGGCCCGGTCAACGATCGCGCCCGCGCGGCGCGGCCGCTACGCGACCGCCGCGTCGCACCAGGCGAGCACGTCGGCGAACCGGCGGTCGGACAGTAAGCCGAAGAGCGGGTCCCTGGTCAGCTTCGCCCGGCTCGTGGCCGGGCTGGTGATGCCACAGAGGAACCGTGCTCGCTGCCTCGGCGTCGCGAGCGCGTCGGGCTGAGCGGACCGCAGCGCCGCGAGCGCCTCCGCGTCGACCGCCGTCTCGATCGGCCGCTTCGGCTCTGGGCGGGGAAGCTGCTGGGCCGCTCCGGTCAGGCAGTGGCTGCAGTGTCCGCACGGCTCCGTGCGGGTCTCGCCGAAGTAGCCGACGAGGGCGCAGACCTGACAGCCGTCGTGGATGACCAGTCCGAGGACGTTCTCGATCCGCTGCGTCTCGGCGCGCTCGCGGCGGACGAACCGCTCGAGCAGGCGGTCGACCAGCGTGTCCTCCGATTCCGGATGCGCGACGAGCGTGTAGCGCTGGCGGACCTCCGCCGGCTGGAGCTCGACCAGACCCTGCTCGTCGAGGTACTCGAGCGCCGCGACGATCCGGCGGCGCTCTTCGCCGAGCGCTGCCGCCGCGTCGTCGGGCGCAAGCGTCGTCCAGGTTCGACCGGTCTTGCCCGTGTCGATCAGCCGGCGCAGGAAGTCGGCCCGCTTCTCGTCGAAGCGGGTGACGATGCCGTCGAGCGACAGTTCACCGAGCGGGCGGAGCCGGTAGCCGGCGTAGAAGGGCGTTCCCTGCCTGAGCAGCCCGTCGAGCTCGAGGTAGGTGAGGACAGTCTTGAGCACGAGCGGGCGCAGGTCGTGGCGAGCCGAGAGCTCGTACTCGGACACCGCGAACTCTGCGCCGGCGGGATGCCGCACCACGTCCGCGAGCAGGCCGGCGAGCGCCTCGCGCGTGGGCGTGTCACCGAAGCCGAAGTTCTCCAGCGTCGGCACGTCGTCGGGGCACGCGAGCAGCTCGCACGTGCTCTCGCGGCCGTCGCGCCCGGCGCGCCCGATCTCCTGCGAGTAGGACTCGAGGCTCTTCGGCAGGTTGTAGTGGTAGACGTAGCGGACGTCGGCCTTGTCGATCCCCATCCCGAACGCGATCGTCGCGACGACGATCCCCTCGCCCGACGCCGCCCACCACTCCTGCACGGCTACCCGCTCGTCCGCTGCCATGCCCGCGTGATAGGGACGGGCAGGCAGACCCGACTCGGCCAGTAGCTCGGCGATCCGCACCGACGTTCGCTGCAGCGTCACGTACACGATCGTCGAACCGGCCGGGTGCTCGCGGAGCCGTTCCACCAGCAGCGCGTCGCGCTCGCGGGCCGCGACCGGCGTCGTCAGCAGCGTCAGGTTCGGACGGTAGAAGCCCGTCAAGACGACGTCGGCCTCCTCGATCCCGAATCCGGCCTGGATGTCCGCGACGACCGCCGGCGTGGCGGTCGCGGTGAGTGCGAGTACGCGTTCGGCGCCGAGCTCCTGCGCTCGCTCCGCCAGCTTCAGGTAGTCCGGCCGGAAGTTGTGCCCCCACTCGGAGATGCAGTGCGCCTCGTCGACGGCGAAGAGCGAGATCCGGGCCCGCGCGAGCCGGCCGAGGAAGCGCTCGTTGTTGAAGCGCTCCGGCGCCACGTAGAGGAGCTTCAGAGCGCCGGCGCGCAGCCGGTCGAAGATCTCGCGCTGCTCCGCGGCGTCGAGGCTGGAGTCGAGCCGGGCCGCGTCGATGCCGCTGCGCTGCAGGACGTCGATCTGATCCTTCATCAACGCGATCAGCGGCGAGACGACGACCGTGAGCCCGTCCAGCAGCAGTGCCGGCAGCTGATAGCAGAGGCTTTTGCCCGCGCCGGTCGGGAAGACGGCCAGCGCCGATCTTCCTGCCAGCAGCGCGTCGACGACCTGCTCCTGGCCGGGGCGGAACGAGTCGAAGCCGAAACTCGCAGCCAGCACTTCGAGCGGACTCTGTGGCGGTGCGTGCTGCGGCATCTCGCGCAGGCTAACGGCACGGACGCGCCGTCCTCGCGCGGCGGTGGATAGGCTCGCGCCGATGGCTCGTCCGCGCTCCTTCTCCGCCGGCCGTTTCCTCCTCGAGCTGGACGGCCTCGAGTCCGGCTTTCTCAAGTCAGTCGAGGGCGGCGCCATCGCGGCGGACGTGATCGCGGAGCGCGGGCACGCCTACTACGACGAGAAGCGCATCGCCGCAGTGCGGTACGAGCCGGTGACGCTCGGGCTGGACGTCTCGCTCGGCCGCGCCGTGTACGACTGGATCGCCGACATGTGGACGGGCAAGGCGCAGCGGCACGACGCGTCCGTGGTCGCGGTGAGCGCGCAGCTCAAGGCGGTCTCGGAGCGAGAGTTCCTCCAGGCGCTGATCACCGAGGTGACGATTCCGGCCGCCGACGCCGCGATCAAGGATCCTGGCTTCCTGGCCGTGAAGCTCGCGCCGGAATACGTACGCTCGAAGCCCGGCTCGGGCACGACCGTCAAGTCGTCGGCGACCAAGCAGAAGGCGTTCCTGCCGTCGAACTTCAAGCTCGAGATCGACAACCTCGACTGCTCGAAGGTGAGCAAGGTCGACTCCTTCACGGTCAAGGAGATGGCCGCGGAGAGCTCGGTCGGGGAGGTGCGCATCGCCACGAAGGAGCCGTCGAGGGTCGAGTTCCCGAACCTGCGGATCACGCTTGCAGAGTCGTCGGCGCAGACGTGGAGCGCGTGGTTCGACGACTTCGTCGTCAAGGGCAACAACGATGCGGCGAAGGAGCGGGGCGGCACGCTCTCGTTCCTCACGCCGGACCACAAGTCGTCGCTCGCCGAGATCAAGCTCTTCAACCTCGGCATCTTCCGCCTCGCGCCGGAACCGCAGGTCGCGGGCGCGGAGCAGATCGCCCGCGTCCAGGCAGACCTCTACTGCGAGCGGATGGAGCTGAAGGTCGTCTGACGCGCCGTTCCGGCTACGAGCGGTGGACGCCCATCCGGACCGAACCGACGTAGCCGGTCCCGCTCTTCGCCATCGCGAGCAGCGACTTCTTGCCGCCGTTGACGAAGATCGAGTCGGCGCTGTTGCGCATGTCGCGTCCCGGCCGGCGGTTGTACGGCGCGCGCTTGTAGACGGTGTCGGTTACCGAGTCGGGGAAGAACAGCTGCCCCGTGTGCACGACGCTCCCGCCGAGGTGAACCTTGACGTGGATGTGCACGGCGCGGCCCATGTACCACCCCGGGTAGACGGTCCGGAACGTCGCGACGCCGTTCGCGTCCGTGCGCTGGAGGCCGCGCATGAACGTGCCGCTGTTGCCCTGGATGCCCGAGTACGCGCCGAACGCGTCGCAATGCCAGATGTCGACGACCGCGTTCTTGATCGCCTTGCACGTCGACGCGTTGACGACGGCCAGCCTGAGCGTGAGCGCAACCCCCGGCCGCCCCTCCGTGATGTTCCGGCGGAGCTTCTGGTCGTCGACGTAGAACGGCCCCTCGGTCAGCTCCGGCGTCAGGACGCAGGTGACGGCGCCGGAGGCGACCGCGGCCGGGCCGGCGCCGTCTGAGTCCTCCGCGGCGGCGCCACCCGCGAGCAGCGCGGCGAGGAGGCCGCCGCCCTTGAGCAGCGAGGCGCGGCGCGTGATCGGTTGCGAGAATTCATCCATGCGGCGACGGTAGCGCCCGAACCTGGCAGCCCGCTGTGAATTGGGTCCGGCTCGCGATTCTTAGCGATCTCACAGCGTCATCTCAGCTGAGGGTGGTTCGATTGCTCCTGCCAGACCAGAGAAAGGAGACCGATGACGAGATCCATGACGAAGGTTCTGCTCGCACTCGCCGTCGCCGTGACGGCGACACTCGCCGTCACCGTGGGGTCGGCCGCTGCGCACGGCGGTCCGGGCCACGGCGGCAAGGGGTTCGGCGGCGCGAGCACGACGAAGCTCGTGAACGCAGGCGCCAAGGAGCTCGGCGTCACGAACGCCGCGATCCGGGCAGCGATCGTCAAGTCGGCGAACGCACGTGTCGACGACGCCCTGGCCGACGGCGACATCACCGCGGGCCAGGCCGCCGACATCAAGGACGAGGCGGCCGACAACCTCAACGTCGCCTACGGCTTGAGCCGCGCCTCGACGGTCGCGTCGGCCCTCGGGGTCACGGCGACCAAGCTGAACGACGCGTTCCGCGCGGCGCGGAAGGCGCTCGCGCTCGCGAACATCGACGCGGCGCTCGCGGCCGGCCGCATCACGGCGGAGCAGGCGGCCGCGGCGAAGACTCAACTGAACAGCGCGACGTTGCCGGGCTACAAGCAAGGGCTCGGCATCGGCGGTCCCGGCGGCGGGCCGCACGGCGGACACGGCCGGTAGACCCTGCGACGGCCGAACGCGACGAGGGCCTGCGGGCCCTCGTCGCGTCTCGGCTGACTCGCCTGCCGTGCGCAGCGCCCGTCACCTTCATTCTCACCGAGGTTCGGGGAGTTCCGAGGGGGAAAGATCTTTCCTGGAACGCCGTTCCCAGGAAGAACCTTCTCTAGACACACCTTGCAGATCACGAGGAACACGCTCGAAACGGGCGCCGGCCCTGCCGACTGGTTCACCGGCTCCGTCTACATCGACACGGTGACCGCACCAAGCGATGCGTCGCCCGTCGGCGCCGCCGCCGTGCACTTCACGCCGGGCGCCCGCACCGCCTGGCACACCCATCCGCACGGCCAGACGATCTGGGTCACGGAGGGCATCGGCCTCTGCCAGCGCGAGGGCGGCCCGGTCGAGGTGATCCGCCCGGGCGATCGCGTCTTCTTCGAGCCCGGCGAGAACCACTGGCACGGCGCCGCACCGACCCGCTTGATGACCCACCTCGCGATCCAGCAGGCCGACGAGCAGGGGAAGTTCGTCGACTGGGGCCGCCACGTCAGCGACGACGAGTACGCGCAGGCGCCGTCGCTCCCGGAAGCAGGCCGCTGATGCGCGCCGCAGCGAGTCGATCAAGGTGATGTGAGGCCCTGAGAGTTCTCGTTCAGCGAAGTCACAGTCGCCCTTGAGGCGGCGCGCAGCGACCGCTGATGCGATTGGGGCGACCAACCGAAAGGGGACTTCCGATGCAGGAGAGCAAGCGCGAGCTGAACGGGCGCCGCGTGCGGCGGGCGACCCAGGCGCTCGTCGCCGCCTCGGTGGCCGCGACGGCGATCTTCGTCGGCGCCGCCGCGCGCGGTACCGGATCGGCCGGCGACGAGACGGACGCCGGCAGCGCGGGCGACGTGGCGAGCTCGTTCCAGTCGGCGGACGACGACATGTTCGCTCCGTCCTCGTCGGCTCCGACCGATTCCATCGCCGTCCCGTCGGCCGTCTCGGGCGGGTCGTGACGTGCATCTGTACTCCAACGCGTTCGAGGCGATCGGCGTCCTGAACCTGGTCACGGTCACGGAGCGGGGCGCGCTCGGGCCCGCGCTGGAGG
>DATHAE010000066.1:0-2959 GCA_035296805.1 Gaiellaceae bacterium | reverse complement strand
GGCCTGGCCGCGTACGCCGTGATCGGCCTCGGCAAGAAGCTCCCGTTCAAGCAGCTGCTCTTCGCGGGCGCGACCACGCTCCTGCTGCTCTCGGTTGCGTTCGCGGGGAACGCAGTGCGCTCGCTCCAGGAGGCCGGCTGGGTCCCGGTCACGCCGATCGAAGGCGAGTGGGCCCGGCTGCAGGTCTTTCTCGCCGAGCTCACAGGCATCCACCCGACGCGGGAGGGGATCCTCGTCCAGGTCGCGCTGCTCAGCGTCTATGCCGCCGGCGCTGGGTACCTCTTCGGCTGGAGGCGGCTGGGCCGCCAGCGCCCGGAGGCGGCACAAGCATGAGCGGGCTTCGCGTCGGAATCGACGTCGGCGGGACGTTCACGAAGGCGGTTGCGGTGTGCCCGTCGACGCGCAAGCTGCGGGCGCATGCTGCGGTTCCCACGACCCACGCGCACGACCACGGCGTCGCGCAGGGTGTCGCCGACGCGCTGCGCTCGCTGCTGACGCGCGTCGACGGAGACTCGATCGAGCTGGTCGCGTTCTCGACTACGCAGGCGATGAACGCGCTCCTAGAGGGCGACGTTGGCCGCGTCGGCGTTGTCGGCCTTGGTGAGGAGCCGAATCTGCGGCCGGCCCGCAAGCGCACCCGGGTCGGGGCGATTGGTCTCGCACCCGACCGGAAGCTCGAGACATCGCACACCTTCCTCGACGCGACAGGGGGTGTCGACGGTGACACGCTGGATCACGCGCTGCTCGCGTTCGCGCGCGAGGGTTGTCGCGCCGTCGCCGTGAGCGCCGCCTTCGCCGTCGACGATCCGGATACCGAGCAGTTCGTCTCCGAGCGGGCGGCCGCTCACGGCCTCCCGGCCTGCGCAGGCCACGAGCTGTCGGGGGCGTACGGGCTCGAGACGCGGACGATCAGCGCCGCGATCAACGCGAGCATCCTGCCCGTCGTCGAGCGGACGACGACGCTCGTCGCATCCGCGCTCGCCGAGGCGGGGCTCGACGCGCCGCTTCTCGTGCTCCGCGGAGACGGCGGGGCGATGAGCGTCGGCGAGTTTCGCCGCCGGCCGTCGTTCACGATCGGCTCCGGCCCTGCAGCCGGTGTCTCTGCGGCCCTGCATCAGCTCGAGATCAGGGACGGGATCGTCGTCGAGTGCGGCGGCACGAGCTCGAACGTCTCGGTGATCAAGAACGGCCGGCCGTTGCTCCGGACGCTTCGCGTGATGGGCCGTCCGACCTGCGTCCGCTCGATCGACAGCTGGGTCGTCGGCGCCGCCGGGGGGAGCATGGCCCGGGTGGGCCGCCGTCGGCTCGAGGACGTCGGCCCAAGAAGCGCACACCTCGCCGAGCTCCCGTACGCGTGCTTCGCGACGCCGGAGGAGCTGGCGGATGCTCGACTGGAGCTCCGCGCGCCGCGGGCCGGCGATCCCGTCGATTACGCGGTGATCTGCGCGGCGGATGGCGACTTCGCGCTCACCGCGACGTGCGCCGCGAATGCGCTCGGCCTCGCGGACGATGCGTATGCGGCCGGCAGCCGTGAAGCAGCTCGACTCGCGTTCGCGCCCCTGGCCGAGCGACTGCGGACGACCGTCGACGAAGCGGCGACGCGCGTGCTCGACGGCGCGGCCCGGCGGATCGCCGACGCGGCCGCCGAGGCGGCGAAACAGCATGCGCTGCGCGACGACGTGCCGCTGGTTGCGCTCGGCGGCTCGGGCGAGGTGCTCGTCGCGCGGGTCGCAGAGCTGCTCGGCAGGCCGATGGTGCGAACGGAGCATCCCGAGGTGTTGTCCTCGATCGGCGCCGCCCTCTCGCTCGTGCGCGTCGAGCTCGATCGCAACGGCGTCTCGGCGCTGGACGTTCCCGCGCTCGCGACCGAGGCCGAGGCGGCGTGCATCGCAGCCGGCGCCGCTCCGGCATCGATCACGGTGGAGACGGCCTACGACGAGGCGGATCGGATCCTGCGCGCGGTTGCGACCGGCGCCGCGGCGCTGGAGGCCGGCGCCGTCGGGGCCGAGCCGGCCGACGATCGACGCCGGCTCGAAGCCGCGGCCGACGCGCTCGAGCTGGCGCCCTCCGACCTGACGCTGCTGGCCGCGAACGACTTCTACCGCGTCTTCTCCGAGAACGGCTCCGGCCGGGTCGCCGTCGTGGACGCGCGCGCCGCCATCCCGGTCGCCGAGGATGCCCGCTGCGTCTTTGCCGGCGAGGGAACGGAGTTCCTCGACCGGCTGCGTGTCGAGCTCAGCGAGCACACACGCGAGCTCGGCGTCGCGACGATGCTCCCGCGGGTCATGCTCGTCTCCGGGTCGCGCATCCTCGACCTCTCCGACGCCCGCCGGCCCGAGGACGTGCTGAGGGCTGCGGAGCGCGCACTGGACGCCCCGGGCACAGCCGTCGCGGTGCTGGCGCTCTGATGTCGCTCTACCGGCAGGCAGGCCGCCGGAGCGGGTGGCTCGCGGCCGCTGTCGTCGTTGCGCTCCTGGTCGGTTTCGGGATCGGCTTTGCCGTCGCCCGGGCGACGGCCGAGGAGCCCACGGTCGAGGAGGCCGTCGCGAGCGTGCAGGAGGACGCGGGTGCGACCGCGGATGCGCTGGAGCTCGTCGCGATTCATTACGAGACAACCGAGGCCGCCGCCGGTCAGCAGCTTCAGCGCGCGGAGGAGTCGTTCGACGATGTCCGGCCCGAGCTCCAGCTGCTCTCGCCCGAGGAAACCGCCGACGCCGGCCAGGCGATCGAGAGGCTGGCGACGCTGGTCGACCAGAGCGCCTCGGCCGGGGAAGTCGAGCGCGCGGCGGAGGAGGCGCGCGCAGCCGTCCGGCAGGCAGCCGGGCTGCGATAGCCTCGTGGGGATGGCGCACGCCGGTCATTCGGTCGACGAGTACCTCGAGACGATCTACTTCCTCGCGTTTCCGATCGGCGAGTACAAGCCGCTCACCGGAGGGACCTCCCCCACGCTCGCCTCACG
>DATHAE010000065.1:0-7318 GCA_035296805.1 Gaiellaceae bacterium | reverse complement strand
CTCTTCGCGAAGCTCGCCGAACTGGGGCTGATGGGCGTGTGCGTGCCGGAGGAGTACGGCGGCGCCGGCGCAGACTTCACCTCGTACGTGCTCGTGCTCGAAGAGCTCTCACGCGCCGACGCGGGTGTGGGTGTCACCGTGGCCGTCCACACCTCGGCGGCGACGCTTCCGATCCTCGCGTTCGGCACCGACGACCAGCGCTCGCGCTTCGTGCCGCCGCTGGCGCGCGGCGAGTACCTCGGCGCGTTCGCGTTGACCGAGCCGGGCGCGGGCTCGGACGCGGCCGCGCTCGTGACGCGCGCCGACCGCGTCGACGGCGGCTGGCACGTGAGCGGCTCGAAGCAATGGATCACGAACGGCCGCCACGCCGGAATTTTCCTGCTCTTCGCGCGCACCGACCCTGAGCGGGCGGACGCGCGCGGCGTGTCGGCGTTCCTCGTCGACGGAGGTGACGTCGAGATCACGCGCGACGAGGAGAAGCTCGGGCTCAACTCGTCGGTCACGAACGACATCGCAATCGATGCGACGATCGACGACGACAGGCTGCTCGGGGACGAGGGCCACGGCTTCCGCGTTGCGATGTCGACCCTCGACGGCGGCCGGATCGGGATCGCCGCGCAGGCGGTCGGGATCGCGCAGGCGGCATACGACGTGGCGCTCGCCTACGCGAAGGAGCGGCAGGCGTTCGGCCGCCGGATCGCGGACTTCCAGGCGATCCAGCACAAGCTGGCGAACATGTCGCTCGAGATCGACGCTGCGCGGCTGCTCGTCCTGCGCGCGGCGTGGCTGAAGGAGCAGGGGCGGCCGCACACGGAGGCCGGCGCGAAGGCGAAGCTGTTCGCGTCCGAGATGGCGCGCCGGCAGACCGCGGAGGCGATCCAGGTGCTCGGCGGCTACGGCTACACGAAGGAGTTCCCGGTCGAGCGCTACTACCGCGACGCGAAGATCACCGAGATCTACGAGGGCACGAGCGAGATCCAGCGCCTGGTGATCGCCCGCTCGATCCTCGGCGAGCGCCGGCGTGTGACGCAGTGACCGGTGCGGCCATGGCTCACGCGGCCGCGGCCGGCCCGGTCGCGTCAGAGACTTTTCTGAACGGCGCGTGTCCGGTGGCAGGCACCGTGACGGAAGCGTCACGAACTGCCCGCGGAAGTGCGGCGTGAGCCCGCGCAAGCCTGACGAGCCGGTCCGGCTGACGAAGATCTACACGCGAGGCGGCGACCGCGGCGAGACCTCGCTCGGCGACGGCTCGCGCGTCTCGAAGGTCGATCCGCTGCTGCGCGCCTACGGCGCCGTCGACGAGCTCAACTCGGTCGTCGGCTGGGTACAGGTCGAGGCGCACGACTCGCGGCTGGAACGCGTGCAGAACGAGCTCTTCGACGTGGGCGCCGACCTCTCGGTCCCGTATGTCGAGGCCGACGAGAAGCTGCGCGTCTCACAGGCGCAGGTCGACCGGCTCGAGCGCGACTGCGACACCGCGAACGAGCCGCTCGAGCCGCTGAAGAGCTTCGTCCTGCCCGGAGGCACCGAGGCCGCGGCGCGCCTGCAGATCGCGCGCGCGGTCTGCCGCCGCGTGGAGCGCGAGGTGCTGGCCGTGGCGCGCGAGCGGGACCTCAACCCGCGAGCGCTCGTCTACCTGAACCGCCTCTCCGACCTGCTCTTCATCCTTGCGCGCGCCGCGAACGCCGAACGCGGCGAGCCGCTCTGGAAGCCGGGCGCCTCGCGTTAGCTCGCCTCCGCGCCACACGCGCGACGGGCACAATCCTCGCATGGCGACGACCGAGCCGCGCAAGACGTCCGCGACCGAGCAGTGGCGCGAGGAGCTGTACGAGGCGCAGCCGGAGCGGCAGGGCGAGCTGTTCTCGACCATCGGGGGGATCGAGAACGACCCGCTCTACACCCCCGACAACGCCGCGGTCGACTACGAGGGCGACCTCGGCTACCCCGGCGTCTACCCTTTCACGCGCGGCGTCTACCCGTCGATGTACCGCGGGAAGCTGTGGACGATGCGTCAGTTCGCGGGCTTCGGCACCGCGGAGGAGACGAACGAGCGCTTCCGCTACCTGCTCGAGCACGGGCAGACGGGCCTCTCGACGGCGTTCGACATGCCGACGCTGATGGGCTACGACTCGGACCACCCGCGCTCGCTCGGCGAGGTCGGCCGCGAGGGCGTGGCGATCGACTCGCTCGCCGACGTGGAGACGCTCTTCGCCGGGATCCCGCTCGCGGAGGTCTCGACGTCGATGACGATCAACTCGGCGGCGGCGATCCTGCTCGCCTTCTACGCCTGCGTCGGCGAGGAGCAGGGCGCGCCGATGCGCGACCTCCGCGGGACGATCCAGACGGACATCCTCAAGGAGTACATCGCGCAGAAGGAGTACATCTTCCCGCCGGCGCCGTCGATGCGGCTCGTGACGGACATGATCGAGTTCTGCTCGCGCGAGATGCCGCTCTGGCACCCGATCTCGATCTCCGGCTACCACATCCGCGAGGCGGGCTCGACGGCGGCGCAGGAGCTCGCCTTCACCCTCGCCGACGGCTTCACCTACGTCGAGTGGGGGATCGAGCGCGGCTTGGACGTCGATGACTTCGCGCCGCGCCTCTCGTTCTTCTTCAACGCGCACCTCGACTTCTTCGAGGAGATCGCGAAGTACCGCGCCGCGCGCCGGATCTGGGCGCGCGAGCTGCGCGAGCGCTACGGCGCCAAGAATCCGCGCTCGTGGCTGATGCGCTTCCACACGCAGACGGCCGGCGTCTCGCTGACCGCGCAGCAGCCCGAGGTGAACATCGTGCGCACCGCGATCGAGGCGCTGGCGGCGGTGCTCGGCGGGACGCAGTCGCTGCACACGAACTCGTTCGACGAGGCGCTCGCGCTGCCGACCGAGGACGCGGTGCGGATCGCGCTCCGCACGCAGCAGGTGCTCGCGCACGAGGTCGGCGCCGTCAACACGATCGACCCGCTCGGGGGCTCGTACTACCTCGAGCACCTCACCGACGAGCTCGAGCGGCAGGCGTACGAGTACTTCGACCGGATCGAGAAGCTCGGCGGCGTGCTGCCCGCGATCGAGCAGAACTTCTTCCAGCGCGAGATCGCCGACGCCGCCTTCCGCTACCAGGCGGAGGTCGAGGCCGGCGCGCGCGTCGTCGTCGGCGTCAATCGGTACCGGCTCGAAGGCGAGCGGTTGCCGGAGCTGCTCAAGGTCGACGCCACGCTCGAGCGCAAGCAGATCGAGCGCGTCCAGGCGCTGCGCGGGCGGCGCGACTCGGGCAAGGCCGAGACGGCGCTCGCGCGGCTGAAGGAGGACGCGGGGCGCGACGACCGGAACCTGATGCCGGCGATCCTGGACGCGGCGCGCGCGTACGTCACCATGGGCGAGATGTGCGACGCCTGGCGTGAGGTGTGGGGCGTGTGGAGAGAGACGCCCGTCTTTTAACGCAGCCTCAACAATTTCCACCCATCGAATTCGCCGAAGCCTCGTCTACTGTGTCGCGGGCATGAGTGCGGACGTCGACATCTTCCAGCGCCGCGAGCGCGTCAAGAAGCCGGGGTGGCGGAAGGCGCTGCCGTGGCTCATCGGCGCTGCTGTGGTCGTGGCGGTGATCGGCATCCTCGTGTGGAAGTACTCCGACACCGGCACGAGCCTCGAGACGCCGCTCTCGACAGTCGCAGCCGACGACCGCTCGCAGGTGCCGAAGACGGCCAAGCTCGACCCCGGCGCGCGCCGCGTCGCCCGCGAGTTCATCAAGACCGCCGTCGCCCGGAAGAACCTCCGCGCCGCGTATCCGCTCGCCGGCCCGATGATCCGCCAGGACCAGACGCTGAAGGAGTGGATGACCGGCAACATCGCCGTCATCCCATATCCGGTCGACGCGGTCGAGTTCGCTCCGATGAAGATCGACTACTCCTACCCGCGTGAGGCGCAGATCCAGGTCGCGCTGCTGCCGAAGGACGGCGCGAATGTGAAGTCGCAGCTTTTCATCGCCACGCTGGTCAAGAACGAGCAGGGGCAGTGGCAGGTCAACTCGTGGGTGCCGCGGTCGTCGCCGATGATTCCGAGCGGCTCCGAGAACAACGGCGGCGGGTAGCGCCTCCACCTCGGCCGCGGTAGAACACGCCTCATGAAGGCGCGGCTTTCGTCGCACCGATTCCGCCGCCGCGCCGCGTGGTTAGGGGCCGCGACCACGATCCTCGCGCTCGTCGTCGGCGCCGCGATCCGCGTCGGCAACACGGGCGAGAAGTTCGACACGCCGCTCACGGACCAGGAGGCCTGGGTCTACACCGAGCCGAAGCTGCACCGGCTGAGCAGCCGGGAGCGCCTCGCCCTCTTCTCGACGTCGTCGAACTTCGTCCGCACCGCGGTCGCGCGGCACGATCTCGGCGAGGCGTGGGACCTCCTCGGACCCGAGATGCAGTCCGGACAGACGCGGCACTCGTGGTCGAGCGGGGCGAACAACGTCGTGCCGTTCCCTGCGCGGGGCATCGCGGCGTGGGACGTCCTCTACTCCTACGACGGCGACGTCGCGCTCGACCTGATGCTGGTCGCCGAGCCCGGAGGCGACCTCGTCGGGAAGTCCTTTACGATCGAGCTCAAGCGCTACCCGCAGCGCGGTAACCGGTGGCTCGTCGCGAGCTGGGTCCCGAAGGGGATCACGACGGCGCGGCAGTCGCGCGCCGCGGCTGCGGTTCCTCCGCCTCCGCCTCCGAGGGCGCCGCTCGGATCGGTGTGGCTGCTCGTGCCGCTCTCCGTGCTCGGAATGATCGTGCTGATCCCGCTCGTCGTTGCGCTGCGCAGCGCGCGGCAGCACCGGCGCGCCGCGAAGCGCTACGCGCGCGAGCTCGCGGACTCGAGCTCGAGCTCGAACCCGTCGTAGACCTGCTCGTAGCGGGCCTCGAGCGGCCGCTCGCTCGGCCTGTGCGTGAGCAGGAGCCGCTTCGCTCCGGCGCCCTCGGCGGCCTCGCGGGCCTCGTCGGCGGCGAGGTGGCCGCGAGTCCCGCCCTCCGGCATCGGGCGGAGGAGGGTCGCCTCGCAGAGGAAGAGGTCGGCGCCGCGCGCGATCTCCCGCAGGCCGCCGTCCGGACCGGAGTCGCCGGAGTAGCCGAGAACGGTCCCGTTCGCGGACACGCGGAAGCCGAACGCCAGCATCGTGTAATGGAGGACGCGGTGCGGCACGACCTCGTGACCGGCGCTCACGAACGGCTCGCCGTCCGCGTACTCGTGCAGCGCAAAGGCCGACTCGAACATGTCGGCCTGCCCGAGCTCGACCCCAAGGCGCGCCAGCGTCTCACGGCCGCCCGGCGGCACCCACAGCTCGGGCGGCTCGGTCCCTGCGGCCGGCCCGAACTGCAGCCCCCACACCCACGGTACGAGATCGCCCCAGTGGTCGAGGTGGAAATGCGTGATCGCGATCGCGTCGACCTGCGGCCAGTCCTCGCGCTCGCGCAGCCGCGGCAGGACGCCTGGCCCGCAGTCGAGGAGGAGGCGCCGGCCGTCGGTCTCGACCAGGTACCCGGATTGCGCGCCGCCCGGGTTTGGCCAGGCAGGCGAGCAGCCGACGACGGTCAGCTTCACGTTCCTATACTGCCCCACCGTGGCAGGAAGGATCAGGGTTGTGATCGCAAAGCCCGGCCTCGACGGTCACGACCGCGGTGCGAAGATCATCGCGCGCGCGCTGCGCGACGCCGGGATGGAGGTCATCTACACGGGCCTCCACCAGACGCCCGAGCAGATCGTCGAGACGGCGATCCAGGAGGACGCGGACGCCGTCGGCATCTCGATCCTCTCGGGCGCGCACATGACGCTCGTGCCCCGGATCCTCGAGCTCTTGCGCGGCGAGGGCGCCGAGGACGTGATCGTGGTCGTCGGCGGGACGATTCCCGCCGACGACGTCGCCGAGCTCAAGTCGCAGGGCGTCGCGGAGGTCTTCACGCCGGGAGCTCCGACGGGCGAGATCGTGGATTTCCTGCGCGGCGCCGTCGCCGCGTAGAGGAGCGGCGCGCACGGCGCGGGCCGGGCCTACCGAAGCTCGATCTTCTGCGCGCTGAGCGCGTGTGCCGCACCCGTCAGCGCGTCGAGCGTCGGCAGCGCGGGCAGCGTCCACACCGCGACCTTGAGCCCGGTGAGCGACGTCAGGTCCATCGAGCTGACCGGAGCGCCGATCGGGACGTCGAGCGTGATCGTCTTCTGGAGCTTCGTCACCTTCAGGTGCGACGGCCAGGCCTGCAGCGTGTCGACCTTCACGTCGACCTCGTCTTGCCCGGCGGCCAGGACCGTGCCCTGCAGCTTGAGCGTGAAGGCACGGCCCGCGGGAGGCGCCGCGACAAGCAATCGCTTGGCGCGCTTCAGGTAGGCGAACGGGCTCGTCGCCTCGCCGCCGCGCGGGTGCACCTCGAAGTGGAGGTGCGACGCGATCCCGTTTGCGTCGCCCGAGTCGCCGACGAACCCGACGGGTTGCCCCGCCGCGACGCGGTCGCCGCTCTTCAAGCCCGGCGCGTACGAGACGCCGGCGACGCACTTGCCGCCGTTGTCGTTCGCGAGCGTGAGGTCGTTGTTGAGGTGGACGTAGATGTACTTCGTGCCGCTGTCGCCGTAGAGGTACAGCATGCAGCCCGCGCGCGCCGAGGTCGTCCAGAACTTGACTGTGCCGGGCTCGACCGCGACTGCGACGGACCGCTTCGGCGCCATCAGATCGTTGCCTTCGTGGCGGCCGCTCCCGCGCGCGTCGCCGAAGTCGTCCGTGTAGGTGACCTGCCCGACGACCGGGAAGATCAGCGGCGGCACGCCCGCGCTGCGGGCGCCCGCGGTCGCGACGAGGGTCGCCGCAGCGGCGAGCAGAAACAGGAGGGATGTTCCGAAGAGTGCAGTCCGGGACATGGAGCGGCGGTCCGGTTCGGCGCTCGAAGTCGCGCACCCTACCAGTGGTTGAAGGATGCGCAACCCCCCATTCGAGTCAGACCTCTCGGCACCTGCGGGTAACGCGCCTGCTTCTGCGAGGCGCGGATAGAGTCTCGCGCGATGAAGATCGCGGTGTGCGTGAAGGCCGTGCCCGACGCGGCGACGGGCCGCCGTCTCGACCCGGCGACGAAGCACCTCGACCGCTCGGGCGACCTGACGCTCTCGGATTTCGACTCGCACGCGGTCGAGGAGGCGCTGAAGCTGAAGGAGGCTGCGGGCGACGGCGAGGTCGTGATCGTCTCGATGGGCCCCGAGAAGGCGATGGACGCGCTGCGCAAGGCGCTCGCGATGGGCGCCGATCGTGCGGTGCTCGTCTCGGACGAGGCGCTGGCCGGCTCCGATCTCGTAGGCACGGCGAAGGCGCT
>DATHAE010000064.1:0-19252 GCA_035296805.1 Gaiellaceae bacterium | reverse complement strand
CTCGAGCGTCACGGACGCGGTCGCTTTCGCCAAGGCGGTGGACGCCCGACGGCTCGTGCTCTTCCACCACGACCCCGGGCACGACGACGCGAGCCTCGAGGCGCTGGAGGCTCGCGCGCGGGCGGTCGCGGGGACGAACGGACTCGCGCCGCCGGCGCTCGCGCGCGAGGGGATGGTGCTCGAGCTCGCGTGAGCAGTCGGCCGCGCTACCGCCGGAGGAGTCGGCGCGGCGTGAACACGTCCGCTGCCAGCCACGGCGGCGGCGAGCCGACGGCGAGCTCGGCCGCGGCCTCGCCGGCGGCCGTCGTGTAGCTCCCGCCGTAGCCGTTGAAGCCCGCCGCGACGACGAGGCCGGGGCGTAGCAGGCCGATCGCCGGCAGCTGGTCGGGCGTGAACGCCATCGGCCCGATCCATTCGGTCGAGGGCGGCTGCCCGCGCAGCTCCGGGAAGTACCCGTCGCGGAGCTCGAGCAGCAGCCGATGGACGGCGCCGGAGCGGCGGCGCGAGTGAGGGTTCGCGAGCGGCCGGTCGTCGCCGCCGCCGAACAGGAGCGGCGCGCGGTCGCCCCGGACGCCCGAGCGCGGCTGGTTGAAGTAGACCGGCCCGAGCTCGGACGTCACGATCCGGCCTCGGGTGCGGTCGGGCGCGTGCTCGGTCACCATCACCTGGCTCTGGTACGGCGCGATCGCCGCGAGCTCGGGGAGCAGCTCGCGGGTGAAGGCGTTCGTCGCGACGATCACCCGGCGCGCGACGACGCGACCCTCCGGCGTCGTCGCCTCGTGCTCGTCGGCGCCGCGCGAGGCGAGCGCGAGGACGGGCAACCGCGCGTACAGCTCGACGCCGCGCCGGACCGCCCGCTCCAGGACTCCGCATGCGTAGCGAAACGGGTGGTAGCTGCCGTCCTCGGGGAGGAACCGGGCCCTGAACGCGGTGTCGACGCCGAGCTCGGCGCGGACTTTCTCCGGTGACCAGAGCTCGACGTTCGCGCCGTGCGCCTCGATCAGCTGTGCCTCCTCGACGATCCCGGTGTCGGTTCGCTCGACGTGGGCCAGGAAGATCCAGCCGGCGGGGCAGTAGTCGCAGTCGATCCGCTCCCGCTCGACGAGCTCGCGGAGCCGGCGACGGTTGCGAAGGGTGAGCTGCAGGACGGCCGCGGCGTGACGGTCGCCTTCGCGGCGGGCCTCGGCGCGCGACACGTCCGGCCGGGTGCGGCGGACGAACTCCCGCCGCGCGGGCGCGAGGCCCGGGTAGATGCCGATCGAGTTCTCTGGCAGGAGCTCGAAGTTGCCGCCGTTCCGGCCGCTCGCCTCGCTCGCCGGATCGCCTGCGTCGACGACGGCGACCCTCAGGCCCCGCCCCGCCACGTGGTACGCCGCCGACGCCCCCGTCAGGCCGGCGCCGACGACGAGCACGTCGACCACGCCGTCGAGCTTTGGCCGCGAGCGGTGGCCGGCGAGGGGACGGTCGCCGCGCAGCCAGTACGGCGTGTCGTCGAGCGGCAGCTCGATCGGCAGCTCCGTCGCCACGCCGGTCCGCGCGAGCAGAGCCTGGAACGCTCGCCGCGCAGGCCCGCTCATGCCGTGCTCGCGCTCGATCCGGTTCAGCTCCGCTGCGAGCTCGGGCCCCGCGCGGCCGTCGGGCTCGGCGAGCCCGGCGACGACCGGCGCCAGACGGTCGAGCTCGCCGCGGCTCAGCCGCTCGGCACCGCCGAGCGCGTCGACGACCGCCCGCATCCTCAGGCGGGGCCGTGGACGAGAAATGTCGAGAACTGCCAGACGTCCTCGGCGGGAGGACGCGGCCGGCCGTAGCCGACGAACGGATCGGACCACCGCTCGAGCGGCGTCCAGTCCGACTGCTGCGACGCGATCGGGCCGAGGTACGGGCGGGCGGGCGCGAGGATCTCGTCGTGCGGCAGCTCGTCCGGCAGCCGCACCCCGCGCCGCGGGTTCTCGAGCAGCCACTGGACGGCGCCGAGGAGCGCGGCGGCGACCTGCAGCGTCGTCGCGTTCTGGTGCGGCGCGAGCCGCCGCGCCTCGTGGATGTCGAGCAGCGAGCCGTACCACCACGAGGTCAGCGGGTGCCCCATCAGCAGCACCCCGAGCTCGTCGCGGCCGTCGACGATGTCGTCGTCCATGATCCGCTGCTCCGGCTGGAGCACGTCGCCCCGCATGTGCAGCTCGTGCAGGCTCGCGATCGCGGCATCGGCGGGGCAGTACGCGTAATGGACCGTCGGCCGGTACACGGCTCCGCCCTCGTCTTCGACGGTGAGCGCCTCCGAGATCGAGAACGCCTCGCCGTGGCGGATCACCATCCCGACGATGTCGCCGCACGGCACCCACGAGCGGACCCACGTGCGACAGCCGGGATGAGCGAGGCAGATCTGGTTCTGCGGGCCGTGCTCGTGCGTGAAGGCGAGCCGCGGAAGCTCGCGCTCGTGGGTGCCCCAGCCGAGCTCCGCCGGCGCGACGCCTTCCTCGTAGAAGCCCTCGACCGACCAGGTGTTCACGAACTCGTTCTCGCGCTTCGGCCGGTCGCTGATCTGCGTGTCGCGTTCCGAGATGTGGATCGTCTTCACGCCCAGCGCCTGCGCGAGCCGGTTCCAGGCGGCCGCGGCACGCGCGTCTGCGATCGCCTCGCGCGCGGCGCCCTCCACGCGCCCGTCTTCGAGGCAGGCGTCGGCGACGTCCGCGAGCGCCGCCTTCGTGAAGTGCGAGACGAGGCCGGGATTCGCGCCGTGGTCGAGGATCGCCGAGGGCCCCTCGTTGTCGCCCCAGCGCGCGAACCGCTCGCGCAGCTCCATGTGCCGGGCGTACAGCGTCCGCTCGGTCGGATGGCTGCTGCCCATCCCCTCGTACGGATCCCAGACCTCGAGCGACGCGTTCACGTAGCGAACGTCGTGCGCGCGGCACCACTCGAGGAGGTCGGCCGTGCCGATGTTCCAGGCGACGTCGACGATCAGGTCGCCCGCGCCGACATGGCGGGCGAGCACGTCTGCGTAGTCGTCCTCCGTGATCCGCTCGGGTGCGAACGCCGCGCCCTGCTCGCGAACCCAGCGCACGGACTCCTCACGGCCGGCGAAGTCGATGACGGTGTACTGCGAGCGCCTCGCCGGGACGTGCTCGAAGAGCAGCGGCAGCGTGCAGCGCGACACCGCCCCGAGCCCGATCACCAGAATGCGGCCCTCGAAGGCCGTCATCTCCCCTCCTCTGTGGCTTTCCGATCGCGCCGCATTCTCGCCGCAGGCGGGGGGCGGTGGAAGTGCACCCGCCGAATTGGTATAGAGGCGTAGGTGAGGGGGGACACCGAGCGCACGACCGATCCGCTCGCGCTCGACCGGGAGGCGATGCGGGCGCTCGGCTATCGCACGGTCGACATGCTCGTCGAGCACGTTCTCGACGACGCCGCGCCCCCGCTCCGCCGGGCGACGCCGGCGCAGATGCGCGCGCGGCTGTCGGGCCCTCCGCCGGCCGGACCCGTGCCGTTCGAGGAACTGCTGCGCCGCCTGTCGGAGGACGTGCTGCCGTTCACGAGCCGCGGCGACCACCCGGGCTTCTTCGCCTTCGTTCCCTTCGCGGGCACGTGGCCCGGCGCGCTCGGCGACTTCATCGCGAGCGCGTGCAACGTCTACGCGGGATCGTGGATGGAGTCCGCCGGGCCGACGCAGCTCGAGCTGGAGGTGCTCGAGTGGTTCCGGTCGTGGATCGGCCTCCCAGAGGGCGCCGGCGGAAGCCTGGTCAGCGGCGGCTCCGCCGCGAACATGACGGCCCTCGCCTGCGCGCGCGAAGCGCTCGTCGGGTCGATGAACGACCGCCTCGTCGCCTACGTCTCCGATCAGGCGCACTCGTCGCTGGCGCGCGGCGGACGCATCCTCGGCTTCCGCCCCGACCAGATCCGGGTGCTGCCCGTCGAGCGGGAGGGGCGCCTCGCGCCGGAGACCCTGCGGCGGGCGATCGAGGCCGACCTTCGCGCCGGCCGTCAGCCGTTCTTCCTCTCGGCGAACGGCGGTGCGACGAACACGGGCGCCGTCGACCCGCTGCCGGAGCTCGCGGAGGTGTGCGAGGCGTACGGGCTCTGGTTCCACGTCGACGCTGCCTACGGCGGGTTCGCCGTCCTCACGGAGCGCGGCCGGCGCGCGCTCGGCGGGATCGAGCTCGCCGAGTCGGTGACGCTCGACCCGCACAAGTGGCTCTACCAGCCGTACGAGTGCGGCTGTCTGCTCGTCCGCGACGCGTCGCTCCTCCGCCGCGCGTTCGCGATGACTCCGGAGTACCTCCACGACGCGCGCCCTGCGACCGAGGAGGTCAACTTCTCCGATCTCGGCCTGCAGCTGACACGGGCGTCGCGGGCGCTCAAGGTCTGGCTCTCGCTGTGCGCGTTCGGAGTCGACGCGTTCGGGGCGGCGATCGACCGTTGCCTCGACCTCGCGGAGGCGGCAGCGCGCCGCATCGACGCCTCGGCGACGCTCGAGCTCGCCGCCCGGCCGTCGCTCTCCGTCGTCTGCTTCCGCAGGCGCTTCGACTGCGGCGAGGACGAGGAGGACGACCGCAACGCCGCTCTCGTCGCGGCGCTCGACCGCAGCGGCCTCGGCCTGATCTCGTCCACGCGGGTCGAGCGGCGCTACGTGCTCCGGATGTGCATCCTCGGCCACGCGACCACCGCCGAGGATGTCGAGCGCGTGCTGTCGTTCCTCGAGCGAGCCGAGGTGGAGCTGGAGCCCGACGCGGCCGCCGTGCCGTACGAGCGGGATCCCGACATCGGGCGGAGCTGGCTCGCAGGCACCGATTCCGGTCTCGCCGACCTGAACCGCCTCCCGCTCTTTCAGTCGCTCGGACCGGACGAGCTGGCACGGCTGGCGCGCGCCGCCGACGTCCGCACTGCAGTCGCCGGCGAGACGATCGTCGCGCAGTGGGACGGCTCGAAGGACTTCTACGTCGTCCTCGCCGGCACGGTCGACGTCCTCCTCCAGGAGCGCCGCGTCCGCGCGCTCGGGCCTGGCGAGTTCTTCGGAGAGCTCGCCGCGCTGGACTGGGGCAGCGGCTTCGGCTACCCGCGCCTCGCGACGGTCGTCGCGTCGTCGCCCGTGCGGCTGCTCCGTGTTCCCGCGGACCTGCTCAACGACCTCGTGCGGAGCAGCCCCCGCGTGGAGCGCGCGATCCGCCACGCGGCGCGCGAGCGCCTTCGCGCCGGCTCGGAGTGATCGACCCGCTCGAGCGCTGGCACGAGCTCGGCGAGAAGCCGGATTACGCCGGCCTGTTGACCTTCGGCGGCCTTCCCTACACGCAGGACCCGGCGGAGCTCGCGGGGGTCGACGTGGCGATCGTCGGCGCACCGACCGACGACCTCGTCTCCGACCGGCCCGGCGCCCGCTTCGCGCCGCGCGCGATCCGCGCCGCGAGCTGCCCGCCGGGTCCGCACCTCGAGGCGGGCGTGGACGCGACGAAGGTGCTCCGCGTCGTCGACTTCGGCGACGCCGCGGTGGTTCCCGCCGACCCGGTGCGGTCGCACGCGGCGATCGAGGCGACGGTCGGTCAGGCCGTCGCGGCCGGCGCGCTGCCGATCGTCCTCGGCGGCGACCACTCGATCGCCGAGCCGGACATCCGCGCCTGCGCCGCCCCGCACGGTCAGGTCGGGCTCGTCCACTTCGACACCCACACCGATACCGGCTTCGAGGTCTTCGGCGTCACCCGCTCGCACGGGACGCCGATGTACCGGCTCGTGGAAGACGGCATCGTCGACCCGCGGCGGTACGTGCAGATCGGCCTCCGCGGCTACTGGCCGGGCCCACGGGAGTTCGCCTGGCAGCGCGAGCGGGGGATCTCGAGCCTCTTCATGCACGACGTGCGCGCGGTCGGAATCGCGGCCGTCGTCGAGCGCGCCGTCGAGATCGCCGGCGCGGGGCCCGTCTTCCTCTCGGTCGACGTCGACGTGCTCGACCCCGCGTTCGCGCCCGGGACCGGGACGCCCGAGCCCGGCGGGATGACGAGCAGTGACCTGCTGTGGGCCTGCCGTAAGCTCGCGTCGCGGCTCGACCTCGTGGGCGCGGACGTCGTCGAGGTGATCCCGACCGCGGTCGGGTCGGCCGACGTGACGGCGCTCGTGGCCGAGCGGCTGGTGCGCGAGATCCTGACGGGCGTCGCCCTGCGGCGCGAATCGGGCTAGTCGACGAGCTTCCGGACCATCGCGCGGATTGCGATCCGCCACATGAGCAGCCCGAACAGGACGAGAAACCCCACGCGCGCGAAGTCGATCCACCCCGCCCACCCGAAGGCCGCGTGCCGCACCAACTCGACGGTGTGGTGGAGCGGGTTGAGCTGGGCGAGCACCTGCGCCCAGTGCGGCAGCTGGCTGATCGGGAAGAACGTGCCGGCCACGAGGAAGAGCGGCGTGAGGACGGCGCTCACGATGTAGCTGAAGTTCTCGATCGACTTCGCGCGGCCCGCGACGGCGATGCCGAAGCACGCCCACCCGAAGCCGGAGATCCACGCGATGAACGGGACCGCGAGCATCCCCCACGCCGGGTCGAGCCCGAACACCATCGCGACCAGCATCGGGACACAGCCGTAGACGCCGGCGCGGGTCGCGATCCAGAGCGCCTCCGCCGTGACGAGCTCCTCGGTGTCGACCGGCGCGGCGAGGATCGCGTCATAGGTGCGCTGGAACTGGTACTTGACGAACGTCCCGAACATCGCCGGGAACGCGCTCGAGAACAGCACCGCAGTGGCGACCGTCCCCGTGCCGACGAACTCGACGTACTCGTACCCGCCGACGCGGCTGACGAGCGACCCGAAGCCGAAGCCGAACGCGAGCAGGTAGATCGTCGGCTCGACGGTGGACGAGAACGTCGCCGACCGCCAGTACGACGAGAAGTTGATCACCTCGCGAACGAGCACGCCCGAGATCGCCGGGCGCTCGAGACGCCTGAGACGCCGGCCGCGTCCTGCCGTCGCGGCAGCCATCAGCCGATCTCCTCGCCGGTCAGCAGCACGAACACGTCCTCCAGGTTCGCGGGCCGCCGCTCGCCGTGGAACCCGTGCCCGTTCGCGCCGTCGACGCCGAGGATCGCGACGCTCGTCCCGGTGCGCCGCGTACGCAGCCCCACTGCTTCCGCCTCCGACTCCACCTCGGCGAGCCGTGCCGGCCCGCCGTAGACCTCGAGCGCGTCCGTTCCCGCGTGCTCGCTCACGAGCTCCGAGGGCGGGCCCGAGGCGACGGCCTCGCCGTGCGACATGATCAGCACCGTGTCGGCCAGGCGTTGCGCCTCCTCGATGTAGTGCGTCGACATCAGGATCGACGTCCCCTCGTTGCGCAGCGCGTCGATCAGTGCCCACAGCTCCTGGCGCACCTGCGGGTCGAGCCCGACGGTCGGCTCGTCGAGCAGCACCAGCCGCGGGCCGTGCACGAGCGCGCGCGCGATCAGCAGGCGCCGCCGCATCCCGCCCGAGAGCTTGTCGACGCGCGTGTCGCGCCGGTCGACGAGCTTCGCCAGCTCGAGCGCGCGCTCGACCGCGGCGCGGCGGTCGGCGCGGGGGATCCGGTACAGGTGCGCGAACACGAGCAGGTTCTGCTCGACGGTCAGGGTGACGTCGAGGTTGTCGAGCTGCGGCACGACCCCGCACAGCGCCCTCGCCTGCTTCGACTCCTGCGGCAGCCGGTACCCCAGCACCTCGAGCTCGCCCTCGTCCGCGATCGCCTGGGCCGTCAGGAGCCGCATCGTCGTCGACTTCCCGGCGCCGTTGGGGCCGAGAAGGCCGACGCAGGTGCCCTCCGGGACGTCGAGATCGAGGCCGGCGACCGCCGTGATCGCGCCGTAACGCTTCACCGCGCCGCGCAGGCGGATCGCCAGCTCGGCCACGCGCTACTCCAGCTCGAGCACCGACAGGATGTTCCCCGCCGGGTCGCGGAACCACGCGATCAGCGCGCCGCCGCCGCGGAAGATGCCGTCCTCGTCCGTCTTCGGCTCGTCGTAGCTCTCGAACTCGACCCCCGCGCCCTTCAGCGCTGCGACCGCCGCCTCGATGTCGTGGACCGGGAAGTTCAGGATCGTGAAGGTCGCCGGCGCGTGGTCGTCCTTCGGGTACGCGAGCACGGTGCCGCCGCCTGCGAGGTGCAGCGTCAGCAGGCCGTGCTCCTCCGAGACCTCGAGCCCGAGCGTGTCGCCGTAGAACGCGCGCGCGCTCGGAATGTCGTCGACGGAGAACCCCGCGAACGCCTTCGAGTCCCTGAACATCACGCGGCCTCGGCCTCGGCGGCGGCCGGAGCCTCGAGAGCGTGCGCCGGCGCCTCGGCCGGGCGCAGGAGCGTCGCGCCGATCACGGCGGCCGCGGCCGCGAACGCGGCGCCGACCACGAACGCGACGTGGTAGCCGCCGGTGAGCGCCGCCAGCGGCGCGTCGCCAGAAGCGCGCAGGCTGTCGGTGCGGGACGCCGCGATCGTGGAGAGCACGGCGAGGCCCACGGCACCGCCCATCATGAACGAGGTGTTGGCGACGCCGGATGCGAGACCGGTCTCGCTCGGCTCGACATCGCTCATCGCCGCCAGGAGCACGGGGTTGAACGCGATGCCGACGCCGAAGCCGACGATCACCGTCGCGGGCAGCACGTCGATCAGGAAGCTCCCGTCGACCGGCGCGCGCGCGAAGAGCAGCAGCCCGACGGCGATCAGCGACATCCCCACCACGATCGGCGACCTGATCCCGAAGCGCATCACGATCTTCGCCGACAGCCCGAGCGAGAACGCGCCCATGATCAGATTCGAAGGCAGGAACGCGAGGCCGACCTCGAGCGGGCTGTACCCGAGCACGAGCTGCAGATACAGCGCGGCGAGGAAGAACAGCGAGAACATCGCGACCGACCAGAGGACGCCGATGAGGTTCGCGACGGACACGTTGCGAATCTTGAAGAGGCGCAGCGGGACGAGCGGCTCGCGCACGCGCGTCTCGAGCACGAGGAACGCGGCGAAGACGACCGCCGCCGGAGCGAGTAGCCAGTAGGTCTTCGTCTCGATCGCGTAGACCGCGAGGATCAGCGACCCGGTGATCGTGGCCGCGCCGCCGAGGTCGAGCTGCCTGCGGTTGCCCTGGCCGGTCCCGCCCGGGATCAGCATCAGGATCGCCACGAAGACGCCGATCCCGATCGGCAGGTTGACGAGGAAGACCCAGTGCCAGTCGAGCCGGTCCGTGAGCACGCCGCCGACGAGGACGCCGATGCTCCCGCCGGCTGCCATCACGAACCCGAAGACGCCCATCGCCTTCGTCCGCTCACCCGTCTCCGTGAAGAGCGTCATGATCAGCGAGAGCGCGACGGCCGACACGACCGCGCCGCCGATCCCTTGCACCGCGCGCGCGGCGATCAGGAAGTGCTGCGACTGCGCGAGGCCGCACACGAGCGACGCGCCCGTGAACAACGCGACGCCGAGCAGGAACAGCCGGCGATGGCCGAACAGGTCGCCGAGTCTCCCCGCGAGGAGCATGAGGCCGCCGTAGACGAGCACGTAGGCGTTGACGACCCAGACGAGCGACGTCTCGGTGAAGCCGAGATCGGTGCGGATCGACGGCAGCGCGACGTTCACGATCGTCATGTCCACGACGATCATCAGATCGCCGACGCAGAGCGCGTAGAGCGCGAGCCAGCGGGTGCGGGTGTTGGCGATGGTCATCGAGTTCCTTTCGGTCGGTCTCACCTGCTTCGACCGCCGCGCGGCGGAGAACTCATCGGTCGCCGCGCCGATGAGTTCTGGTCGCCTCGGGCGTCATACCATCGATGGCCGCCCCCGCGCAGCAGAGTGTGGCGTTCGCGATTCGCGGCCCGATCGCCCGGGCGGATCTCCCGGGCCTGTGCGACCGCGTGTGCTCGCTGGTCGAGTCGCGCGCAGCCGGTGTGGCGCTCTGCGACGTGCGCGGCGTCGAGCCGGACGCGGTCACTGTCGACGCCCTCGCGCGGCTCCAGCTCGCCGCGACTCGGCACGGGTGTCAGGTACGGCTGCGCGGCGCTTCGAACGAGCTGCTCGAGCTGCTCGCCTTCATCGGCCTGCGCGACGTGCTGCCGGAGTAGCTATGCGCCGAGCTGAAGAGGAAGCCCGAACAGCGGGAAGAGCCGCTCGGTGTCGAGGAAGAACGTCAGCTCGCCGATCTTGCCGTTCCGGAACTCGACCACCTGGAGCGCCCACGGTTCGTAGCCGCCGCCCGGGCTCGGCTTGTACTGCCCGAACGCCGGCGCCCCGTTCGCCTGCCCCGCCGGCGCCGGGATCACGCGGGAGCCCTTGCAGCCGATGCCGGGCCCGTACCACCACTCGAAGATGTCGTCGCGGCCGGTCAGCCAGAGGTCGAACGGCGGCATCGACTGCGTCGCGTCCTCCGCGATCAGCGCCGTCAGCGCCTCCAGGTCGTAGGCCTCGAACGCCGCGACGTACCGGTCCAGCAGCACGCGGTCGACCTCGCCGCCGCCCGCGTCGTGCACGTTCGCCGTCTCGAGCGTGGCGCGCGCGCGCTGGAGCGCGCTGTTGACCGATGCGACGCTCGTCTCGAGCAGCTCCGCGACCTCGCTCGCCTTCCAGCGCAGTACCTCGCACAGGATCAGCACGGCGCGCTGCCGCGGCGGCAGGTGCTGGAGCGCAGCGACGAACGCGAGCCGGATCGTGTCGCGCTCGACCGCGACGTCGGCCGGATCCGGGATCGGCTCGATCCAGGTCACCTCCGGGAGCGTGTTCAGGTTCTCTGCGACCGGCTCGCGCGACGGCCCCAGGTCCATCGGGCGCGCGCGGCGCTCGCGCCCGCTCACCATGTCGAGGCAGACGTTGGTGGCGATGCGGTAGAGCCACGACCGGAGCGCCGAGCGCGCCTCGAAGCGGTCGTAGCCACGCCACGCCCGGATCAGCGTCTCCTGCACCGCGTCCTCGGCCTCGAACGAGGAGCCGAGCATGCGGTAGCAGTAGGCGGTCAGTTCGCTCCGGTGCCGCTCGAGGCTGCTCTCGAGCTCGTCGGCGCCGGGCCGGACGGTGAGCGACGAGTCCTGCACCGGCCTCATCGTACGGGCTCGGGCCGACGCCGCGCAGCGGTCAGGCGGCCACGCGCTCGGCCCCGCCGACGAGCACGCGGCGGACCTCGAGGTGGTCGTCGAGCACGACGACGTCGGCCGCGGCGCCGGGAGCGAGCGTGCCGAGGTCGGCACGGCGCGCCACGCGGGCCGGCACGCGGCCGGCGGCGTCGAGGGCTTGCTCGAGCGTCGCGCCGACCCGCACGAGCGCGCGGACCGCCTCCGGCATCGTCAGGACGCTGCCGGCGAGCACGTCGCTTTCGGGCAGCCGCGCGACGCCGCCGCGCACCTCCACCTCGACCGCGCCGAGGTGCCAGCGGCCGTCACCGACGCCTGCCGCCTCCAGCGCGTCCGTGACGAGCACCACGCGCCCCGCGGCCGCGCGCCACGTCAGCCGCGCCGTCTCGTCGGCGAGGTGGTTGCCGTCGAGGATCAGCTCGACTGTCACGTCCCCGCGGGCGAGCGCGGCGCCCGCGATCCCGGGGTCGCGGTGGGCGAACGGGCGCATCGCGTTGAAGAGGTGCGTCACGTGGATGGCACCGCGGTCGAAGGCGGCATGGGCGACGGGGGTCCTCGCGTCGGTGTGGCCGCAGGCGACGGTGACGCCGCGCGCGACGAGCAGGTCGACGAGGTCGAACGCGCCCTCGAGCTCCGGCGCGAGCGTCATGTGCGTCACCGGTCCCGCCGCCAGGAGCCGCTCGAGCAGCTCGCGGTCGGGCTCGCGCCGCGCACCCTCGGGGTGCATCCCGAGCCGCGCGGGCGAGAGGAACGGGCCCTCGAGGTGGCACCCGATCACGCGCGGCCCCACAACGCCGCGCGGCACCTGCCCGAGCGACGCGACGAGCTCGTCCGCCGGCGCCGTCACGAACGTCGGCTGGAACGCCGTCACCCCGGTCTCGAGCAGGGCCTCCCCTGCGCGGCGGTAGCCGTCGGCGTCGGCACCCGAGAAATCCACGCCGCCGAAGCCGTGGACGTGGAGGTCGACGAGCCCCGGCGCGGCGATCCCGCGACCCACTCCGGCGAGGCCGACGGCCGCGATCCGGCCGTCCTCGATCTCGACGTCGCCCGAGACGAGGACGCCCTCGACGAGCGCCGCCTCGACGCCGAGCTTCACCGCCCGAACGCTACCCGGCGCGCCGCGCGGGAACGTGGTGGAATGGCCGCCGGTGGCGAGTCGGGGGAATCTCGTGGTGGGCCGCGGTGCCGACGGGCGCCTGGTCGTCCTCGCGCCGGGGCGCTTCATGAGCGTGCTGCAGGCGTGGCAGGAGGCGCCGAACGGTGCGTGGGGCCCGTGGTCCGAGGTGCCGCTGAGCTGGGCGTCGCCGCCCGCCGCGGTCGCGAACGACGCGGGCCGGCTGGAGCTCTTCGCGCCGTCGAGCGACGCCGTGAACCACGTCTGGCAGACCTCGCCCGACGGTGAGTGGTCGCGCGTCGAGGTGCTGTTCGGCGTCCGACCGCGCGGCCGGGCGGCGGCGGGCCGGAACGAGGACGGCCGGCTGGAGGTCTTCGTCTGCGGCGAGCGGGGCGAGATCGAGCACAACTGGCAGCGCGAGGCGAACGGCGAGTGGGTGATGAGCGCGGGCCGCTGGCCGAGCCTCCAGGGGCTCGTCGCGGCAGACGATCCCGAGCCGCTCGTCGCGCGCAACGCCGACGGGCGGCTCGAGCTGTTCGTCCGCGGCGCCGACGGCGACACACACCACGCGTCGCAGCGATACCCGAACGGCGGCTTCGGCGCGTGGCAGGCGCTCGGCGTGAGCTCGCGCGGGATGCCCGCCGTCGGCCTCGACGGAACGGGCCGGCTCGCGCTCGTCGCGACCACTGAGGCCGGCGAGCTTCTCTACGCGGTCCAGCGCGAGACGGCGGACGGGTTCGAGCCGTGGACGGTGCTCGCGACCGCCCGGCCCGGGCTGCCGGCGGTGTGCGCGAACGCGGACGGGCGGCTCGAGGTCTTCGTCCGCGGCGACGACGGCGCGCTGCACCAGGCTGCCCAGCAGGCCGTCGGCGCCGCCTTCGGCGGCTGGCGGACGCTGCGAGCCTCCTGCGACGGCGATCCCGCAGTCGCGCGCGGAGAGGACGGCTCGCTCGAGGTGCTCGTGAAGGCCGACGACGGCGCCGTCCATCACTGCCGACAACAGACGCCGGGCGGATCGTTCGCGCCGTGGCAGTCGCTCGGCGTGCCGACGCGCCCCTAGACGGGCGCTACGAGCGCGGGTCCGTGCGCGCGGCGATCCGCTCGGGGTCGCCGGCCCGCTTGCGGACGACCTGGTAGCGGCCGGCGCGCTCCACGACCGTCTCGACGTCCACCGCCTCGTGGCCCTCCACCGTCAGGAACAACGCGGGATCGGACCTGATCCGCTCGTACGTCCCGATCGAGACGGTGACCTGCTCGGCGCACCTGATCTCGCCGCACTCGCAGACGATCTGCATCGTCCCGCCGCTCATCTCGGCGAAGCCGCGGTTGAGCTCCTCGATCTGCTCGTTGACCTTGCGGAAGACGGCCTCGTTCGCGCCGATCCGCCGCGCCCGCTCGTCCTCAGCCATCGACGATCTCTCCCTCCCGCGACGCGAGTTGTTCAGCGACCTCGCCGGCGTGGCCCACCTTCTCCACCACGACGTACTCCTTGTGGCGCTCGACGACGGTTGCAGCCCCGAGCGCCGCCACCTGGTGCCCCGGCACGTTGACGAACCAGCGCGGATTCGACCGTACCTTCTCGTACTCGTCGACGCGCAACCTCACGATCTCCTGGCACCGCCTGTCGGCGCACTCGCAGATGAACGGCACGGGGTCCTCGCGCAGGTCGTTCTCGGCCGCGAACCTCCCGATCCGCTCGTTCGCGTCGCGAAAGAGCCCGTCGTTCCTCGCGACCCTCTCTTGTGTCAGCCGATCCGGCAATGCACGGTCCCCCGAAGCCCCCACGCGCCCACGAGTTCCCCGGCCGCCGCTTCCGAATCATCGCAACGCACCGCTAGGATCGGCCGGGTGGGACCGGGGCCTCAGCCACCGCGCGAGGCGCGCCGGCCGCCGCTCCTCGGCGCGATCGCCGACGACGTTACGGGCGCCACCGACCTCTGCAGCACGCTCGTCCGAGGGGGGATGCGGACGGTGCAGACGATCGGCGTCGCCCGGGACGTCGACCTGCCGGTCATCGACGCACTCGTCGTCGCTCTGAAGTCACGGACCGCGCCGGTCGCGGACGCCGTCGCCGACGCGGTGGACGCCCTCGCGTGGCTCCGGGAGCTCGGCGCGCGGCAGTTCTTCTTCAAGTACTGCTCGACCTTCGACTCGACCGCCGAGGGCAACATCGGCCCCGTCGCGGACGCGCTCCTCGACGCGCTCGGCGCCGACTTCACGATCGTGTGCCCGGTCTATCCGACGAACGGCCGGACGCTCTACCAGGGGCACCTCTTCGTCGGCGCGAGGCTGCTCTCGGAGTCCTCGCTGGCGACGCATCCGCTGACGCCGATGACCGATCCCGACATCGTCCGCGTCCTCGGCAGGCAGACCCGGCGAACCGTCGGCCTCGTCCCCTACGCCGTCGTCCGCGAGGGAGCGCGTGCGATCGAGCGACGATTCGAGGAGCTGCGCCGCGCCGGGATCGCCTACGCCGTCGTCGACGCGCTCGAGGACGACCACCTGTGCGCGGTCGGAACGGCCGCCGCGAGCCTCCCGCTCTTGACGGGTGGATCCGGCGTGGCGATCGGGCTGCCCGACAACTTCCGCCGCCGCGGCCTGCTGCCGGAGCGCGTCGACGCGACCGAGGTGCCGCGCGTCGAGGGTCCGGCGGTGGTGCTGGCGGGCAGCTCCTCGTCCGCGACGCGTGAGCAGGTGCGGCGGATGGCGGCGCAGTTCCCGTCGGTCAAGGTCGACGTGCTCGACGCCGAGCGGAACGGCGGCGCCGAAAGGCTGGCCGCCGAGGCGACCGCCCGCCTCGCCGACGGCCCCGTCCTCGTGTACGCAACGGCCTCGCCCGACGAGGTCGCGTCCGTCCAGGCGCAGGTCGGCATCGAGCGCGCGAGTCAGGTGATCGAGTCGGTCCTGGGCGAGCTCGCGCGCGCATTCGTCGCGCGCGGCGCTCGGCGCATCGTCGTCGCCGGCGGCGAGACTTCCGGCGCGGTGGTGAAGGCGCTCGGCGTGCGCGCGCTCGCCGTCGGGGACGAGATCGCCCCGGGCGTCCCGTGGATGACTTCCCTCGGCGACCCCCCGCTCGCGCTCGCGCTCAAGTCGGGGAACTTCGGCGGCCCGGACTTCTTCCTCGAGGCGTTGGAGGCGCGGACGTGACCGACCGCGAGCTGCGGGACGCGATCGTGGCGCACGGCGGATCGCTCTTCGCGCGCGGTCTCTCGCCCGGCACGTCGGGCAACATCAGCGTCCGCAGCGACGACGGGTGGCTGATGACACCGACCAACTCGTCGCTCGGGCTCCTCGACCCGGAGCGTCTTTCCCGCCTCGACGCCGAGGGGCGGCACGTCGACGGCGACCTGCCGACGAAGGAGAGCTCGCTCCACCTCGCGATGTACGACGAGCGGCCGGACGCGCAGGCGATCGTGCACCTGCACTCGACCTACGCCGTCGCCGCGGCCTGCCTCGCAGATGCCGATCCCGAGGACGTCCTGCCGCCGCTCACGCCGTACTACGTGATGCGCGTCGGGCGCCTGCCGCTCGTGCCGTACGCGCGGCCGGGCGACCCCTCGCTCGCGGATGCCGTGCGGGAACGGGCACGCGAGAGCCACGCGCTCCTGCTCGCGAACCACGGCCCGATGGTGGCCGGCCCGTCGCTCGCCGCCGCCGCGAGCGCGATCGAGGAGCTCGAGGAGACGGCGAAGCTCGTCCTGCTCCTGCGCGGGCTGCCGACGCGGGGGCTCAGCCCCGGGCAGGCGGCGGAGCTTCGGCCGCCGACCTGAGCAGCTCCGCGACGCGCCCGACCCCGAGGCGCGGACTCGTCAGCACCGGGACCGGCCGCTCGTCCTCGGGCAGCGCGTCGACGAGGCGCGCCATCGACGCCTGCGCGAGCACGACGACGTCGACCTCGCCCGCCAGCTGACGCAGACCGTCGCGCACGAGCTCGTCGTGCCGATCGCGGTCGCCGGCCGACAGCGCGTCGAACGCGCCGTCCACGATGCGCGAGACGACCTGCACATCCTTGTCGACGGCTTGCGCGCGCCGCGCGACGAGCTCCGCCGTCGGCTCGAGCGTCGTCCGGAGCGTCGCGAGGACGCCCACGCGCGTTCCAAGCCGAACCGCCTCGTCGGCCATCGGCTCGTCGATCCGCAGGACCGGCACCGGGACGAAGCTCCGGCTCGCGTCGACGGCCGGCCCGATCGACGAGCAGGTGACGACGACGACGTCCGCACCCGCGTCGGCCGCCGACTCGACGTATCCGAGCACGCGCCGCCGCGTTTGCGAGCTGAGCGAGCCGGACTTCCTCGTGTTCGCGAGCAGGCTCTCGTCGACGATGTGGAAGACGTCCGCCCCCGGCGCGAGCTCCTCCGCCAGCGCACCGAACACCGACGGCAGGGTCAGGACCGTATGGATGAACCCGACGGTCGCATTGTTGGCCGGCGCGCTCACCCGGCAGCGATGCTACCGGCCATGCCGAGCGAGACGTTCGACACGAAGGTCGCGATCGTCCTCCACGACGACCTCGCCGTCTGGCAGAAGGCGAACGCGGCGGCATTCCTCGTCAGCGGGATCGTGTCGGCCACGCCGAATTTCGTCGGCGAGCCCTACGTGGACGGATCCGGCAACCGCTACCTCCCGATGCTGCGGCAGCCGATCCTCGTCTACGCAGCCGACGGCCGCGGCCTCCGGCGCGCCTACGAGCGCGCGATGGCACGGGAGGTCGAGCACCTCTCGATCTTCACGCGCGAGCTCTTCTCGACCCCGCACGACGAGGCGAACCGCGCTGCCGTCGCCGCGGTGCCCGCAGACGAGCTCGATCTGGTCGGAATCGGACTCTGGGCCGAGCGCAGGACCGTGGACAAGGTGCTCGACAAGCTGCGGCCGCACCCGTAGCGCCGGCCTCGCCGCGTCAGCGTCGTCCCGTCGGCATGGCGCGACTGCTCCGGACCCTGCGGGCGCCGCCACCGCCTACGGCGGCCGGCCGGCGTTCCGGCGGGCGCCAAGGAGCCGTTGTTCAAGCGGACGATGCTCCTGGCGGGGCACCTGCCGGGTTACCGGCTGACCGGCTTCCGCCTCGACCTCGTCGCCGGCGTCACCCTCGCCGCGCTCGCGCTGCCCTCCGCGATGGCGTATGACGCACATCGACGCGACCGGGTTGGATGCGCTCGAGTCGCTCGCGAACGACCTCCCGAGAGAAGGCGTGACGCTCGTCGTGGCGCGCCTGCGCACGCGGATGCGGGACGAGCTCGAGGCCTCGGGTCTGACCGTGAGGATCGGCGTCGACCGGTTCTTCTCGAGCGTCCGGCAAGCCGTCACGGTCTGCAGCGGCGCACCGCCGCCGGCCGTTCCCGCCGTCCCGTAGACGCCGCGGGGCTGCGCCCGTCACCGAGCGTCCTTGCGAGCGCGGCTGGGAGCGACCCGTGGTGGCTCGTCGGGTTGTTTCGGATAGACGGGCGGCCACGGCGCGTCCCGAAGACCCGCGGCCCGATCCCGCTCGTGAAGCTCGAGCAGCGGCTCCAGCGACTGCGGCTGCGCGGTCATCGCCTCCCACGGGTCACCGTGCGCCGTCAGGCGCTCGGGCACGCTCGCGATCGTCAGCTCGTCCGGGTGAACCGTGTCGATCTCGTCCCACCGGAGCGGCGCCGATACCTGAGCGCCGGGGCGGGCGCGTACCGACCACGCGCCGAAGACGGTCTTGTGTGGCGCGTTCTGGTTGTAGTCGACGAAGACGCGGCGGCCTCGCTCCTCCTTCCACCAGGCCGCCGTGATCAGCTCGGGGCGGCGGCGCTCGAGCTCGCGCGCGGCGGCAACCGCTGCCGACCGCACCTGGTACGAGTCCCAGCGCGGCTCGAGCGAGACGTAGACATGGAGGCCACGGTTTCCGGTGGTCTTCGGGTAGCCGACCATCCCGAGCTCGTCGAGCAGACGGCGCAGCTCGCCCGCAACGGACCGCACGTGGTCGAAGTCGACTCCGGGTTGCGGGTCGAGATCGAGGCGCAGCTCATCTGCGACGTCCGGCCGGTGGTGAAGGGACGGCCAGACGTGAAAGCCGAGGCACGCCAGGTTCACGGCCCAGAGCACGTGGGCCACGTCGGCGAGGACGAGCGCGCGGGACGTCGTCCCGTTGGGGGTGCTGACGATCGTCGTCTCTAGCCACTCGGGCGCCGTCTCGGGGACGCGCTTCTGGAAGAACGAGCTGCCGTCCGCACCGTGAGGGAAGCGCTGCATGAGCGTGGGCCTCCCGCCCGCGGCGCGCATCAGCGGCTCCCCGACGGCGAGGTAGTACCGCACCAGGTCGAGCTTCGTCTCCCCGCGCTCCGAGAAGAAGACCTTGTGCGGGCTCGTGACCGCGATGGTTCGCCCCGCGACGTCGAGCACGTGCTCCTCCGTCACCAGGGGAACGGTATCGACCGCGACGGTGTAACTGGGTGCGGTCGACGGTCATCGCTTGACAGCCCGGAGCGCGCGCGTGTGTGATCGCCTGGCTCCGTGGCCGGCGATACGAAACACGCGATCCCGACACCGGCTGCGCGGGTGGCCGCCTGATCGCCCACCGGCGGCTGTTGGCGATCCTCGCCGCGCTCGCGGCCGTCGCCGTCGTGCTCGCGCTGACGGACGGCGTCGTCGACCTCGCGCAGGCGACCGTCAACGGCGTGATCGCGGGCAACTCCTACGCGCTGGGGGCGGTCGGCCTGACGCTGATCTTCGGCGTCCTGCGGCTCGTCAACTTCGCCCACGGCGAGTTCCTGACGCTCGGCGCGTACATGATGCTGCTGTTCTCGGCAATCGACGTGCCGCTCGTCCTCGCCGCCGCGCTCGGCGCCGTCGCGGTGGCCGTGTTCAGCGTCGGGCTCGAGCTGACCGTCTGGCGGCCGGTGCGGCGACGCGGCGTGGGCGAGCTGCAGCTGCTCCTGTTCGCGCTCGGCCTCGCGTTCTTCATGCGCAACGCGATCGCGTTCGTCGCAGGCCCGCAGGACCGGCAGACGGACGCCGACGTCACGACCGCGTGGCACCTCGGGGACGTGATCGTCGGCCGGACCGAGCTGATCGTCACCGTGCTCGGGATCGTCGTGATCGTGCTCGTCGCGGTCGCGCTCAAGGC